>CAZYTS010000034.1:0-23904 GCA_964649855.1 uncultured Gemmatimonadaceae bacterium
CGCGGTTATTCCACAAGCTTGGTCAGGTAACGCGCAATCGTGAGTGGAGCAGCTACATCGAGAAGCTCACGACTGCGACGAGGGATATGAAAGTACCAGAGCGCTCACCCGGTTTCTGGAACAACATCTCGCAGTGCTGTGGCAACTGTGGTGTGAGCGAGTATCTGGTGTCGCTGCATGGCCTAACGAGTGACACGAGGTATCTGGATTATGCGCGGCACATAGCGTCGGACACGCTTGAGCGAGCCACCACGGAAGAGGATGGGGTCAAGTGGATTCAGGCGGAGCACCGTGTTCAGCCTGAGAATCTTGTGGCTCAGACAGGTTTGATGCAGGGTGCGGCTGGAGTTGGTCTGGCGATGCTGCACCTTGATGGTGCGCTTTCGGGGCGGGCCCCGTTTATCGTTTTGCCGGATTCTCCGTGGTAGCAAGGACTTTTCGAGCTCCCTCGGCCACCGCCGCTGCCGTCAACCCAAACTCCTTGTAGATCCGCTCATACGGAGAAGAAGCACCAAAACGCTCGATGCCGATTACCAGGCCGTCGGAGCCCACCAGGTGATACCACGACATTGGGTGCGCAGCTTCGATCGCTACGCGCTTTACACCTCGTGGCAGCACCGACTCCTGGTACTCCACAGATTGACGCGCAAAAAGCTCGTGGCTCGGCACGCTCACTACCCGTGCACGAATACCCTCGGCGGCCAGCGTTGACTGCGCCTCGAGCACCAGAGAGACCTCAGAACCGCTGGACATGAGCACTACCTGCGGCGCGCCGCCGGCGCTCTCGCTCAACACGTAGGCCCCCTTTGCCAGCTCTGACGCGGCACCTTTCCCCTCGCGGTCAATGAGGGGGACCTTCTGTCGCGTCAACGCCAGGGCAATTGGACCAGTCCTGTGAGAGACGGCCACGCGCCACGCCTCGGCGGTTTCATTGGCGTCTGCAGGACGGATGACGACAAGGTTGGGAATGCAGCGCAACGCCGACAGGTGCTCTATTGGCTGGTGGGTTGGCCCGTCCTCGCCGAGCCCAATGGAGTCGTGTGTAAACACGTAGATCACCTGCTGGTGCGTCAATGCGGCAAGTCTGATTGCAGGCCGCATGTAGTCGCTGAATACGAGGAACGTTCCACCATAAGGGATCACCCCTCTATGCATCGACATCCCGTTCATCATGGAGCCCATGGCGTGCTCGCGCACGCCAAAATGCACGTTGCGCCCCGCGGGTGTGCTGGCGCTGAACTTACCGGACTCCTTGATGATTGTGACGTTGGAACCGCTTAGATCCGCGGAACCGCCAAAAAGTTCGGGGACCTTTGCTGCCAGTGCATTGAGTACCACACCGGAGGCTGCACGCGTAGCCACGTTGCCGTTCTCTTTTGTAAAAACGGGAATGGCCTGGTTCCAGCCGCCAGGCAGATCTCCCTGCATGCGACGTCCGAAATCCTTGGCTTCTTCGGGATGCGCCTTGGTGTAGCCAATGACCTTGCGCCGCCATACGTCCTGATCGGCAGCACCGCGGGTGCACAGGCCGCGCCAGTGTGCCAGAGCTTCGTCTGGGACGTGGAAAGGATCCTTCCACTGCCACCCGTAGTTCTTTTTGGTGAGCTCGATTTCCTTTTCTCCCAGCGCTTCACCGTGGGCTTTGGCTGTGTCCTGCTTGTTAGGTGAGCCGTAGCCGATGTGCGTACGTACTATTACCAGAGTGGGTCGCTGCGTTTCTGCTTTGGCCTCCGTTACTGCACGGTCTATCGCATCCAGATCGTTGCCGTCGGCCACTCGGAGAACGTGCCAGCCATATGCCTCAAACCGCTTAGCTGTATCGTCGCTGAAGGTCAGGTCGGTTTCGCCGTCGATCGAAATGTGGTTGTCATCGTAAAAGCCGATGAGCTTGCCGAGGCGAAAGTGACCGGCAAACGACGCTGCCTCGTGCGAAATCCCCTCCATCATGCAGCCGTCGCCTGCTATGAAGTACGTGTAATGGTCCACGATTTCGTGGCCCTCACGATTGAAAACACCAGCCAGGTGCGCTTCAGCGGCTGCCATTCCAACGGCATTGGCGAGGCCCTGACCCAGCGGTCCGGTGGTGGTTTCCACACCAGGGGTCATGCCATGCTCCGGGTGCCCCGGAGTGCGACTCCCCCACTGACGGAACTCCTTGATGTCGTCGATGGTGACGTCGTAGCCGCTCAGGTAAAGCGAGGCATAGAGCAACATCGACGCGTGGCCGTTTGAGAGCACAAAGCGATCACGGTCTGGCCATGCAGGATCCGTGGGGTTGTGCCGCATATGGCGTGTGAAGAGCGAGTAGGCCAGCGGTGCCAGGGCCATCGGCGCTCCGGGATGTCCGCTTTCAGCCTTCTGAACGGCGTCCATCGCCAGGGTGCGCACAGTATTGATGCACAGAAGGTCGAGCGACGTGGTCGTCGCTTCGGCGATTCCGGTCACGTTGACTCCTTTCGATTGAGCGAAGAGACTTTGAAACTAGCGATTGTGGAGCCTGAGGTGGAGACTTGGGGGCGACTCAACGAAGAACAGTGCTAACCGAGCACATGAAATGAGCACAAAGAAACGATTGACGCGCGGCGGTCTGGTCCTGGTGGCGTCATCGCTACTCGCGATTTCTCTCGGCGCCCAATCCAACGCGTCCGAGGATTCCCTTCAGAGAGCGATTTTCAGGGAGCTAGTCGAGATAAACACGTCGCCAGAAGGCGGCCCGGGGAGCGTATCCACGGCTGCGCGCGCAGTCGTTCGGCGTCTGACGGCGGGGGGATACAGTGCTAATGAGGCACGTCTCCTTGGGCCCGACAGCCTCTGCCTTAACGTGGTTGCCACACTAAAGGGACGAAATTCAGACGCCAAGCCGGTGCTCCTTATGGCTCACCTGGACGTGGTGCCGGCTCATCGCGAAGACTGGACCTTTGACCCCTTTGTTCTACGTGAGGAAAGCGGGTGGTTCTATGGTCGTGGCACAATGGACAATAAGGCAGGTGCTTCTGTTCTCGTGGCTAACATGCTTCGCTGGAAGCGCGAGAACTACGTCCCCGACCGCGACGTCGTGATGGTTCTCACGTGTGATGAAGAGACCTCGGCGGAAAAGGGAATTCAATGGCTCGTGGCGAATGTTCCTGAAATCAAAAAGGCGGACTACGCACTCAACACGGATGCCGGCGATGTATCGCAATCGTCAACGGGCAAGATAGTGTTTGGCGTGCAGGCCGCGGAAAAGGTCTACGCCTCGTTCACGCTTGAAGCCACAAACCCGGGCGGTCACTCCTCGGTCCCGCGCGACGACAACGCCATATATGCCTTGGCAGGCGCCCTGACGAGGTTGTCGCAGTATCACTTTCCTGTGAGCTACAACGAAGTGACGCGTGAGACTTTCTCACGAGCGGCAGAACTCGAGTCGGGACAGATGGCGCAGGATATGCGGGCGGCAGCTGCCGGTGATACAAGCGGACCGGCTATCGATCGTTTGTCTCGTGTTCCATACATCGCTGCTAACCTGCGAACGACGTGCGTTGCTACCATGCTTTCCGCTGGTCACGCCGAAAACGCGCTGCCGCAATCAGCCAAGGCAACCGTCAACTGCCGCGTCTTTCCCGGAAAAAGTGTGGGCGAGGTCGAGCGCAAGCTGGTCGAGATAGTAGGGGACACTTCGATCTCGGTGCGGCCGGTCGATCCGGCTACACCAAGTCCGCCCTCGCCGCTGCGCTCCGACATCATGCCTACTCTGGGCCTCACCGTAAAAGAGTTCTGGGGAGCCGACGCTGTGGTCATACCTGCCATGTCGAATGGTGCAACCGACGGACTCTATGTCAGAAATGCGAGCGTGCCTGTCTATGGAGTGGCAGGTATACTCATTGATCCCGAGAAGGAGCGTTCCCACGGTCTCGACGAGGGCGTCCCCGTGCCGTCGCTCTACCAGTCCCGCGAGTTCTGGTACAAGCTTGTCATGAGACTGACGTCGCCGAGCCGCGCAATCTGAACCACCAACCGCCAACCGCCAAAACGTGCGTATCTATCCAACGTTTGCAGTTTTGCTACTCATGGTTGCAGCGTGTGATCGAGCCCAGGTTCGCAGTCCGGGGCCAGACACTCCCGCTGCTGTTACGCTGACAAGAGATCCCATCGCGTGGGCTTTCGACGCGCCTGCGACTTGGGACGACAGAGTGACGATGGTGGACGAGAGCGTAGCTCCCGGAGCCCTCCACTATTCAGCACGAGCCTTCATCTATTCGCCTTCTGACACTTCGATCAGACCGCAGTCGCTTTTGAGCGTCCTGGTATTCAACAACACGAACTGGGCTACGGTAATTTCTGAATCCGGCCCGCCTCCAGGCGACACGATCGTCACGGCTGATGGGCGTGTGTACGTAGCTGCGCTTCCACAATCCAATCCATTCCAGGCAGGAAGCGCAGACGCCGCGGCGTTTGATTCCATGTCTGTCGATATGTCGTACGTGCGAGCCGCATTCAGACGACTGCCCTAGTGAAAGGCTCAAATACAAAGGGCTTCCGGAACGCTCTGAGGTTTCCAATTCGGCATCCCTCAGCGGGATTGCTGTTTGTGCAGGTATTGGGGTTGCTGTGCTATCCAATGCTGGAGTACACGCCCGGTTCGCGGGCCTTGTTTGGCGCATTTGGACTCTTGGTTTTAGGTGCGACCTTGTACGTGGTCAGACGCGGTCCCTGGCTCATGGGGTTGGGGCTGATCCTCGCGGTACCGGTTGTAGTGCTGGCTATTCTCCAGACCATAGCTCCCGATCCGCGCCGCATGGCGATGGCCGCGGGGCTCGAGGCGATATTCTATCTATACGCGACCGGTAGTCTTATCGCGTACATGCTCCAGGACCAGTTTGCGACTCTGGATGAGCTCTTTGCGGCAGGGGCAACCTTTACGCTGCTTGCGTGGGCCTTTGCCTACATCTACACGGTATGTCAGGTTCTGCTTCCTGGGAGCTTTGGAGCTTTAGCCGGTGTTCAGGGAACGCGCACGTGGATGGAGCTTCTCTTTCTGAGTTTTACAACGCTATCTGGCGTGGGCTCAGGAGACATAATACCGCTCACACCCATGGCTCGGGCGCTGGTAATGCTGGAACAGTTTGCTGGAGTAATGTACATAGCGCTCGTCGTCTCCCGGCTCATTGGTCTCGCAGTGGTATCACGGCGCTCACGATAGCCGGCTTTAGTCATTTGTTGACCATTCCTTCTGCGAGCAGCCAGGCCAATGCCATGATCGTCTCCTGAGGGTTTACACCCGGGGCAGTAGGGAGAATCGATCCGTCGCAAACGTAGAGGCCACGTGTTCCATGGCTTTCGCCGGTGGGATTGACAGCTGAGACGCGAGAGTTGCTCCCCATTCTGCAGGTGCCATTGAGGTGCGCCGAAAAGAGAGTAACACGATTAGCGCCATAGTCGGCCGTTGCGAGAGCCTTTGCGTCGTGCTCGTTCCGGACAATAGTCTGACGAACGTGCGGAGAGGTGACACTGCTGGCTCCCGCAGCCAGCAGCAATTGTGCAGCCGCTTGGGTAGCTCTTGCAACGGTCTTTTTGTCTCGTTCGCCGAGCCGATAGCGGATATGTCGCCGTCCCCAGCGATCGATCGATACACTACCGTTTGAATCGCGCAAATCAGCACCGTCCCGGGTAAGCGCGATGACCGGTGCCGAACGATGCAGCTTTACCATGCGCATCCTATGGCCCTCTCCAAATCCCGGCGTCGCCAGCGCTGCTAGCCCTGGAGTCATTGCCGGACACTCCAGCCAGAACCCGTATTCGTTTTCGCCGCGTGCGAGGAACTGATCGCAAAGTGTCGTTTGTGGGACGCCCGCAAGCGCGTAAACGTCGTGGTCAAACTCTCCCGTCAACGCCACGGTTGGATGGACTCTCAGATACTTGCCAACCACTCCTCCTCCCAGTCCGGACTGCTGCAGTATCACCGGCGATCCAACTGCTCCCGCGGCAAGTATCACGAGCGGTGTGTCGATTTCGAGTTCTCCACATACCTCGCGCGTCACTGGGTCCAGCGCTGAAGCCACAACTCTTTTGAGGGGGCGCTTGTTACCTGCAGTTTGGCGCTCGCGCAATTCTATGCGCTCCACGCGCGACTCCGTGAAGAGACGTGCTCCTCTCAGGAAGGCTCTGGGGAGCCACGTTAGAAGGGAGCTTTGCTTGGCCTGATAGCGACAGCCAAGGGTGCAGGTTCCTGCTCTCAGACAACCCACTGCATTGATCCGAGCCGCACGTGCTCGCCAGCCAAGGGCCGTAGCTCCTGCAAGCAGGAGCCGATTTGCCGGCGAGTGCGCTTCGTCAGGGACTTCTCCCACACGGAGGACGTGCTCAACTGCATCAAAAGCCTTTTGCATCCGCTGATGCGAAAGGTCATTGAGTCCAAAACGCCGTTGCCACTCGTCCAGCACAAAGTCTGGAGTGCGCAGCATCAGCATCCAGTTGACTGTCGTGCCTCCCCCCGCCGCCCCACCCTGAAACAGAGTCACCGCCAGGTCGTCCGTCGCGCGCAGTCCCGCATCCGCAAAAAGCTTTGGCACCATTACCGCTTCATCTTCAATAAAATCATTCGCTGTGAACCAGGAACCCTCTTCGAGGATCACAACTTCGTGGCCCGCTTCAGCCAGGCGGGACGCAACTACTGAACCCGCTGCGCCACTCCCAATCACAACTGCGTCTGCAGCAATCCTGAAACGACCTCCCAACTCGCGACCTGGAGTAACGCCGTCAAGAGACCCCGATGGAAGCGGTTGCGTTCGGGCCATTGGCATGATGCGCGGACCCAGGGAAACGACACCTGAATCGTCCTGTGCGCGCGCGAATACAGGTCCCTCCCAGGGCACCAATGGTTGGCGCTTGTGCAGCGGAGGAAGCACACCAATGTCATGGTGCGCCCCCGCACTCGAGTAGTAGACCGAAAGCACCAGTCGCCTTATGGCCTGATGAACCGTCCGGGCAAACCCCAGTCTGGAGTAGCCCCAACGGTCAAATGCATCACTCCTTTCGCGACCCTCCATCGCAGACCAGCGCGTGGTGCTCCCGCTGATCAGGAACCGGAGCAAGACGGAGTTGATGGCGCGTAAGGCACGCACAAAGTCAGCTCGGTGCTGACGCGGTGCTGTGTACAAGCGGTGCTCCAGCAGCGACATAAGATCGGCTGCCGCCGGAGAAGTCCCAAAGGCCTGCGGTACGATCGTGCGGGCCAGAGCTTCCAGAGTCGAACGCAATCCCACAGGCAGCACCGGCTGCCGCATCATTTCAGCCGCACGTTGACGAGAAGGACTAGGGTGGCAACGACGCCGTTCACGTTGACGCCTCAAAGCTCAGTCCGCCAGAGCATCGTGACGTTGTGCTGCATCCGCGCAACACAGGCACTCGCCTTCCCGACGGAGTTCACGACGCGCCCCAGCCCGAAAAGTGTGCAAGTCTCCACCGGGCCGACGTCTCCCGACAGCTACCCTGCCGGAGATCCTACCATGTCACGCAGTCAGATCCTCTTTTTCGCCCTTGCCACGTCTGTATTGGTCCCTGCCACTGGACCTGCTCAGGGCCGACTCATTACCAGGCCTTGTGGCCCTGTTCCGGTACCGGTTCAGGAGACGCCACAGCACCGCCCAGCTCCCTGCGGACCGAGTCTTGTCCGTATCGCGAGCGAAGTCAAAGCCGCTCTGGCAGATAGAGTTGTCAGGTACGAGGTCACCGAGACCTTTGTAAACCGCGGTCCTCGTGTGGCCGAGGCCGACTACATCTTTCCCCTTCCTGCCGGGGCGGCGTTCGAAGACCTCAAGCTCTCCATAAACGGAGAACTGGTTTCGGGCGAAACGATGAGCGCCGACAAGGCGCGCGGCATCTATGAGGAGATAGTCAGGCGCCAGCGTGACCCCGCGCTCGTGGAGTGGATGGGGAGCGGGCTACTTCGCGCCCGCATTTTTCCGATCCAGCCTGGTGAGGAAAAGAAGGTGGTAGTGAGGTTCCAGGCCGTAGCGAATCGCGAAGGCGACGCGCTGCGAATCGACTACAAGCGGGGCACAGATCCCGACGGGTCACGCAACCCCAAAGCGACGGTCGTGCGCACAAACGACGACCACAGCGAAGAAGGCCCCTGGTCATCCTTCTCGCTCTACTACCAGCCCGGCAACACATACGGCGAGCCTTACTCGCCGACACACATGCTACGCTCGCGCAGCGAAGGCTCAACGCGCCTGGTCGAGGCCAGAGGAAGCGCCAGCGAAATTACGATTCTGCTGCCGCTCAAGCGTCCGAATGCAGCCGCCATGAGCGTTCTCACGCATGCTCCTGGTGGAGAGCATGGGTTTGCGCTGATCACAATTACTCCCCCGGCTTCAGCGCACCGCACGATTTCACGTGACGTCACATTTGTCGTCGACGTATCGGGCTCGATGAGCGGGAAAAAACTCCAACAGGCAAAAGCTGCGGGCTTTGCGCTTCTGGAATCGCTGGACGAATCTGATCGCCTGCGTGTAATCGACTTTTCAACCGACGTCAGATCGTTCCGCGACGGCTATGTTCGCGCAACCGGCAACAACGTCAGGGATGCCAGGCGCTACATAGAGTCACTTAGAGCCGAAGGTTCAACCAACATCTCGGGAGCTCTTCAGGCAGCCCTGGAGAAGGAATCATCTCGCGGCGATGGCGAACGGCTTCCGTTGCTTGTCTTCATTACCGATGGCGAACCCACGGTTGGTGAGCGCAACCCCGACCGCATTGCCGCGCTTGCGTCGAAACTGCGCGGTGAGACACGCATCTTTGCGATCGGTGTCAGCGCCGACGTTAACGCTACACTCGTGGAACAACTGGCCGTCGAAGGTAGAGGTACTGCGCACTTTGTGAGAAACAACGAATCAGTAGAGCGAACGGTATCGCTTCTGGCAACCCGCCTCACTTCTCCTGTGCTGACAAACGTGCGTGTGCGCACCGATGGTGTGCGCCTCTCGCAGGTTATGCCGGCAGGTCCCATTGATGTATTCGCAGGTCAGGACCTCGTGATTCTTGCCCGTTACGAAGGCGATGGGAACGCGAACGTGCGCCTCGAGGGTGAGACGGTCGATGGCCCGATATCCTGGTCCACTCGCGCACGCTTTGCCGAGCACTCCACGAGCAATGCATTTGTGGCACGACTCTGGGCGACGCAACGCATAGGCTGGCTCGCCGCGGAAAAGCGGCGCAGTGGCGGGAGCTCCGAAATGGACAGCGAAATCCGCGCCTTGGGCGAACGCTACGGAATCCCCACGGAGTTCACGTCTTATCTTGTGCTTGAGCCAGGGATGGAACGCACTCGGCGCGACGCTGCCCCCGCTGCGCTGCCACAGGAGCGTGGACGGCTGAGCACTACAGCGACTACGGATTTTTCGGGCCGTGGAGTAGCCGCTGGCCGCGTGACTCCGCAGGCTACAGCCCAGGCCGCCAGCTCCAACGAGGCACGATTTGAAGATGCGCGCCTTGCGGCTGGTCAGCGCCAGGCCAAGTCTATGGCTGAGCTCGAATCACTCGGCGCACTCGGTTCCCGGTCGGTCGGGAACAGGCTCTTCAACCTTGCGGATGGGGTATGGACTGATGCTACTCACACTGCGTGCCACCGCGTCATCAAGGTCAAGCCATTCTCGCCGCTGTACTTCGATCTTATCAAGCGGTACGACTCGCTCGGTCCGGTCTTTGCTCTCGGAGAGAGGGTGATCGTGGCAGGCAGAAGTGTCTCGATAGAACTGGCGCCAGATGGTGTCGAGCAGCTCAGTGCTTCCGAGCTGAATCAACTGGTACGCGACTGGTAATGGAGAACGGCGAGCTCGAACGGCTTTTCAACCTGTATCACGCTCAGTTGGTTCGGTACCTGACGCGACGTTTAGGTGACCGCGACTGGGCGGAGGAGGTCGCGCAGGAGACTTTCCTGCGTGCCCTCCGCCAGGAGCGTTTGACGAGCGAGCGAAGCTGGTTGTTTGCAGTGGCAACAAATCTGGTTCGCGACGAAGCGCGCAAAGATGAGCGGCGCAGACGGCATCTGGAGCTTCTTGCGGCAGAGGAGCGGGAGCGGGTGGTGGAACCGGAGCCAATGGATGCGGAGCGGGCGCATGAGCAGGCGTTGGCGCGCAAGGCGGTGGATTCTCTGGCGGAACGCGACCGGTTGGCGCTACTCATGAAGGAAGAAGGACTCAACTATGAAGAGATTGCAGCAGCGTTAGGCATGTCAGTTGGATCAATAGGAACGACGTTGGCGCGGGCACGCCGCCGCCTCGCCGAGTCTTATGAAGCATTGCAGGCCGCCGATGACCGGCGGATTGGAGGGAGTCATGCAGCATCCTGACGAAGGCACAATTCACGCCTGGCTCGACGGCGAACTTCCCTACGAGGAGTCGTCGCGAATTGCCGCTCACACGGAATCCTGTGAGCAGTGCGCAGCTCTTGTGGCCGAAGCGCGCGGATTCGTGGCTGCCTCTTCACGCATCCTGCGTCAGCTCGATGACGTACCAGGTGGGGTGGTTCCGTCCACCCCGGGCTCAAATCCGGTTCTCAAGCCGGCCTTCGAGCCGCGGGACTGGGGTGTTGTTCTCCCGATTCCCCGGCGAGGTGCACACCGTCGTTGGTTTCCTTCAAAGTTCGCAGCGGCAGCGGCTATAACCGTCATGGCGGTGGGTGCGTATACGATTGTCAATCGCAGTCATCCACCGGTCACCGCACCGCTGGTCGCAAGCACTGATGCGCGGGAACAAGCCGCGCAACCCGGCAATGCCTCCGCTCGTAGCGATGCTGCCGCTGATCAGGGAGCTCCAGTCTCCACCGATGCACGCTCGGCACTTCCGCCCTCACCGCCAGCTCTCAGCGCGCAAGCAGCTCGTGCAAAGTCTCAGCCTGTTCCGGCCGAGGAGAGAGAGCGCGCAGCCAGAGCCAAAAGCGTTCAAACTCCGGCTGCAGCTCCAAAACTCTCGGTTCCCGACCCCGCAACGGTGGAGGACTTCTCTGGAAGGGGAGTAGCAGCCGGGGTGTCGAGCAGGGCAGAGAAAACAACGGCGTCTGCGCAGTTCAACGACGTGGTGAGTCGAGCGCGGTCCGCCGATACGATAGTTGCTGAGAGTACCAGGCGAGCCGCACCGCTTGCCTTGAGGCCCGATTCAGTGATCGAATCCGAGCGTCGGCGTTTGCTCAACGAGACTATGGGCGGGCGCCTGAGCCAGGTCGTGACCACGGGCGTCGGCGGGGCTGCACCGCAGCGTTTGGGCACCAATCCTACGGTTACTACTGCGCCCGGTTGCTACGACGTGAGCAGAAATCAAGACGCCCTTGCTGCCGGAGTACCGGCCTCAGTGAGACTGGCCGATGTGCAGGTAAGGGTTGGTGATCGGACGCTTCGGCTTGCTGTGCCCGAAGGAGCTGAACCGTCGGCTGGGGAAAACTGGTACTGGTCGTTAGGTGGCGGCCGTATTCTTCTGCACAAGGTCATCGAAGGACGTGTGGTGTACGAAGGAGCGATTACAGCTTCCAGAAAGTCCTGCTGAACACCGTCTCATCCCAGATGTGCTGCCAAGTCCTGCGACTCCGTCGAAGACCTCGGAACTGCTACAACGTTCCTGGCTCAGCCTGCAGAGTCGTCTCGGCTTCGGCAGCGGATGGTCGTGGCTTGAGCGCTCGCATGACCGTTCGTCCTGCCGCGACGGCACCAAGCCCGAGCAGTATGTAAAAGGTGTAGACGCGCCACCATATGAGCGCGGCCGCGGCAAGACGGGCAGGGAGTACTCCGCCTAACGCTGCAGTGAAGGCGAGCTCCACGACGCCGCCCCCACCGGGCACAGGTGCCACCGAGGCGCCGTACAGCAATACCATGGGCCAGAGCACGAGTGGCGCGAGGGACACGTGTTCACCGTATGAGTACACGATGATGGGGAGTGGCAGAAGCCGCGCAACCACGTGCAGCACCGAGAAAAACAGAGCAACCAGCATCTGTCCTCGGCGCGCTCCTCGGAGTGCGGCAACGCTGGAGCGCACTTCGCGAAGGGAAAGCTGGATCCGTCGCCAGATCCCTGCTTTGATGCCTAAAAACGAAACCCATTTGGGTGGCGGGCCGCTGGCACGTCGTTTTGCCAGCGTCACCGCCAGTGCTCCCGCCGCAGCTACCACGACGGCGTATACAGCCACAGTAATGAGAATACCGCGGACCATGCCAGTTGACTCGTGCCAAACAACAAGAAGCAGCGTGGTCACGATCACCAGCGATACGACTTCCAGGCTCAGCTCGAGAAAGAGGATCAGAATCGCGCCCGCCATCGGCACTCCACCCTCTTTCAGCACGAGAAAGCGCGCTGGCTCGGCGCCGCTGCGGGATGGCGTTATTGAAGCCGCAAAATCACCACCCAGAATGGTTCGCGCGGCGACGCCAAATGGGGTCGGTATTCCCACGGCAGCGGCGCTGAAGGTGATCTTGAAGATCCGCGAGAGGACCTCGACCGCGACGGAGCCCAGAAGTAGCAGGTGTGCCCACCATGGCAGACCAAGAGGTGCGCCCCCCTCCGGCCATCCGGCCACGATCACCCAGACCGACACCGCTATGGCGGCGGCAAAGGAGAGGAAGGTCAGGAACCAGCGTCGAGGAGTCAGGTCGGCTCGGGTCGGGGAGAGCGCTCAGCAAGATAGTACGAGACTGGCAGTCCAAAGGTGGCGCCGCAACCCGAACCCCCTGATCGGGGCAACCCACCTTCCTCAACTGACCAAGCAGCGGTGAGGGCTCAGTTTTGAGGAGCTTGTTAAGCATATGGCCAGCGTGCAGCATCTAACCATCAGATGGTGCCAACCGCCCGACTAGCGCTGCCACTTGCCGATCCTCTCATGAGCCAGCCTCGATCCGCGCAGGACGAGGAATCCCAACTGGTTGCGCGTGCGCGCGCCGGCGACATGGTGGCATTCGAGCAACTCTACCACACAACGTCAAGTCGCGTGTATTCAATCTGTCTTCGCATGAGTGGTGAACGAGCGACCGCCGCCGAATTGACACACGACGTGTATGTGCGTGCGTGGGAGCGCCTCGCTCAGTATCGTCAGGAATCCGCTTTCGGAACCTGGCTCTACCGGCTCACAGTGAACTTCGTGCTCGAGCGGCTCAGATCAGATAAGCGGCGCGAGGCTCGTGTTCGCCTTGTTGATGATGAAGCAACGGAGCACGCGGTGGAAACAGCCGCCGACCTCACAAACACAGACGTTCTGGATCGTATAGACCTTCAAAAGGCAATTGCAGCATTGCCTCGCAATGCCAGGCAGGTCTTTGTGCTGCACGATATCGAGGGTTATCAACATGATGAAATCGCGGAGCAGATGCAGCTTGCACCGGGCACGGTACGCGCCCACCTGCATCGCGCACGAAAACTTCTCATGGCGAGGCTTAGCCGATGAGTGAGCATCTCTCCTGGGAAGATCTCAACGATTTAGTCGACGGGCGACTCGGCGCCGATGAGGACGCCCTTGCCAGAAGTCACGTACAGGCGTGCGGCGAGTGCCGCGCACGCATGGAAGAGTTGCGCGATCTCCTGTCTGATTCCTCCGGTCTGGCCGCATCACACGAAGCGCCGCCACAGGTGTTCGTTGCGATCAAAGAGACGATAGGTCAACGAAAAGACGCAACGCTATTCGCATCTAAGGTCAGCGCGGGTACAAGGTGGTGGCATGATCCCAAGCGGCTTGCTGCAGCCGCTGTGTTGCTGATCGCGGCCACTTCTGCAACGACGGTACTCGTCACAAGCCGCAACCAAGGCAACGGTACAACGGTCTATGTGAACACTTCGCAGTCCAACGCGACGCTTCCAGTTGGATGGGAGAATGCCGAACAGGGCTACCTGGCGAGCGTTGCGCAACTTTCCGAAATGCTCGAGGAGCTCAGGGGCTCGCTGTCGCCGGCCACCGTTGAAACCGTCGAAAAGAGCCTGGCCATAATCGATACTGCAATCGTAGAAGCACGCTCCGCTCTGGTGCGTGATCCTGCCAATGCAGCACTCGCGGACCTGCTGGCATCCAACTATCGGCAGAAGGTTGAGCTCCTGCGGCGAGCAACTGAGCTCGAACCTCGTACCTAGTGAATGAGATGAATCGATACTACGCTGGTACAACAGTGATTCTACAGAAGCAGGCTCGCAGACACGCTGCCTTGGTTGCATTTGTGTCGATGGCAGCGGCGTCACCCGTTGCTGCTCAGCAACGCATCGAGATCCGCCGGGCCGCGGACCCAGAGCTTTCCGTGCGTTTGAACGGATCGTTCTCGATGCTCAGGATCGTTGGCTGGAGCAAGGACTCGCTCGTGATCGTAGGGACCGTACCAACCGGCGCTCGCTTTGACGGTGGTGTAAGCGGCAGTCCCACGCAGCCAGCTCGAGCCGCCAAGTTTTTCCTCGAACAACCGGGTCTAAATGACCAGGCAACCGGAACACTCGAAGTGTACGTGCCGCAGCGTGCGCGCTTCTGGTCCAAAGCCGGTACCGCTCGCATCGAGGCCAGCGGCGTCACCGGCGGCCTGGATCTCAACATAGTTGGTGGGAGCGTTACGGTCAGCGGGAATCCACGCGAACTAAATGTCGAGTCCATGGATGGGAGCGTTCAGGTAACAGGAACGCCCTCCTGGATGCGTATCAAGACGGCGACAGGTGACATAACCATTACCGGTTCAAGCGAAGACGCCGGCATAACTACGATCAGTGGCAACACACGGGTAGCAGGGGGGCCGTTCGAGCGAGCGCGCATCGAATCCGTTACCGGGGCGACCTCATTCTCAGCTGACGTGGCACGGTCCGCCACATTGACGATCGATTCACATAGTGGCTTGATCGAGTACTTCCCGGGACCCAAGACTGGCTTGGAGATCGAGGCCAATACGGTCGCAGGAAAGATCGAGAATGGTTTGAGTAAGCAACGCCCGATTGCAGGGCGCGAAGGCCGAGGCGAAGAGCTGGCGCTTCGGCTGGGGGACGCTGACGCTCGCGTCATACTGCGTTCCTTTAAGGGCAACATCCGGCTCGGCACCGCCAGGTAGTCACATACGACACGCCGGACGAATCCGGCACAACATCACGAGGTGACAATCATGATTACCCGACTCATCGCCGGGGGGCTCGTGGCCGCCCTGA
Organism: uncultured Gemmatimonadaceae bacterium; assembly: GCA_964649855.1. Lineage (GTDB taxonomy): Bacteria > Gemmatimonadota > Gemmatimonadetes > Gemmatimonadales > Gemmatimonadaceae > CAZYTS01. Next base: position 15,123 of record CAZYTS010000034.1, read on the forward strand.
CGACGGCACCGGCCACGCCTCTGGAAACTCCCAAACCAGTGGGCCCACCCTGGATCAGCATCGAGTATCCAGTAAATCCCTACGACCAGACCACGCGCGACGCTTTTCTGCTCGTACACGCCTTCCACCACGGCGAACCTATGAACTTTCCCGTTGCCGGTACGGCTGAAGGCTTGGTTGGAGGGCAGCGCAGGAGTGTAAAGCTCGACTTCCAGAGGACCTCACGCGCGGGAGTCTATGCGCTCAGAAAACAGTGGAGCGACGAAGGAGTCTGGACTGTGCTCGTCTCTGTAGCGCAGGGGCCCGAAGACAAGGTCTGGGCCGTAGTCGAACTGGGGACTAACGGCGAAGTGGCAAAGGTCCGCGTTCCAACGCGCCGGCAGGGGAGTTGGACTGTCCCGGCTCAGGTGGTGATGGCCGACGTGGAAGCGTCGCTCAGGACACGGAGTGAGTGAAGGTCGAGTTTAGAGGGGCTGGGGGGCTGAGGCTCTCAGCCCCTCAGCCCCTCAGAAACTACCTCACAATCCGCACACCTAACGTCGCCGTGCGACCAGATGTGATCTGCAGGTTGTCTCTCTCGTTGCGCTGCTCGTTTGAGAGATTGTCGACCCTCAGATACCAGTCGAGGCCACGGCTCATTGTATAGGCGATCCCCGCAAATGGACGCGTGATAGATGGATAGCGAACCCAGAAGCTGCGCAACGCCGGTACTGATCCTGCCATCACAGCTTCGCTTTCGTAGTAGCTAACCCAGTTATAGCCGGTCCAGGGTCCTACGTAGCTGGCCCCGAGTGTCGCGCGCAGATCACCCTGCTCCAGTGTCAGCGACGCAAGCCCGGATGAAGAGGGCACCTCAGGAACCTGGTCTCCCACCTTGAGTTCACCGGTGTAGCTCTCTGAGAGCGCTCGCACCCGACTCCTGGTGAGCGAGTACACAACGTCGCCGCGCAGTACTCCTGCCCGCGCACTTCCCTCGAACTCGAGACCGGTATTGCGGATGCGTCCCACGTTCTGGTATTGGATCGTTCTGGCACCCTCCAGAGGGCTTGCTACAACCTGCTGAATCAGACCTTCTGCATTTTGATTGTAGGCGGTGATCGAAAGGTTGAGCCGATCGCCAACGTAGAGCTCCGCACCAAACTCACTGCCGGACTGTACTTCGGGTTCCAGGTGTGGATTGGCGAGCTGCCTGAATCCAATCGTTTGGATCGCACGTCGCATCGAGGGTTGTGGTGGACGGAGCCCCTTTCCATAAGCGGTCCGCAGCTTGAGCGTCGCCTCACCTACATCGCGCGTAAACGCCGCCCCAACCATGGGCGCATACGCTGTGCGCACGTGCTCCCCAAAGTTCGAGTTGCGCTCTCCTCTCAGTCCCGCCGTCAAAAACAGGGAGTTGGACAGATCGACCTTGACTTGCCCAAAGAGTCCCAGGTTCCCAACCTGATCCTTATACAGTGCCGCAAGGCCGTCACCTGCACCCACCACGTTCGACTTGACGCCCAAACGCTCACGTGCAAGCTGTGAGCGTTCGGCTCCAAGCGTAGTCGTGACTGACGTATTGCCATCAGAGTTGGCAAGTCTTAGTGCCATGCTGTAGCGGAGCGAGGCTTTCGAGGCCCGCTCCTGAGTCGCACCAAGCAATGCGTCAGCGACAGTTGCTGGCTCGCGCTGTGGCGGGATCGACCCATCGTGCCTGTCGAGACCCACAACCAGCGTCTGTCGCCATACTTCGTTAGGCTGGAAGTCCAGCGTCACTCCGTAGGTCTCGTTCTCGATGCGCTGCGCTTCCATGAACGGCCGGATTGCCTGCGCAGCAGTGGCGTCTCGCAAGAGCGGATTGCTCGGCGCCACGAAGCGAATGTCCGCATATCGCAGCGAGGCATCCACACGTACCGGACCAAGCATCGTCCGGCCACCGCCAAAGAGTCCGCGCACGCCAGACGAACCGCCGTCGACAATTCCGCCGAGGTTTTCGTACGTGCCACCCAGACCAAACGACGTAGCACCACCGCCGGTCGACGTCATTGCAGAGTGCCGTTGTACGGCGCTGGCATTTGAAGTGAAGTCGCTTTCGCGCCGTCCTAACGAGACAGCGGCGTCAAAGTGCGGCCTCCACTCTGCGGATGGCGATCCCTTGCGCGTAACAACCTGCACAACCCCGGAGATCGCGTCCGAACCGTAGAGCGCCGATCCCTGTGGACCGCGGATCACTTCCACTCGATCCACGCTAAAGGGGTCGATCGCAAAAAGGAGATACGGGCTCGCCAGCTCAACGCCATCCACGTAGGTCTTGAGGTAGTTGGAGGAGAAGGAGCTCGAACCTCGCACCGAACCTATTTGTGCCAGAGGTCCGGCGGCTCCCAGATCCCACGCCACAACACCAGGAATGCCTGTGCGGAAAAGCTGGCCCATGGTCGTGAGACCAGTTGCGAGAAGCTGGTTGCCCGTTCTCACGGAAACCGCGCTCGCAAGTGAACGCTCGGGAGCACCGCTGGCAGGCGTCCCCATCACCAGGACGCGATCCATCACCTGAGCATGCGATGAGGAACGAATCGAGGGTCGTGCGCTGGCGGCGAGTCCGTCGCTACCACCATCTCCCAGCCCCATTCGCTGCGGGAAAACGCGCGACCACGGAGCTCGAACGACAATCACGTATCCAGAAGGGCTGACCACTACGTCCAGGTCGGTGCGTCGCAGCACTTCGTCGAACGCCTCGCCAAGTGTTATCCGGTCACGCGAAACAGAAACGCGAGTCTCGAGCGGGAGTATGTCCAGGCTGTAAGCGAGTCGTGCCGACGCAAGCTGAGCCACCTCTCTAAGAGCACTCTCGATAGAGAGATTCTCGATGTGCACGCTGATCACGCGGCCCAGAACCCCACTGCGCGCGGAACGCAAGGGGGTGCTGTCCCTCGACGCTACAACGCGATCCTGTGCCTCAGAGGGTCGCGCGAGCAAAAGAGCAACGAGCGCCATGCCCGTTGCAAGCGCGTGGCGCCAGAACGGTGATGGCGCACGGCGCAAGCCGTTCACGCACCGTCCCCGACTATCGCCCCGGCAGAACTCTCCAGACTCGTGCGCGTTGCCGGCGCTACTTCGACCAGGTTCCCTCTGCGCACAAAGCGGACGTCGAGTATCCGACCAACTACAGAAAGCACCTCGTCCAGCGACTCACCATTGAACTCTACGTCGAGATGCTGCCGCAACAGCAAAGGATCGTTGATCTGAAAATCAGCTGCATACCACCGCTCCAACTCTACAATTGCCTCGGCTAGCGTTGCATTGCGAAAAACGATCCGACCGGTGGTCCAGGCCTGAAATGGCGTGATGTCGATATTGCGCGAAACCACTGCGCTTCCCGTGTCAGGAAGTGTGATCATGTCGCTGGGTTCCAACACGATGTCATTCGTGCGATCCCCCGCAGAACGTCGCACCGCTACAGAACCACTCGAAACCGTCACACGCACCGGAGCGCTCCCGCTAATGGCGCGCACTGTGAACTCGGTGCCCAGATCTTCAATCACTGCTCGACTCGTTCGCACGATAAAAGGTCGACTCTCGTCGTGTGTTACCCGGAAGAAGGCCTCTCCGCTCAACTCGACTTCGCGCGGGCCCGAATCCCCAACCCTCACAGTCACCGAGCTAGAAGGTGCCAACGTGATCTGCGAGCCGTCGGCCAGATCGATCGACCTGCGCTCTCCCAATCCAGTGGTCGCTGTTGCAGCCGTCGAGGCCAGGACAGCACCGCTCTGACCCGAGGGACCAGTAGCCACGGTCTTATAGAGGAGTCCGGCTCCAGCTATCACGACGGCAATTGCAGCGGCTCTCAAGACGCCAGCATGGCGCCACCATGGCGCCACTACTGGCGCCTCCCCAGGAGCGCGAGGCCTGAAAGGAATGACTTCCGGCTCGGAGTCCGACCTTATGCGATCCTTGAGGCGAGCCCAGCCAGCCTCAACGTTTACTTGAGGTTGAGAAGCGGCTACCACCCAATCGCGTGAGAGATTCTCGTAAAGCGCCACCCGTGCCGGATCCTCGGAGACCCATTGCTCGAGCGCAGCCCTCTCCTCTGGCGAAGCCTCGCCGGAGAGTAGCCGAGCTACTCGCTCAAAATCTTCGTCGCTTGGGTGAGGGTAGAGTGGGTTCACGTTTGTTCCGGGGTCAGCTACTGTGAAGACACCACGCGGAGAGCGCCCCCTTACTCCACGTTTTTGACCGATGTTAATCGTTCGTACGTTGCTTCGCTCGCCGAGAGCCGAAGTTGGTGTACGGACTGATTTGACCGAACGATAGCAAAGATTGAAACAGGAATCTCCTTCTCCCGCGGGTGACGGAAATAGCGTAGACCGGGCAGCAGATTCTGAGTTGCTGGCTCGGCTCCGTGCTGGAGACGAGCGCGCTTTGGAGGCGGTATTTCGGGCGCACTACGCGGCGATGTGTGGCGTCGTGCGGCGCATTGTTTTTGCCCCAGACGTCGCCGAGGAACTCGTTCAGGACGTCTTTTTCAAGCTTTGGTCGCGGCGTGAACAACTCGCTGAAATAGATGCGCTCCGCACGTACCTCTATCGCGCTGCGCGCAACACGGCATTGAACCACCTCAGACGTCAGAAGCTGGAGCACGCCCACCAGGAGCGCGAACTGATCAAGGGCGAACCCATGGCAACCGAGGCCACTGACGACGGTGCCGACGCAGGGGAACTGGAAGTGGCAGTGCGAGCTGCAATAAGTCGTTTGCCGGATCGCTGCAGGGAGATATTCCTGATGAGCCGCGACGGTGGTCTGACCTATGGCCAGATTGCAAGGGAGTTGGGGATATCTATAAAGACGGTAGAGACTCAGATGGGTCGGGCACTCAAGTCGCTGCGTTCTTCGCTCGCCGAATTCAGGACCTGAGTGCTTGGGGCGGATTCGGTCAGAACGGCAGGTTGTGGGATCAACGGCCCCCTGTCAGCCGCTGGACGTGGCGGGGATGGCTACAAGGGGGAGGGGGCGTCGGGGCGAACCGCGAGGGCGCGTGTCCATGACGTGGATGAACCCGTATCACCATGAGCAGATTTAGACGCCTTTATTCCCTTCTCACCGTAGCCGCGCTGGCTTTGGGCGCTGCGGCGTGTGTCGGAGGGGCAGATGTATCCCTTGCCGCGCCTGAAGCCGCGGACCCTACTGATGATCCTCTCGCGCTCACTTTCGATGCCTTGTCTCAACAGGCTGAGGCGAGCGGCGACCGCAGTCACAGTGAGGGTTTTGCGCACGCGGCAATTTCGGTGCGGCGTGGAGTTGAGCCATCCAGGCTCGACGTGAGTACGAGCGAAGGTGTTGAAGCATTCGATGCCTTTGTTACAGCACTCGACTGGGAATCCTTTGTGTCGCAGGATCTGCGTGCTCCTTCGCACAGGATGGTAATTGCCTGGAGGCGGGGAAACAACGGACTCACCCGCATCATCACGTTGATGACGCCGGTGGATTCGGCGCTGATCTATGACCCCAGCAGCGTCTCGCTGGCAAGTTCGTATGCGTCGTTCTTTGCTGGAGCAAGCGCGCAGTATCAGGAGATCTACATTCCGACAAACACAGCGCAGGTCGCTACTCAGGAGTCGTTCTGGGCAGGCATACGCGGCTTTGTTAAAATCCGCGAACTTTCGAGCAGTGGATCGTGCGTGGAGCGCAACAGCAATGTTATCCGGAACATTTCCTGCCAGAAGGCGCGTTACGCGGTCAAGTTCGACGTGGTACTCAAGCGTCTCAAGTCGCGGCCGGTAAATGTTGACGATACCTCTCCGGAGCGGAAGCTCTCTGCCGCTGAGCAATCCATCAATGGTCTCAAGCTAAAGCTTTCCTGCGCATCGGCTGGCCCGCGTCAGGGTTGCCCCTGATATGCGACGCCGGATTCAGAACGTGCGCCTCGGTACCACACGTACCGGGGCGCTCTGATTTCCAAGGCGGTCAACCGCAGAGATCCACAAGGAGTTCACATCGAACTCACCACCACCGCGCCTGATCGTCACCTCGCGCTGACTAGCGGGGATGATCTCCGTGCTCCAGGCGGAGCCCGAGCGGTATTGCACCACCCACAGGAATGGCGCTTCGCCATCGGCAGGTTCCACGCGGAAGCGTCGTGCGCCGGCGAACTCTGCCGACGGCGGTGGGGGCGGTGAAGCATCGAGCCATGGCATGAGCGGAACAAGGGCCGGTCGCGCGTAAGCCTCCCTCATGAGTTTACCCGTGAGCGAGTCGCGTCGTGCCGCAAGGCGCAGCACCCGCTGATGCGCAGTATCGAGTGGCACCAAACTATTGTTAGTATCTCGTCGCGTTGTGTCGATGGGCATGAGGCTTCCCATTCTGAAGTGCACGTGCCCTTCTGCGCCGGGTCTCCCGCGTGTTACGTAGATCTGGCCTATGATCTCGTCTGGGTGCCAGCCGCCGCGGCCCTGCGTGTCGAGATTCACGTTGCCGGGGATCAGTCCGGCATACATACCGCGACCCAGAACGTTTTGTCGCACCCACCAGTCCAGCACCACGGGGAAGCTCACGTCGGTGCGCGCGATAGGCCAGTAAATCTGCGGAACAAAGTAGTCCAGGTTGCCGTCCACGAGCCACTTGCGTGAGTCGGCAAAGATCGATTCGTACGCGTCAAAGCCCCCGAGTTGTGGTACGACGTTAGGCCGCCAGGTGCCGATAGGACTTATGCCAACTTTGACCCAGGGTTTTGCCTTTTTGACTTCTGCGTATAGCTCAGAGACGTAGCGATCTACATTGGATCTGCGCCAGTCGCTGCGTGCGAGCTTTCCGCCATCCCTAAGGTAGCGTCCGTAGCTCGCAGAGTCCGGGAACTCGATCTCTCGGCCCCTCGAGTCACGCTCACGATAGGGGTAGAAGTAGTCGTCGATATGGACTCCATCTACGTCGTAGCGCGTGACGACATCCATGACGACGTCGATGCTGCGTCGGCGAACTGCCTCCTCGCCGGGATCCATCCACAGGTAGCTCCCGTAGCTCAGGACCAGTTCGGGGTTTGTCCTGGATATGTGATTGCGAGCCGCCGGTCCACGCGAAGAGGGATGCCGAGCTCTGTACGGGTTGAACCACGCGTGCAGTTCGAGTCCACGCGCGTGCGCTGCGGCAACGGCAAACTCTAAAGGATCATAGTAGGGGTCTGGTGCTTTGCCCTGTTCACCCGTCAGATATTCGGACCAGGGCTCGAACTCAGATATATAGAGTGCATCGCCCGCGGGTCGCATATGCAGGATTACCGCGTTGAGCTTCATCTCGCGAGAGCGATCGAGCAGGGCGATCAACTCGGCGCGTTGGGAGTCTGGTGAGAGTCCCGGTCGCGACGGCCAGTCGAGGTTGGAGACTGCAGCTATCCACACGCCGCGGAACTCGCGCTCCACTGGTGGTGGAAGTGGTTCAGTGGTTGGTGTCTGGAGCGTAGCAGTCGCGCATGCGGCGAGCAGGGAGAGCAGGGCACACGCTGCGAAACGAGTATTGGGCCGAGTCACACGTAAGGACGCTGAGGGGACAAGACCGGAGGACACAGTGAAAGCTCACACAAGGCGTGCGCAACGCAATGGCCGAAGTGCCCGGTTGGTCCCTGGCGCGTCTCGTGGAGCAGTCGGCCCTGAGTCAGTCGTTGCAGAAGCTGTCGTCTCGAGCGATCACACGTTGCAGAAGCTGTCGTGCCGAGCGATCACACGTTCGACTGCTTCGCGCTCTGCGGGAGTGGGCCTGACCTTGTAGTCGAGTTGCACCTGAACCTTCCCGTTGTGTTCCTTCCGTCGCCAGCCCCCTACGAGTTCGCCGTTCACGACGACGACGTGAGCGATGAGCGCGTTCCCTCCTTCTACGAGCTTGCTGTGCCCCAGTCGCTCTCCAATGGCGCTCCGGTCCTTGAAGCCAATGAAGTACTCGTCGTAGTTGGGCAGTAGATGCACGGCAAGCTTTGGCAAGGCGGCGGAGCCAGGAATAAACCACGCGTGTCTGTCATTGATTCGCGTGGGCTCGAGCGTCTTTCCAAGCATCTCTATCCCGCGCTTGGCGTCGTTCACAGTTAGCCCCGACCACCAGGAGTAGTCGTGAACAGTGGCTGGCCCTCGCGTTGTGAAGTAACGCGTTGTGAGTAGCTCGATGGACTCGTCTCGCGATAACACGGGGGTCGCATGTGTGATTGGCGCGCGCTCGTCGAGCAGTGCGTAGGTAAACTGCTTACCTACGCGTGGTCCGCTTGCGATCACGGCATCGAGTTCGGCGTGCATCACAAGATGAGCGAGCCGTTGACCAGTAGTGCCTGAAATACGTTGACGCGTCAGGGCGTCGCTTAGCTCTTTGCGTGTGAGGTGCTTTCCTCCTTCGAGTGCGCGCGCAAAAACGTTTCGGCTCTTTTTGATGACTGCACGATCGATCTCGAGTTTTCGGTCGTACGAAGCGAGGATCGTCCGTATACGTGGAGCAGAAAGTGCCAGCATCCAGCGGATGTCGAGCGGGGTGACAAAATGCCAGGTTGGTCTGAGCAGATGCGTACGAAGGATTCTACCGCTGGTGAACTCCTCTTCGATCGCCCGATCGGATGCACGAGTCCCAACTCTCATGCCTAACGCCCACTTGGCGGCTGAAAAGTCCTGCGCCTGAACAGCTCCCATGGCTTCGACTACACCGACGACCGTGCCTGGTCCCTTGGCGGTGAGGAACTGGCGCGCCAGTCGGTGTCGTCGAACCTGGGCCGGGTTCAAAGGCGACCGTGCGTCTTACGGGCTCGCCGGCTTTGGGTCAAGACTCACACGCTCTGTCC
>CAZYTS010000035.1:0-23558 GCA_964649855.1 uncultured Gemmatimonadaceae bacterium
ATTGGGGTCAGATTCGAATTACGGCTACCATAATTCGAATCTGACCCCAATTAGCGCCACGACCCCAATTACGACAAAGGGTGCTTTCGGGTAATGTTCGGAGCGCAAACTCGGGCCTTTCTGAGCAAATCCCACCTTTGACGACGTCTACAACCCGCGCCGCCGAGCCGAGGCTACTCCCGGCGGCAGCAACCGCTGTCCGCACCGCGATCCAGTTGGCAGGAGGGCGCGAGGTGTGCTTCGTCTGCCGGGTGGACGAGGCGGGACAGATCGTGTCGGCGCGCGTCGTAGCTCGCGGTGACGTTCAGAGTGTGTTGGCACTCCCCGGATTTGCTCAGCGCGGAGAGATGCTCCTGCACAACCATCCCAGCGGCAACCTTGAACCGTCCGGTCCGGACCTCGAGATCGCAGCGCGGATGCACGACGACGGAATCGGCTTTGCCATCACGGACAATGCAGCGAGTGGCGTCTACGTCGTGGTCGAGGTTCCGCGCGAGCAGAAGGCCGAAATGCTCGAACCCCAGGAGATCGACGCGCTACTGGGGCCTGACGGAGCGATTGCCGAAGAGCATGGCCGCTACGAGGATCGACCTACGCAACGTGCCTATGCACGCACGATTGCAAAGCTGTACAACGGCGGCGGGATTGGTCTACTGGAAGCCGGAACAGGTGTGGGTAAGTCGTTAGGCTACCTGGTGCCGGCGTTGCGTTGGGCCGCGGCCAACGGAGAACGCACGATCATTTCGACTAACACGATAAATCTTCAGGAACAGCTCTTTGGCAAGGACCTCCCCTTTCTTGCGCGTGCCCTGCGCGATCAGCCGGTGCGCTTTGCGCTTCTCAAAGGATGGCGCAACTATGTATGCCTCTACCGTCTGGAGCAGGCGCGGAGCGCCAGCGCTTCGCTTTTTGACGACGGCGTAGCCGAAGAAGTCGAGTCGCTTGCGCAGTGGGCCGAGTCCACGCGCGACGGCTCGCTCAGCGATCTCCCAACCGCACCACGCTCGGAGGCATGGGACGAAGTTGCGGCAGAGGCCGACCTCTGCGTGCGTCTTCAGTGTCCGCACTTTGATCGCTGCTTCGTATTTGCCGCGCGTCGCAAGGCTGCTCAGGCAGACGTGATCGTGGTAAACCATCACCTGCTTCTCGCCGATCTCGCAGTGCGGCGCGTGACACAGAACTTTGAAGAAGCTGCGGTGCTCCCACCGTTTGGCCGGATCGTGATCGACGAGGGACACCACCTCGAAGATGCTGCAGCGTCGCACCTGGGCGCGTCTGTGTCGAAACGGGGAATGCAGCGCCTGTTCGGCAGGCTGGAACGCAGAGGCCGGGGACTCCTTCGTGCGCTCTCACGCCGTCTCGAACTCGGCAAGGATCTGCTGAGTACGGCGAGTCTGGATCTCGTCCACGCGCGGCTCTATCCAGCAGTTGCAGCAGCGCGCGACCACGCGGGCGTGGTCTTTGACACGCTCGAACAGGTGCTCATGGACAAGGGAGCTGTTACCCTGCGCCTGGGAGAAGACTTCGAGTCGCACCCGGTATGGCACTCAGGACTCGAAGCCTCGTTGCAGGATCTGCTGAGCCAGCTCTCACTTCTCAGCGAGAATCTGCAGCTCATTCGTGAGAGGATGGAGAGCGACGAAAGTGTGCTGGAGGCAAACACTCCGTTGCTCTCGGAGTTGCGAGGCGTCTCGCGCCGTCTCGACGTTTCAGCGGATGGCCTGAGACAGGCTCTACTACCGGCCGCCGGAATCGAAACAGTGCGCTGGCTGGAGATCCGCGGAAAGGATCGTAACGTGGTGGCAACTGCTGTTCCACTCGACCTCGCCCCGATACTGCGCGACGACCTTTTCAAACGTGTCGAGACTGCGATCGTTACCAGCGCCACGCTGGCTACCGAAGGCCGCTTTGATTTTATGCGCGTCCGCCTGGGACTTACCGACAGCGAAGTAGAGCCCTCAGTGGCGACCTTTGCTTCGCCCTTTGACTATCCCTCGCAAGCGCTCCTTGCCGTGCCGGTTGACGTGCCAGCGCCTAACGTGGACTCGGCGGGGCATATAAGGGCAGTCGTGAGGGCAGTGGAAGAGGTGCTACAGGCCGCCGACGGTGGAGTCTTTGCGCTTTTTACCAGTCACCGCGACGTGCGCGAGGCCGCACGCATGCTGCGTGAAGTTGGGGCAGACACACACTGGCCGCTTCTCGTCCATGGCGAAGACGGTCGTGACGCTCTTCTGCGTAACTTCAGGGCGGCTAACAATGCACTGCTACTCGGCACCAGTTCGTTCTGGGAAGGTGTGGACGTGCCCGGACATGCATTGCGGGCACTGGTGCTGGCACGCCTCCCATTCCGCGTTCCTACCGAACCCCTCACTGCAGCGCATTGCGAAGCAATCGCGAGTCGCGGTGGCGATCCCTTTCAGGACTACATGTTGCCGCACGCAACTCTGCGCCTCAAACAGGGGTTTGGCCGGCTTATCCGAACGCGCGATGATCGCGGTGTTGTGCTCCTTATGGATCCGAGAGCCGCCTCCAGCCGCTATGGTGAAGATCTTCTCGACGGCTTGCCCCCGGCGCGCCGAGCCGTCGGCACATGGGAAGAAGTCAAACGCGCCATTCGCCGATTCTACCTGCAAGACCAACATAGACCTTGAAAGACATGGCAAACGCAAGACCACGGCCGTCAAAGATCGTATGCATCGGTCGCAACTACGCCGAACATGCCAGAGAACTGGGCAACCCCGTGCCGGACGGCGAGCCGCTCTTCTTTCTCAAACCGCCGTCGAGCCTGATTGGCGAAAACGACGAGATCGTTCTTCCGCCGCAGTCAAGCCAAGTCGAATACGAAGGTGAGATCGGTCTCGTGATCGGCAAGACACTCAAGAACGCCAGCGAGGCTCAAGCGCGCAGTGCAATTCGTGCCATAGTGGCCCTCAACGACGTCACGGCCCGGGACCTGCAGAAGAAGGACTCTCAGTGGAGTCGCGCAAAAGGCTTTGACACCTTTTGTGCGGTTGGCAACGAGGGCCCGGTGCCCGAGGATCTGACTTCGCTTGAGGTCGTCACCAGACTCAACGGAACTCAGAAGCAGGCGGGTAGGGCGTCTCAAATGATCTTCAGCATTCCGTTCTGCCTCGCGTACATCTCCGCCGTAATGACGTTGGAAGAGGGAGATATCGTCGCGACGGGAACACCTGCTGGTGTTGGGGCGTTATCTTCGGGAGACCTCGTGGAGGTGGAGGTAGCAGGAATCAGCCGTGTCTCCAACAGAGTGCGGTAGGATTCGTTATCGGATCGGGGCTCACGAACCAGAAGATCGGGTAGTAGATAGTCTCGGGATCAAGAGGCGGATGCGCGGGTGAGCTTGCATGGAGAGTGAATGCGACTTCCGAAGTTCCAGGAACCCGTTATGCTGGGCCTGCGAAAACGATCCAGAACCTCCGAATTCCGGGGCAGTGGCCCCCGGGGCACGCGGGCGACGGTCGTGTCGGTATTGCTCCATATCGCTCTCGCCGTCGGCCTCTGGAACGTCCTTCAGTTTCCCAGAACTATCGCGTTCTGGTTTGACGAGCCAGCCACGGCCAGCGAGGTTCCAGAGCGCATCACATATGTGACTGTCGCTCCGACGGCGCCGACCGCTCTGCCAGTACCTGCCCCTCGTGAGGCACCGCCTTCTGGCGCGGTCACCAGAGGAACGCCCCGCGACCAACCTACTGCAGTTGCTCCGCCGCTCGTGGCCCCCAGGGAAGTGCCCTCGGTGCTGCCTCCGGTGGCCCGAGTCGATAGTGGACCCGCACGGGGTCCCTTGGCTTCTGGGCGTGGTGCCGTGCAGGGTGTTCAGCCGGGTTACTCGGAGCCACGCATTTGGATCGAGCCGCAGGTTGTAATTGCGCCGGCGCTTACCGGTGACGCCAAGCTCGACAGCGCAATCAATGCGCGGGTCATGGCTTACCGTGATTCCATGGCGACCTACGCCGTTCAGCCTAACAAGTTTGAACGTGGCGACTGGACGGTTGAGCACGACGGAAAAAAGTATGGCATCGACCGCCAGTTCATTCGTCTGGGCAAGTTCTCGATTCCTACAGCCCTGCTCGGACTCTTGCCAATGAACCAGCAGGGGAACCCGATCGCTTACGAGCGCGAAAAGCGTCTTGCCACAATGCGCGCCGAGATCATGGATCAGGCAGCGCAGGCGATGAACGAAGAGGAGTTCCGCCGAGCCGTCAAGGCGATTCGGGCGCGCAAGGAAAAGGAACGCAAGGAAGAGGAGCGCAAGAAAAAGGAAGCCGCTTCCAAAGTCGTTTCGGAGTACTAAGCAAACGCAGCAGCCCGTGAAGCATTGACGCCTGCAGCGCCAATCAGCGGACTTTCCAGATCGTTTCCGGGTCAGGTAGCCTTGTGGCACGAATGACGGCCACCACTACTCCCATCACTGAGTAGTCATCGGTTGGGCCCAGAAAGATCTCTCGCTCACCATCGAGGCCCGTGGAGAGAGAGAGTACGGCACCCAGGTGCCCTACCATTCTGACCACCAGCGCACCCTGGACACGCACCGTTACGAGATCTCCGTCGCGCGCACGTGTGGACGGACTGACGAGTAGAAGGTCGCCCTCGAGTACTCCGCGGCCGATCATGTCGTTGCCGCTGGCGCGTATCAGAAAGGTGTCGTCCGACGGAAGCAGAGAGCGGTCCAGCGCTATAAAGCGTTCCCGGTTCTCGCTCGTGAGGTATGGTGCAGCCGGGTTAACGCTTCTGTAGAGCGGGACCGGCTGCACACCTGTTGTAGAGGCGTAGCCAACGATTTTTACCCCGCGCGACCGGCCGTGCTGGCGCTCGACAAATCCCTTTTCAGCAAGGGACTGCAGGATTTCTGTTACGGTCTTGGTCGACTTGATTCTCAGTCGCCTGGCGATTTCTCGTACGCTTGGCTGAAAGGTGTTCTCGGCAAGGAAATCGAGAATGAAGTGATAGACCTTTCTCTCGACAGGCGTCAGGACGTCGCTCATGCCGTGTCGGTTTAGTCTTTAGACGGGTTGCGCGAGCCGTTCCTTTGCCAGCGCCAGTCGGCGCAACGACTTTTCCCTGCCAAGTACATTGAGTACGTCAAATATGCCCGGGCTCTCTGCGCTGCCAACGAGCGCCACGCGCAGCGGCTGGAAGAGTGCTCCAGCGCCTACCCCCAGATCCCCGGCCAGACTCCGCAGCGACTCCTCCAGAGATGCAGGTGTCCATTCCACGTCTTCAAGGCGCTTGGCCACCTGCTCGAGCAGGTTTGTTACGGCAGGTGCATCTTTCCAGTGTTTGGCCACCGCACGTGAGTCGTATGAAATGCGGTCAATCAGGTACGGGGCCGCGCTCTTCGCCATTTCTACAAGGGTTCGCGAGCGGCTCTGCAAGAGTGCAAGAAGTCCGTGCCACCACTCCAGGCGCGCATCCAGATCCTCGCTGGTCGCGGAACCGTCTGCCGCTACAAATGGCCGCACCATTCGATCGAGATCCGGCAAAGCAAGGCTCTGGATGTACTGCCCATTCATCCATTCGAGCTTGGTGGTATCGAACACCGCGGCCTTTTTGAGAAGACCGCGCGCCTCAAAGAGGGCAATCAACTCTTCAAGCGCGAGGATTTCTCTGTCGTCGCCAGGGGACCAGCCAAGAAGCGCAAGAAAGTTGCGCATTGCGGCGGGTAGGATCCCCAGGTGCTCATAGTCACCGACCGCCGTAGCTCCATGGCGCTTGGACAACTTCTTCCCGTCGGGACCCAGGATCATAGGCAGATGGGCAAACTCCGGAGTCGGAGCACCCAATGCGTGATACAGCAGGATCTGCTTTGGGGTGTTAGAGATGTGGTCATCTCCACGCATAACGAGCGTTATGCCCATCGCTATGTCGTCCGAGACGACCGCAAGGTTATAGATCGGAGTTGCGTCGGAGCGGAGAACGATGAAGTCGTCGATGTCCTTGTTGGGAAAGGAAATCGGACCGTGCACCAGGTCGGTCCACGTCGTTGTTCCCTCAGGTACGCGAAAACGGATCGTGAAGGGATCGCCCCGGTCGAGGCGACGTTTCACTTCATCTTCAGGTAGCTCTGCGATCCTGCGATCAAAAAAGAAGGTCTCGCCCCGTTGCTCAGCCTCTGCGCGGAGCCGAGCCAGCTCTTCAACACTGGTAAAGTCGCGGTAGGCATGTCCGGCTTCGAGGAGCGCGTGCGCATCGCGTCGATGTCGCTCCACATTTGCTCCCTGGAACACCACATCTTCGTCCCAGTTGAGACCGAGCCAGGAGAGACCCTCGAAGATTGCTTTCGTGCTTTCGTCCGTACTTCGCGCCTTGTCCGTGTCCTCGACGCGCAGCAGAAAAGCTCCGTTGTGGTGTCTGGCATAGAGCCAGTTGAAGAGAGCTGTGCGAGCTCCGCCGACGTGCAGAAACCCCGTCGGAGACGGTGCAAACCGCAGGCGTGGACCAGAAGCTTGGATCGGGCGGGACTCCCTTGCTGTCATCGGAAGGAATTGAGCGGTGCTTTAAGCGCCGCTGTGGATGCGAGGGCAGGGACAGGTACCAGCGAACCGTGCGATTTCCGCCTGCCTGGGTGCATCAAAACGGAGACGGAGGGATTCGAACCCTCGATAGGGCTTTAAAACCCTATAACGGTTTAGCAAACCGCCGCCTTCAGCCACTCGGCCACGTCTCCAGCTTGCGAAGAGGGCAGTCTAGTCCTGAGAGGGGGGCGAAACAAGACCGACTCGCATCGGGACAACGCATTACAAAGGTGTCTGAATTGCACCTCGTCCCACCTCCAAGGTGTGCCGGACCGATCGGGAGCCACTTTTCGTCGGATTCGGTCAACCATGGTGAGCGATAGGTTGTCGAATTGCGTGAAGTGCGGTCGCGGAGAACCCCAAATCCCACTCCGATGCTCACTCTGACGTGCATGCTCGTATGCGAGGCCACCCTGCCGGTCGTAGTCGTGATTCCAGGACAAGCCCCGCGGCAGTTGGTTCTGACCCGCCCCGCCTACGAACTCGAGGCTGCTTTTTTGCAGATCGGAGGCATACGTGAGCTAAGCGACGGACGCTTTGTAATCAGCGACGGAGGAGATGGACGCCTGATGATGGCAGACGCCGGGAGCGGCCGCGTTTCGGAGATTCCGTTCGGTTCCGGGATGACTAGTGATGTGAAGCTTCTGGGAATGGCGGGCGACTCCACGCTGGTCGTGGACAAAAGCAGCAGTCGCCTCATGGTGGTTGGTCCCGATGGGCGCGCTCATCGCAGCTTCTCGCTTTCAATTCCCGGTGTAACAGGCAGCCTAACGGCCAGAGCGGTAGATGATCGGGGGCGTTATTACGCAGCGGTTTCGGACTCTGATGCTGCGCGCCAGATCGAGGACTCCCTTACCCTTGTGCGAATCGATCCCCAGAGCAGTCGCGTGGATACTATCGCCAGAATGCAGCCTCACCCGCGCTTCCGCACTGGCCGCAGGGGGTCAGTGCCTAATCGAATGATGCAACCAGTTCCTTTTGCCTCTCAGGATACCTGGACAGTTGACCAGGATGGCACGCTGATCGCAGTGCGTTCTGCGGGATACAGGCTCGAATTCAGCAAAGGGCCTAAAAAGGCGGTGGTTGGGCCCAAGACAAAGGTGCCAAAGGTCAAAGTAACGTCCAGAGATAAGGCGCTCTTTAAGCGCGCGCTCATTGAGCGCTCCACTGCTCGTCTGGCCGATACTGGGACGCGCGTGGTCCCATCGGCTAACCCACCCAGAGAAGCGGTTCCCTCCCTGCTCGGCACCATCACGTTTCCCTCGGAAATGGGCGCCTTCACCCCTGCCACTCCTCTTGTCGACAGGCTCGGTCGCGTTTGGGTTCAGCGCTGGGTCCACATGGACGACAACGAGACGTGGGACGTTTTTGACAGGTCCGGAAAGCACTCGCTTCAAGTGGAGCTGCCCGATGAGCGACGCCTGGTCTCGATGGGGCCGAGTGGTGCGTGGGTCGTCGCACGCGACGCGGATGGCGTCGAAAGGATAGAAAGGTACGACGTACCCAACGTTTAGTTGTCGCGCGAAGTCCGGACTTGGTCCTGGCCGGCAGTTTGTTCACACTCGGCCGTCCGCGACAGATCGACTCCAGGTAGATAAACGGAAGCGGTGAGATTCGAACTCACGAACGGTTGCCCGTTGCCGGTTTTCAAGACCGGTGCATTAGACCACTCTGCCACGCTTCCAGTGTTCATTACGACCGTTGTAGCGGTCGCCAGCAACCTTGGAGTATCACCAACCGAAGGCCGGTAATCAACCGCGCCCACAAGGTACGGCGCGCAGGGACCAGCCGAACCGATGTACCGCAGGTGCGCGCGTTACCCTGCCACTTAGCGTAGAGTCCACCTACGACGCATCAATTGAGACTACAGGTCAGCTACGTCGGCGATCGGTCCACATCAATTCAACAGCGTCTGGCGTACGCGGCGCGTTAAGATCACACATCGATGCTGCCTTGCAGCGCAAGCGCCAGAATGCGGCATTAAGGCCGTAGCCCTCTTTCCTTTTGAGATTGTCGAGCAACCCGCGGTGCGGCCGGTGATGACTCCAGAGTTGGCTTCAATGCAGAGACGAAGTCGTTGGCTCGTTATTCTGGCTTCTCTCTCGCTCTCTGGAACTCTATTTGCTCCGGCATTTGCCGTAGCGCAGGAGCCGCAGTTTACGAGGCAGATCATCCTCATACCTCCGTTCATGGGAGAAAGGAGGGTGGGCAATTCAGCTGCCGACGCCGTTCGCGGCCGCGTTCAGAAGTTCTACAATCGCCGCGTCGCTCAGGTAGTCAGCGAGTACGACATGTCACAGGTGTTGGAGCGATCAGGCATCCAGGACGCTGACATTGATGAGGCAACGATCAGGACGCTGGCGCGGCACATGAGGGCAGACGAGATCATCTATGGCCGCGCAGAGCGACTGCAGGGCACTGGAACGAATGGCGGAAACGCGGGCTACAGGGTGAGCGGTCGTCTGGTTCTCGTGAGAGACGCCAGGCTGTGGCAACCTTTGCCCGACATTACAGCGCCGTCGCTCGACTCTGCTGGAGTGCTGATGTCGCAGGCGATCGAAGTGGTGCGCAGACAACTCGTACCCTTGAGGCTTTGTGAGAATCACTTGCGCGAGGGGAGGCCTAACGAGGCGGCGGCCGAAGCGCGGCGGGGCGTGCAGGAAACACCAGTCGGGGCTCTGGTAAGGACGTGCCTGGTTAACGCATTGATTTCGGCGCGTGCTTCTACCGAAGAGGTTCTCGGTGAGGCGCAGCAGATACTCGCGATTCATCCCTCGAGCTATTGGGCGCTGGACGCCGGGGCCCGAATGCACGATGCCTTGGGCAATCGCGACAGTGCAGCCTCACTCTGGCTGCGTCTTATCGCTACCGATACGGCTGACCTGAAACTGTCCAAGCGGGTTATTGCAGCTCTTATCGAGGGCAAGAACGCAAGGTCGGCGCTACCAGTGATCAAGAAGCTGACATCCAAATACGGCGACGACCTAGAGTTCTGGAGATATCGCTGGAGTGCTGACTACGACGTTGAAGACTGGGCCGATGCGGTAACAACAGGCGAGCGACTCCTGGCAACCGACAGCATGGCACAGGCCGACAGTACGTTTTTCCTGCGACTGGCCTCAGCGCACAAGTCGAACAACGAACCCATCAAGGCAATTGCAGTAGCTGCAAAAGGGGTCGCGAAGTTTCAGAACGACGGACGGCTTTATCTCATGTACTCAGAGATGATCCAGGCGGATGGCAGGGTGGCGATCGAGCGTGGACTTTCAAAGTTTCCGGAGATGGCCGAGCTTCACATGCTGCACGCACAGGAGTTGCGTCGCATGGGCAAAAACGAGGAGGCGGTTGAGCCACTGCGCCGCGCGATGGCGCTGGACCCAAAACTCGGTCAGGGCTATCTGGTGATGGCTCAGGCGCAACTCGAACTTGGCAGTATCGACAGCACGTGGTACTACACAAGAAAAGCTGTAGATGCAGGTGACGATCCACAGACAGTTGCTGGCTTTGCTCTGGCGAGAGGGAATGCTCTTTTTAGAGCCGCCAATGGCACGCGTCAGCGCGCTGATTATCAGTCGGCCATGCGCTTTCTGAGTCTGGCCGACAGCCTGGCCAGCACTCCCCAGTCGCAATTTCTGGTGGGAGCCACGGCACTGTCGATTTCTCAGAGTGCAGCAACAGACGCGCCGAATACGAGAGAATGCGACCTCTCTCGCCTTGCAGAGTCGATGCTACCGATCGCGCGCGAAAAGCTGACCGCAGGAGCCGACGTTGCTCCGGATGCTACGCGCCAATACCTCGCCTACATCGAGCAGCTCGAACCTGTAGTGGCTCAACAGGTTCAGGTTCTCTGCACCGGCAGCTAGAGACACAACGCCACAGGTACACGCTACGCGGCGGGACGTGCACCGCGTAGCGTGTAACGCTTGGCCTAGGAGCCCGTGCTCTCCTTGGGAGTCACCGGCAATGGTACCGCAGGTCTCACATCGCCAGGTATCTCAAGCGGTGTGGGCTCGGCGGCAGCAAAGTTAAAGAACTCTGCAATGCGGGCGGACTCTGCAACTTGCCTTGCCGTATTTAGTGCTCGCTGAGCTCCTTCGGCATTCCCGGTGTTCTGCAGCAAGTCATACACCATGAAGCCTGTGTTGACATAAAGAGCGGGAATGCCAACCGACGGTTTGTCGACCCAGCCATCCTTTTTGACAAAGGCTTCCTGACCTTTGAACACGTCGTTCCAGAGCGCTGTCGTCCTGGCGACATCAACAAAGCCTTCACCTGGCACGAGCAAGGTGTCGCGACCTATTGAAGGAATGTGGTCGAGCAGCTTTCGCGCGAGCCCCTGTGTTAGCAGGTACGCGTCGAGTCCCAGTTCTCGTCCATAGCTCCCGGCGGTGCGCGAAAAGTAGATGGGCCGGTCGGGATTGTCGCGAATCATCTGCAGCACAAAGATGTCTGCACGCGTCAGAATCCGTGGCAGTATCCGAGCCCGGATATTTCCTGACTCAAAGAGGACGGTATCTGGGAGCTGATACGCCAACGGAATCGAATCGGCCTGCGCGATAGTCAGTGATACCGGCGGCCCGGACGGCTTTGTCCACTCTTTTCCCTTGTAGACATCCGGCCCACTTGCTTCGTCGTAGTCTCGAACAGGATTGCGGATCAGCTGTCTCGTGTACCAGTCGGTATTGAGAAGGGAAGTGTTGGCAACAATGACGTCGCGTCGTATTCCCTCCACCTCCTGCGCGTACCACAGCGGGAACGTGTCATTGTCTCCCACGGTAACGAGTATGCCGTAGGGCTCTACAGAATTGAGTAGGTCGTGCGCGAACGACGACGTCGTAACATCGTTTCGCCGCGTCGAAGCATCCCAGTTGGCCACCAGCGGCACGCACGCCACGAGCAGGATTGGCGAGGCGATCGCCCAGCTTCGCTTCTTAGGCAGTTCGAGCGTCTGCTTGCCAAGCTTGATGGTTTCTGAGCCAATCAGAGCGGCAATCGACTCCCACACAAACACCAGGCCAAGAGCAGCCCAGACGCTCCACGCCGAGAAGCTCCATAAGTAGAAGTAGTCCCGATCGCGGACCTCGCGATCCACGGCGTCGCCGAGCTCCGGCGATTGGGACGCGCCGTACTTGAAGTTCAGGTAATAAATGAGCAGCAGTGTCATCGTGAACATCAGCGGCCCAAAGTACCAGAACGACTGGCGGTCCCGTTTCCAGTGTACCCACCCTCCAAACAATCCCAACACAAGGAATAGCGCCGCCATCACCGCCTGTGCAGCAACGTGTTCTCCGTAAGGGTCGCGAATCCACTGCCATTTGAAATACGTCCACCACATTCCAACCTGTGCCGTAAACGGAACATTGCGCTCAGTTACAGGGGGCTTGCCGTACTGTTCGCGGTTGAAATTGTACATGAAGGCATCCCACGTGCCCTTGCTGAACGTGCAGCTCACCTCGAGGCCGTGGAGACACGCTGTTGGCTCTCCTTCGTTAATAGCAGGCTGGTACGCCGCTCTGATCGGCTGTGTGGCAAAGGGAGTCAACCCGATGACAACTGCACCAAAACACGCCAGCAACAGCTTCCAGCGTAGCAGCGTGGCCGGTCTTCTTATGAGCACAGCCACTCCGACCGCGGGGGCCGCAAGAAAGCCTGCCATGTGATTGGAATATCCGAGACCAAGGATGTAGGCTATGAGCACGAGCAGGCTGTCAGCCTTGGGTCCATCAGGATCGTCGCACCACCTGACCGTAAACCAGGAGATTAGCGCTACTCCCACTAGTGCCACGGTGTAGACCTTCTCGTTTACAACTGATTGACTCCAAACGGTGAAAGCTGTAGCACCAATCAGGGCCGCAAGCGAACCGCCAACGATGCGCTGCCAGCGCGCGGAGAACCAGCTCACCAAAACGCGTTCGGTAATCAGGAACCACATCATTGCCGAGACCGCGCTGCAGATTGCGGCAAGGAGGTTCACCCTCATGGCAACGGTTGGTGCTATCGGCAGGATGCCGAAAAAGCGTCCCAGGATCACAAAGAACGGGTTACCCGGAGGGTGGGGCAATCCCATGATATGGGCAGCCGCGATGTATTCGCTTGTATCCCACATCGCCGTCGACGGCCCAAGGGTGATGATGTACAACAGCAGCACCAGACCCCCGGCAATGCTTGCAGCCAGGTAGGACGGCCGGTAGTCGAGTTCGGTCGATATGGACGATGTCATCAGCCCCGGGGTATGGCGCGAATGAGACCCGTGTCCCACCCGCGCTGAGGATATTCTTTTGTCACTCTCACGCCCGCTCAGGGTTCCAGAGGAACGTGGGAAGCCCGAAGAATACGGTGTGGCCTAGTGCCGGAACAAGCGCTGGCCGGTGAACACCATCGCAATGTTGTGCTCGTCTGCAGCGGCAATCACCTCGCCGTCTCTAACCGACCCGCCAGGTTGGACAATCGCTGTGACTCCGGCGTCCGCAGCCTGGTCGACTCCGTCTCGGAAGGGGAAATAGGCGTCGGAACCGAGAACCGAACCTGCGGTTTCGTGTCCAACGGTTCGGGCCTTATGGCTGGCCAGGAAGGCGGCGTCGACCCGGGACATCTGGCCAGCTCCGATTCCGATTGTAGCTCCATCGCGGGCCAGCACAATCGCATTCGACTTGACCGACCCTACGGCGCGCCAGGCAAAGAGGAGGTCAGTGAGCTCGCTGGAAGTCGGCGCGCGCTTGGTTACGCATTGCCAATTCTCGTCACCCAGATGAACAGGGGGACGATCCTGGAGGAGGATTCCCCCCCGGACTCGCTTGATGTCCTTGCTGTTGTCGGGCCAGTCAGCCTTTCCAACGAGGACGCGGAGATTCTTTTTGCGTCCCAGTACTTCGACGGCTTCATCATCGAAAGAAGGGGCCACGATGCATTCGACAAAAAGCGAAGAGATTGCTTCGGCGGAGGCGAGATCGACGTTGGATGTAAATGCGATCACCGATCCGAACGCAGAAACGGGATCGCAAGCGAGAGCCTTTTGATAGGCTTGGAGTGGGGATGAAGCAGTGGCGAGTCCACAGGGAGTTGTGTGCTTGACGATCGCGCAGCAGGTCTGACCGGCAAAGGGATCGAGAGCCAGTAGCGCACCTTCGAGGTCGAGGAGGTTATTGAAGGAAAGCTCCTTGCCGCCTTTCTGTTCAAGGGCGGCGAGTCCTGCTCCCTTACTCTCAACGTAGAAGGCAGCGGACTGTCCCGGGTTCTCGCCGTAGCGCAGCGTTTGAGCCCTTTCAAAGGCAATGGCCAGATTTTCGGGGAATGGCTCTTTGCGGTTGGACGCAAACCAAGCTGATATGGCTGCGTCGTACGCTGCAGTATGTGCGTAGGCTTTTTCGGCGAGTAGCCTGCGGAGATCGAGGTTGTCTGTTGCGTCCAGGTTTTCCAGCACTCTCGCGTAGTCTGCGGGATCCACGATGACCCACACGGAGTCAAAGTTTTTCGCGGCCGAGCGCAGCATCGATGGCCCGCCGATATCGATGTTCTCGATGACTTCGTCCGGCTGAACTTGTGGCTTGGCAGCGGTCTCCCTAAAGGGGTAGAGATTAACGACTACCATGTCGATCGGTTCGATGCCGTGCTCGGCAAGGGCCCGCATGTGAGGTTCGAGATCGCGGCGTGCCAGGAGGCCGCCGTGAACAGCTGGGTGCAGCGTTTTCACGCGCCCGTCGAGTATCTCGGGAAAGCGAGTGACATCGGCAACGTCGCGGACTTCGAGGCCCGCCTCGCGAAGCGCGCGTGCAGTCCCTCCGGTAGAAAGGAGGTGCCACCCTCTGCCGGCGAGGTTCCGGGCAAAGGGAACCACGCCGGACTTATCAGAAACCGAAATAAGAGCTCTTCGTGCGGTTGTCATTTTGAGTAGTTGATTTGCGTGGAGCGCTTTGAGTCATCCGCCCCACGCATCCGATGCGCCAGCTTCGTCGCTGGCGGCAAAGTGAGGAAAGTCTGGGAAATTTTCAGGCAGGAGTACGCGGCCGTCCTGCAATCGGATCTCTCCCAGTGCTACGAGCTCCACGATGCGCGGATAGAGCTGGTGCTCGGCTTCGAGGACTCTGGCTGCGAGCGTATCCGGATCGTCCTCTGGTGCTACGGGGACGGGCCATTGCGCAATCATCGGTCCGCGATCGTATTCGTTGTTCACAAAGTGAACGGTTACTCCAGTAACGCGCGCTCCGGCTGCAATAACCGCTTCGTGGACGCGCCTGCCGTACATCCCGTGTCCCCCAAATGAAGGTAACAGAGATGGGTGAACGTTTACGATTCTCCCAGCCCATGTTTCAATCACGTTACCGGGAACGAGTTTGAGGTAGCCGGCAAGGACAAGAAGGTTGATGGCGCGTTCCTGCAGCAACTGCTTTAGTCCTGTAGTGCGCGACTGGTTGTCGAGGTGCAGGTTTTCGATGCCACGTTCTGTTGCTTTTTGGATTACTGGTGCCGCGGCGCGGTCTGAGGCAACGAGTCTGATCCAGGCTGACGGTTCGACGCCTCTGGCAACGAGGTGTTCACAGAGCGCGTTGAAATTGGATCCGCCGCCAGAAGCGAGCACCGCGATTCGCGGGGCGATTGGAGCAGGTTCTTGCGTCATTCGGTAGACTTGAGCCAGATGAGGAAGCGGTCTACCGCATCCCCTAGTTTGGGCATGATTCTTGCGTGTATAACGCCATCTGCATCGTGGCTCTCGGCGGCATCACTCTCGTGCTGCCCCCATTCCAGTTCGTCTTGAGGAGTCTCCCGCGACGGCACTAAAACTCCGTAGCCGCCGAGTGTGAGCGCTGGCTGCACATCGCGTCTGCGGTCTCCAACATACAAGCTTCGGCGAAGATCGATATCAAAGGCCGCCGCCGCCCGCAAAAACATTCCCGTCAACGGTTTTCTGCAGTCGCACGGTCGATCCACACCTGGGGCATGCGGGCAATGATACTGCGCATCGAGGTGCGCGCCGCCAGATTGCATTAGCTCGTCGAGCCTCTGCCGCGTCGACTCGTATTGCTCCGGCGTAATGAGTCCGCGTCCGATGCCGCTCTGATTCGTGGCAACGATAGCCAGGATACCAGCCTCATTGATTTTTCGCACCGCGTCGACGGCTCCATCCAGGAGCCGCATGAGCGAAGCGTCCGCCAGAAAGCGTTCGTCGCGGATTAACGTACCGTCTCGATCCAGAAACGCCGCACTTCTCACGATGCTGCCTGGCTCGAAGAGGCTTTGGCAAATGCCACGACAATAGACTCAACGAGATCCATGTCGTGTTCGGGAGGAACGGTGCGGAGATCGAGGAGGAGCTCGTCTCGCACGATACGCCCAACTACCGGAAGCTCCACTGAACGCAGAGCCTGATCCAGCTGTACGGGACGGTCGCGGAAAGTGAGCGCAAAAGACGGAATTGCTGCAGAAGGGAAGGCGCCACCTCCCACCGTGGCAGTGGACTCACCAACCGCTGTTCGGATTCCACGGGACAAGAGCTCCGTGGCAAGGCGATGGGCGCGTTCCAGGATGGATTCGGGTGCTGCCGTGAGCATGGCCAGGACAGGAATCTCACGCAGCGCCACCTCAGGATCGCGGTATAACCGAAGCGTCGCCTCCAGAGCTGCAAGAGTAAGTTTGTCAACGCGTAGCGCGCGAGCCAGCGGGTTGTTGCGGCAAGCCTGGATCGCGCTGGCCTTACCGAGCATGATTCCCGCCTGCGGACCACCCAGAAGCTTGTCTCCGCTCATGACTACTATGTCTGCGCCATCGCGAGGGGACGCGGATGCCAGAGGTTCGCCCCGCAAACCCCAACGTTCGAGCGAAACAAGGAGTCCCGAACCGAGGTCGTGAATCAGGGGAACGCCCGCCTCGGCGGCGAGCCCCGCCAGCGATCTCAAGTCTGCCTCGGCGACAAAACCTCGTTGCTCAAAGTTGGATTGATGGATCTTGAGGAGTGCACCTGTGCCTGGGTTCAGCGCGCGCCTGTAGTCCTCGAGGTGAGTCCGGTTAGTAGTGCCAATCTCACGCAGTTTGGCACCGCTCGTGCCCATGATGTCCGGGATCCGGAAGCTGCCACCAATCTCGATGAGTTCACCGCGCGAAACGATCGCCTCTTTTCCCAAAGCCAGAGTGTTGAGCGCAAGGATGAGCGCTGCTGCGCCGTTGTTGACCACAAGCGCGTCCTCGGCCCCGGTTAACTCTGCGAGGAGCGAGGCACAATGCACATAGCGCGAGCCGCGGGATCCGCTCGAAAGTTCGTACTCTAGATTGGACGCCTCGCCCGCCGTTTGCGCGATGGCGTCGAGAGCCGCGCGCGGAAGCGGTGAGCGCCCAAGGTTGGTGTGCAGCACAACACCAGTCGCGTTGAGAACCGGAATCAGCGTTTTTTGATTCTGAGAGCGAAGTTCTGTGGTGATCAACGCGCTCCAGTTGCTTTCTGAATCTGGTACAGGGACGAGGGAGTTTCTGACTTGATCGATCACAATGCGAACGCTCCGCACGACGAGGTCGCGCGGGGCACTGCCCAGAAGGATACGCACCCCTGGATAGTCGAGTACGGCGTTGACGGAAGGAAGTGAGTGCGTGCGCCGCGAGTCGAGCATCAGTGCGAGTCTAGCGGAGTAGGGGAGAGCACACGCGCTGTGGCGGGGCGACCCAAACGGACCACGCCTTTGAGCGAGGTTAAAGACCGCGAGCTTGTATCGCGCGCTGTAGTATCGCGCGCCGTTGAATCCTGTTGCCGTGCACGCGGAGTCGTAAAGGTTCGCTCACTGGTGCGGCGCACCCTCGACACGCTCGGAATATCCTCCGCACGCAACCTGAAGCCCGACTGCGGTGCCAGTGGTGATTGGAATCGTAGAATCGCCTCGGTCTCCGGAATCTTTACCGAAGGGCGAAGGGGAGGAGGAGTAGTGTCGGCTGGTGGCCGCTGCT
Organism: uncultured Gemmatimonadaceae bacterium; assembly: GCA_964649855.1. Lineage (GTDB taxonomy): Bacteria > Gemmatimonadota > Gemmatimonadetes > Gemmatimonadales > Gemmatimonadaceae > CAZYTS01. Next base: position 17,460 of record CAZYTS010000035.1, read on the forward strand.
GAGGCGGAGGTTGCGGCGGGGCCCGCCCCGTCCTGAGGCTATCAGCTCGTCGCGCCGAGTCGGCCCTTTGGGCTCTCACAACTGAATCCCGGGCGGCCGCGGCCCGGACCGAGTCATCGATCTGCCGCTGGCGCACGCGGCCCCCTATGGCAGCGGACAGCGCGGCGACCGACGAATCTGCTCTCTTAACAGAGAATGCAGCGGGTGCAATCACAAAAGACGTATCGATTGCCCGGTCAAAGCGGACTCTGATAGTAAGGCTGTCAACGACTTCAATACTCTCGATTCCTGGACCGATCGTGTCACGCATGACCATGTGCAGTCTTCCATCTATCGAGTCTATGAGAGCCACCGACATCGTATCGTGGATTTCGCGCGGGTCCAACTGCCGGTTGCGGTTCTGGTCCACGATTGCGCGCACCAGGTAACGGCCGGCAGGAAGATGATTTATCTCGTAGCGTCCCGTGGAATCGGCATATCCCAGGTAGCGCACAGAGTCGGGGAGCGTTATCGCCTCTACATACGCTCTGGGCGCTGCCCGATCGGCGAGCCAGTCAAATGCAATGCCCTTTATGCGTCCGGTTGCCAGCGTCGGCCCGGTAGAAAACACCACCTTTGTGCCGACCGAGTCAACGTTGCCCTCCAGATCGGTGAGGCCCGGGAGCATGACGACCGTGTAGGTAGTATTCTCGCGCAACCCTCCCCTGGGGCGGACTTCCAGCCTTGTCCTTTTCCAGGAAACGGAGTTGGGACCTGTGCTGGGAGAGATCATAAAAAGATCCGCGAGAGACTCGGAGCCTTGTGGTCTCTCGCTTATGACCTCGTCAAACTCGAATCCAACGGCTCCAGCTCGTACCCCCGTGGCATTGCTGTCGGGTCTAACTCGAGTGAGCACCGGCGCATCTTCGTCCACCGGTCCTCCTGGTGGAGTCTGTTGCGAAGCACAACCGGTCACCCCCAGGATCAGAGTGAGCGCCAGGGTCGAAAAGCTCAGGAGCCGCAAAGTCCCGCGACCTTGGTAGCCAGCTGCGCTCGTCGAGCAGCCCATTCCGATTCCTTGGTGCGCTCTGCTGCCACGACCTCCGGTTTTGCGCGAGTGACAAAGCTCTCGTTGGCCAGTCGCGAACGAAGGGAGGTCAACTGTTTGTCGAGATTCTCCAGTTCTGATTTTAGACGCGCGCATTCCTTTGAGATGTCGATGAGGCCTTCGAGAGGCAGGATGACCTCAGTACCATCGGAAAGGACCTGATGTGCCGCTGCCCCCGTAACCGGGACGTCGACGATGGCGATTTCACAGCGTGCCAGTCTTTCGGTGGTGGCTTTTTCTGCAGCGATAACGTCGTGCGCCTGTTTGCCCGAAGGGAAAACCAGTCCTTTGATGGGTTTGCCCGGTGCGATGTTGTAGTCTGCGCGAAGCTGCCGAATGGCTATGACGCATTCGCGGACAACCTCAAAATCCTGCCAACCTGTGAGCTGCACAGGCGTTGCGCGGGGCCAGTGTCCGGTGGCGAGCCAGGGTTCGTCGTGCTTAGGGGAACGAGGCAGTTTCTGCCAGAGTTCTTCGCTGACAAAGGGAACGATCGGATGGAGGAGGCGGAGCGCCGCGTCAAAAGCGTGCACGAGTACGGCGCGCGCGATCGCGCGATCAACGCCATCGCCTCCTAGCCTTGCCTTGCATGACTCCAGATACCAGTCGGCGAGCTCGCTCCACACAAACGACCGAGCAGCCTCGGCGTATTCGTTGAGACGCAGCCCGGCGTAGCGTTCTTCAGTGCTCCAGGCCTCGCCACTCGGACGTGCTGGTCCCAGCGCTGTATTGCAGGCAGTCACTGCGGCGTTGAGCCTGGCCAATATCCAGCGATCTGCATAAGTAAAGAGCGCCGGATCCAAATCCTGGAGCGCATCAACCGGTTCACTCCCCACGTTGCTCAGAAGAAAGCGACCGATGTTCCAGAGCTTTGTTACAAAGTTGCGACCGGGGGCAAAAGAGCGCTCCAAGTTATTAGGGTCGAGGATAGTATCTGCGCCAAGACCCATGCCGCTCACCACCGTATAGCGCAGGGCGTCAGCACCGTAGAGGTTGACCACGTCCAGTGGGTCGATCCCATTCCCGAGAGACTTGGACATCTTGACGTGATTCGTATCCCGCACGGTGCCGTGGAGGTACACCGTGTGGAAGGGAGCTTCGCCCATGAACGAATATCCCAGCATGATCATTCGCGCCACCCAGAAAAAGAGAATCTCCGGCGCTGTAATGAGAAAGTCAGTGGGATAAAAGGCCTTGAGGTCTGCTGTATCGTCAGGCCAGCCTAAAGTCGAAAAGGGCCAGAGTCCCGACGAAAACCAGGTGTCCAGAACATCTTCGTCCTGACGCACCGGCCCCGAACAGTCGGGGCAGCGTTCCACGTCTTCCTGACTCGCCGTTATGCGACCACAGGCATCGCAATACCAGACAGGAATCCGATGTCCCCACCACAGCTGGCGTGAGATGTTCCAGTCACGGATCCCTTCGAGCCAATTGATGTAGACTGCCTCCCATCTTTCAGGAAGGATTCTGATCGTTCGGTCGCGCACCGCTCTAAGCGCAGGTTCTGCAAGCGGAGCCATACGCACAAACCACTGTTCCGAAAGCCGCGGCTCGACGATGGTGTCGCAACGATAGCAACGACGCACAGAATGCTGGTGAGGCTCGACCTTAACCAGTCTCCCCTCTGCCTCGAGCATCCTTACAATCTCGACGCGCGCGTCAGAACGGTCCTTGCCGACGAGCACTGCAGGTACACGTCCTGCCGCGTCGGCTCCCTCGGTCAGCTCGCCACTTGGCGTAAGGATCACCGGCATCGGCAGTCCATGGCGCTGACCTACCTCGAAATCATTGGCGTCGTGTGCGGGTGTGATCTTTACCGCTCCCGATCCAAATGCAGGATCGCTGTAGGCATCGGCAATGATCGGGATTTCAACGTTTGCAATCGGTAACCTTACCGTTCGACCGACAAGGTCCGCGTACCTCTCGTCAGTGGGGTTTACCGCGACCGCCACGTCTCCCAGCAGCGTCTCAGGCCGAGTTGTTGCAACCACGATCGCTCGCGGTGCCTCGGTGGCATTTGCCGGAGTTATTGGATAGCTGATGTGATAGAGCTTGCCTGTAGTCTCATGGTGTTCGGCCTCTTCATCCGAGAGCGAGGTGAGGCAGCGCGGACACCAATGGATTACTCGGTGCCCACGATAAATGAGACCTTTGTCGTAGAGCCTGACGAATGCTTCACGAACGGCGCGCGAGAGCTGCGGCGACAGAGTGTACGCAGTTCGCGACCAGTCAGCCGACGCGCCAATGGCACGCAATTGCTGCAGAATCGTGTCCCCGGTCTCGCGGACAAAGCTTACGGTCCTCGAGATGAAGGCATCGCGGCCGATGTCGAATCGCGTCTTCCCCTCTTTTGCCAAGAGGCGTTCCACGACGTTTTGGGTGGCTATGCCGGCGTGATCGGTCCCGGGCACCCAAAGCGCTTCGTCGCCGCACATTCGACGCCAACGGATAAATACGTCCTGAACGGTGTCGTTGAGACCGTGTCCCATGTGAAGGACCGCGGTGACGTTGGGCGGAGGAATTACTATGACAAACGGTTCGCGGTCTCCACCAAGCCTTCTGGAGCGCTCGCCCTGCGCTTTGAAGACCCCGGCTGACTCCCACCGGGCATAGAGTGATGGCTCGACGGCCGTCGAGTCGTACTGAGGGGGGAGGTCGTTTTCGTTCTGAGGTTTGGTGCCGGTCATGCGAGAATCTTAACGACCAAGGCACGAAGGCGCGTCGCGCCCGATTATTCTCCCGTTGCCCCGGTCTTGGCCGCTGCTAAGTTGAGCACATGGAACCAACGAGCGACCCGGGGCTCGAGCGCCCGTCGCGATTTCGATGGTGGTTGGCATGGGGAATAGCCGCTGCTGTCGTGCTCGCAGGCGTCTTTTTTGCCCTGCGGTACGGATCGCAGGTTACACCTCTCCTCGACATGACGCGTTAGGTCGCTCGCGGCGCCAATTTGGTGCGCCGGGCAACGTCTTTCCATCATACTGCCAGACATAGAAAGCTCCCGTTCATGACCACTGCCTCCAGCGAATCACTGGTCTTTGTTCTTCCCGATGGCGCTACCCGCGAAGTGCCTCCTGGAACTTTGGCGCGCGACATTGTCGCCTCGATCGGCCCGCGCCTTCTCAAGGCTGCCATAGCCGTAACGATCGATGGTGAAATTCATGACCTGATGACTCCCCTGCGTCGTGGCGGCGCTCTTCGGGTCCTCACCGAGAAGGATCCTCAGTCGCTCCCCGTACTGAGGCACTCGGGGGCGCATATACTGGCAACGGCCGTGCGGCGCCTCCGGCCCGAAGCCAAGATCGGGTTTGGTCCAGCGATCGACGACGGCTTTTACTACGACTTTGAAGTCCAAGAACCTTTCACTCCCGAGGACCTGGAGCAGTTTGAGGCCGAGATGCGGCGTGTGGTGGCTGAGAGCTTTCCCTTTTTGCGCGAGGAAGTCGATCGCCAGGAGGCCAAGCGGCGCTTTGCAGACGACCCTCTCAAGCTGGAGCGGATCGAAGACCTTGGAGTTGACGAGGTCATCTCCACCTACACCGACGGTCCGTTCATCGATCTCTGTCGAGGACCCCATGTACCCGACACATCGTATCTGCGTCACTTCAAGTTGCTGCACACAGCCGGCGCGTACTGGCGTGGTGACGAACGGCGCCAGATGCTACAGCGCATTTATGCGACAGCGTTCTGGAAGCAGGAGGATCTTGATGCATACCTCTTCAGGATCGAAGAGGCCAAGCGTCGTGACCACAGGGTACTCGGCAAGGCGCTCGACCTTTTCATGTTTCATCAGGTCTCGCCCGGGGCGGCATTCTGGACCGACCGTGGCACGACCGTTGTAAATACCATTCACGACTATCTGCGCGAGATTCAGCGCGAGGGATACCAGGAGATCCGGACTCCATTGCTCTACAACAAGATGTTGTGGGAGCAGTCTGGTCACTGGGGGAAGTACCGGGAGAACATGTTCCTGGTGCTCAACAAGGAGTCGAATGAGCACGACATGGGACTAAAGCCCATGAACTGCCCGTCGCACTATGTTCTGTACGGCATGAAGAAGCACTCGTATCGCGAGCTGCCACTTCGCTTCAACACATACGACGTGCTGCATCGCAACGAGTTGACCGGAGCGTTGTCGGGTCTAACACGGGTGAGGCAGTTCCAGCAAGACGACTGTCATGTGTTCCTGATGGAATCGCAGATTCCGGACGAAGTTAAGGGTCTCACAAAGTTCATACTTGATTACTACGCGACGTTCGGTTTGAACGCGCATCTGAAGTTTGCCACTCGTCCGGAGCAGAGGATCGGCTCTGATGAGATGTGGGATCGCGCCGAGCAGTCTCTTTTGTCGGCGCTCGAAGCGACGGGACTGCCTTACGAACACAAGCCTGGTGATGGTGCGTTCTACGGACCCAAGATCGATTTCGACGTTGAGGATTCACTTGGCAGAGCCTGGCAGCTGGGCACGATCCAACTTGACTATGCGGCTCCTGAGCGTTTCGACCTTCAGTATGTTGGTGAAGACAACACGCTGCACAGACCGGTGGTGATTCACCGTGCAGTGAGCGGGTCGTTCGAACGCTTTATGGCGATACTCATCGAGCACTTTGCGGGCGCATTCCCTGTTTGGCTTGCGCCGGAACAGGTGCGGGTGCTTCCGATCTCGGATGATCTGGACGAAGTCGCCAGAGCAATGACTTCGCGGATGAGGTCGTCGGGCATCAGGGCTCATCTCGACAATCGAAGTGATACGCTCAACTACCGCATTCGCGAAGCCGAGATGATGAAGGTGCCATACATGGCTGTAGTAGGGCGGCGCGAAGCAGAGGCAGGAACTGTTGCGGTACGCGAACGAGGGAAGGGAAAGAAGCAGGAAGTCGTTAGTGTTGACGACTTTTTCGAGCGCGTCAAAGGCGAGATTGCTTCGCGCGCGCTTCCGGCAGACTTTCTGCCGGGTGGCAATGCGGCGGCCGTGCACCTCGATCGCCGTGGTCATCTCGTCGAGCCCGACCGCG
>CAZYTS010000036.1:0-23382 GCA_964649855.1 uncultured Gemmatimonadaceae bacterium
CGGCTCGCGTAGGCAAACAGGAGTTTTGTCCCGTCGTTTGTGAACGCGAGCTTGTCGTAGTGTCCGAGCCTATTGGTCATGTTCTCGGGCTTACCGCCATCCACACGAACTCTGTAGATGTCGCCTCCGATACTGTCTGTCCAGGTGACAAACGCAATCGTGCGGCCGTCGGATGACCACGCGGGCGAGAACTCGCTCACGTTGAAATCAGTGAGGCGTCTCGCGCTGGTCACTGTGTGTTGCCCCTGCTGAGAGTTTGCCGGCAAGTCTGCGACCCACAGCCGATCGAGCGCAATGAAAGCGACCTTGCGACCGTCTGGGGAAAGTCGCGGCATGCGGATTTGCCTTACCTCAAGCGTGGAGTCGTTATGCGGATACTGAAACTGTGAAGAAGCACCGATCATCTGATCGACGTCGGCGGAGAACGGAATTGGCGTGGCCTCACCCGACGGAATCGCGAACTTCCAAAGCTTGCCGCCTTTAGTGGCGACCAGAAAACGGCTGTCGGGAGTAAAATCCATGCCCGGCATGAGATCTCTCGTAGGAGAGCCCGACATCTGATCGTGTTGAGCATCGAGCACCAGCCAGCGCTCATCTCCGGTTGAGAGCTCCCGGAGACGGAGAGCAGTCTCGTCGTTGCGCCGTGTTGCATAGACCAGCCACTTGCCATCGGGACTGGGGATCGGCTTGAACGCTCCTGACCTTAGATTGGTCTCGCGGCGTGCCTTTCCTGTAGAGAGATCGAGTCTGAATACCTGCGCATTGGCCGAGCTTGTGGAGTACCAGATGTGGCGAGCATCTGCAAAGCGAGCTCCGAAATGAGTGTTGGCTGCCTGCCCACCCGGTCCGCCGCCTCCACCGCCGCCCTGGGGCGGTGATGTAATACGCTGGGTGTTGCCGCCGAGGACGTGGATCAGGTAGAAATCATAAGGACCGCCGTTTCGGAAACTGTTGTTGCGCGAAACCAGTATCGCACGACCGTCGCTGGTCCAGGTGGGCGAGACGTAGTGAAATCGTTCGGTGCGTGTGATCGCCCTGGGGTTACTGCCGTCCGAGTTAACAACCCACAGGTTCGACGCGCCACTGCGATCGCTTACAAATGCGACTTGTCGTCCGTCTGGCGAGAAGCTCGGCATTGCATCGAAGCCCTGACCACTCGTTATGCGCGTGGCTTTGCCACCTCCGATAGGTAGTGTGTACAGGTCTCCGAGAAGGTCAAACACGAGTGTCTGGCCATTGGGAGAAACGCTCACTGACATCCATGTCCCTTCGTCTGTTGTAAAACGAAGCGGCCGTGGCGTTTCCATCGTTAGGGAATCCTGCCCCGCGGGGCGTTGCGCCGCGAGGGAGGCGTGACCCAACGAGACTGCTACGAGGGGAGCCAGAACGATGGTAAGAGTTGCCCGGGTCTTGTTTGCCATGGTTCGCTGCAAATATGAGTTGGTCTTTCCACTGCCTTTCGTCTCAGCTGCGGGACCGCATGAGACAATACGGACCTAATGCGCCGTATCGCTAACGATTTGATCGCCCAAGGCAAATGCGACCAGTTTTGCGTTTTCGCCGGAGCCGGTTGCAATAACGAGTAGCTGTTTTCCGGCGCGCGTTCTAAACGTCATTGGGTTGGCCACAGCGCTTTGCCCCAAGTCGTGCTCCCAGAGCGTTTCGCCATTGCGCGTATCGACGGCATAGAGGACTCGACCACCGCCGCTGCCGAATATCAGACCACTCGCCGTAACCAGAAGTCCTGCTGAACCAGTAACTCCCAGTTTGTCTGGGAGTGCCACACCCTGAAGGCTGGGGTGCGACCGGATCTGCGGTGAGTCACCAAAGGGCACCTGCCACAGATGCTCTCCGGTGTTCAGGTCGATAGCGGTAAGCGTCCCATAGGGAGGCTTTCCAATGGGGAGGCGGGCGCTTCTACCCGAGGGCTGGTTGCCCCTTGTTTCCAGCCTTATTCCGAGGGAAGCGCCCAGATCGATGGCGTAGGGAGCGTCAACGGTATCGTTAGGCTGCCCTATCCTTACAAGCTTGGAGAGAGATGGCGAGTTTGTAGCCTTGATGTAAGCAATGCCGGTTCCGGGATCGACGGCGGCACCGCCCCATCCAGACCCGCCGATGGTGCCGGGCATGGTGACCGTACCGCGCAAAGACGGAGGCGTGTACATCGGTCCCAGCTGATACCTGGAGAGCTCCTTCAGTGCCGCGTCTCGGATTTCGGGCGTTAAATCGATGGCATCTTCGAGCGTGAAACCCTGTCGCGCGTATGGCGCTGGTCGCGTCGGGAATGGCTGGGTGGCGGAGGCAACCTCGCCGGGTACGTCACTCGCTGGTACCGGTCGCTCCTCAATCGGCCAGAGCGGCTCTCCCGTCAAACGATCAAAAACAAAAAGAAAACCTTGCTTGGTCGGCAGGACCACGACATCGACCTCTCGACCCTGGTGCTGGATCGTGGCCAGATTGGGTGGTGCGGGCGGATCGTAGTCCCACAACCCATGGTGAGCAACTTGAAAGTGCCACTTTCGCTCGCCAGTTGCAGCGTCCAGACAGACGATGGACTCGGCAAAAAGATTATTGCCTATGCGCTGGCCACCGTACCAGTCGTTGCCGGGAGTGCCTACCGGCAGGTAGACCAATCCACGTGCACTATCGACGGTAAATGGTGCCCAGACATTGGTGTGCCCGATATGGGCCCATGAACTGTCCTCCCAGGTATCGTTGCCAAAGGAGCCAGGACGCGGAATGGTTTCAAAAACCCAACGCCGCTCCCCCGTGTGAACGTCAAAAGCCTGTACGTCGCCTGGTGGATCGCCTTTGTATGAAAGCCGGTCTCCAACAGCGTTGCCTACGATGACAAGGTCGCCCCAAACGACGGGCGGCGATGAACTGGCGTAGTGTTCTTTGCGCTCTACCGGCCGAGAGAGGTTTTGCGAGATGTCGACTTCTCCGTTCTCTCCGAATTCGGGAATTGGTCTTCCCGTCGCAGCGTCGAGTGCAATAAGGCGCCAGCGGGTGTTTATGAAGATGCGCCGCTCTCTGCCGTCGGTCCACATTGCGACGCCGCGGTGAACAAAGCCCGTGCCAACGTTTGGCTGTCCGTACTCTCTCCACGACTCGGGATCGTATTCCCAAAGCTGTTGCCCGTTGTTTGCGTCAAGAGCTACTACACGATTGTAGGGGGTAGGAAGGTAGAGAGTATCTCTGATTGCCAACGGCGTGGCCTGAAACATTCCAGGTCGTGCCGGCTTCTGGCCCGGACCCTCGGGAATCGGCTTCTCTCCAGGACTCCATTCCCATTCAACAACGAGGCGTGAAAGATTCTCTTTCCGAATATCGGAGAGCGGCGAGTACTTGAGCCCACCAGCATCATTCCCGTACGTGGGCCAGTCCGCCGAACCTGTACTACCTTCGCCAGCGCACGAAGCAGCAAAAGCCAAAGCTGCCGCAAGCGCAAAGCAAATCGGGGGCGAAAAGTTCCTTGAGTGTACCGGTGTCATTTTGATCGGCGAGCCGCCCCGGATTGGCGACGGCCCGCTTGGCTCAAATCGTCAGTTCATGCATCGTAGTTGAGGCAACCCGTGTAGGCGGGATGGTTCTGTTCAGCAGGAAGAGGCTCAGCAACTATCTGATTTCCGTATGATCCGCCTTTGAAGTACGGTCCAGTTGGAAAGACCTGGTCAGGCGTTCTACCGTACTGCCTGATGAGTCGCCTGAGGTCGCCCCAACGGTGTATCGTCATGTACATCCACATGGCGCGCTCCTGGAACACCAGGTCGACCTTCGCATCTTCTGTCGCTGGCATGGAAAACGGCGCCAAAGCGCTGGGAACTGCCAAACCTGCAAGGTCGATATTGCGATCCCTAAGCGCATTAAGCGTCGTGAGCCATGCGTCGTCGCCGGCATCGAGTTGGGCCTCGGCCTCGATGAGGCGCGCCTCTATGCCGCTGGCAATCGGGAAGGGGCTGTTGAAAGTGGTCGACCATGCCACGCCCGGTGGATAGATCGGTGTGTTTCCGTCCTGGCCATTCCTCAAGAAGGGCTGGGCGCGAATCCGTGGATCTGCACCGTAGTCGAGTCCGTTGACCCCTTCGCGTCCCGTTCCCGTTTGTGTGTCATTGAGCGGCAGTCCAAAGTTCGCATTGAGGATGTAGTCAGGTATGACATTGTAGACAGCACCCTGCAGATAGGTGACGTTGTAGACGTAGTCCGTCGGTACTGCCGCGGAGCCGCCTCCAGAACCAACCACAGCTGCCGCTTCTGCGAATCTGCCCAGATTCACCAGAGCTCGTGCCTTTCCGACTCTTGCCAGGCTCCGCATCGCATCGTTAGCGGCGAAGCTAAGAAGAGCGCTGTCGTGATCAGCAATGGCCCGTTGAAAGAGTTCCGCATTGGTGTAAACCTTCATGTCGTATTCCGGATTGCCGGCGTCATCAAATGACGTGAAGGTGCTGCCATTGCAGTACATCTCGCCGATCATCGTGGTGGCTAGCCCTCTAAGAGCATAGAGTTCACCGATGTGGCGCTTTCTGGTGTCATCATCTGGCAGGTAGGTGATGAGCGACGGAATCGCCGCTGAGACTGTATGCATCACGATACCGTAGTCGTCCCACACGTTTACTCCGTGAGGGTTGTTTTCGGGTGCGAACTGACGTTGATCGTAGTCGTTGAATTGACTGCGAGCGTTGATTAGCTGGTCGGTAAAAAGCGCGTCCATAAGGAATGCACGAACCTGGGGCCCTCCCGCAGTCATGATAGCAAAGGCCCTGAGTGCCGCGGCTCGCCTTGCCAGCGCGCCGGCTGGGTTTGCGGCCTGTTCTGGAGTAATGATGTCGTTTTCGACACTCAGGAGATCTTTGCTGCTGCACGATGACAGCAAGAATGCCACTGCAAGTGGTGCAAGTCCGCTTAGTGCACGCGCTGCAAGGGAGCGCCGACCGCTTTTCGATTGGTTTCTCATCGCCGGGACTCCGTCAGAACGTGATATTGATGCGACTCAGGAAGTACCTCAGAGGAGGCACCGTCCAGTTGTCGTTGAATTGTCCACCAGCTTCGGGATCCAGACCGGGGTACTCGGTCCAGAGAGTGGAGAGATTTCTTCCAGTGAAGGAGATCGTTCCGTTTGGAAGCGTGACCGAGCCGAGGGTGCGTGGAAGCTGGAACGTGATCGATGCTTCACGCAGTTTGAGGAAGTCACCGGGCTTGATGTATCCCCACTGCGTGCTCCCAAGCGATGCATTAGTCGCGGCAACACAGGCTGCCTGCCATTCCAGCGGGGCAGTGGGATCATTGGCCTCGCGTGCGCTTCCGCCGTTGCAACGGTCACGTCCTGCCCCGTATTGGTGGAAGTGACCGGCCCTGTAGTCGAGCATCGCCGTCAATGAAACGCGCTGGTTGAAGAGACCTACCGAGCTCCTGAACTGCGCTTCGTCCGTTGGAAGCACTGGTCCGATGTACTCCCAGTCCGGTCCAACTGTCACTTCGCTCACGGCGATGATGCCATCACCGTTTGCATCGGAATAGGCTGTGATCGGCCGGCTCCACGCCCCTTGAATGGGATAGCCAACAATGATCCGTTGCAGTGCGGGGGCCGCAGGTGGTTCACCGTTAATAAAGAGGACTTTATTGGTTGAATGTGAACCACTAAGGCGCATGTCCCAGCTGATGGACGGTCGCTGCATCAGCAGCAGGTCTATGCCGTATTCAAAGCCTTTGTTCTCAACGCGTCCCAGGTTGATTGGTAGCTGCGTGGCTGCGCCGAGCGACGGTGCCAGCGGGATCGTCGTAATGCCGTTTCTGTTCGTCTTCTTGTAGAGAGTGAACTCAAGGTTCATGCGCTCGCCAAGCAGCGTTGCATCGAGACCAGCTTCGATCTCTGACGTTATCTCCGGTTTTATACCAGGATTGAACCCGCTTACCAGAGTTAGCGTCGGCAACGTTGAATTGGCATAGCCAACAGTCGCCGCCGTGAGCACCTGCAACGATTGTGTGGGACCGGGCGCGGCGCCGGACTCACCCCAGGAGGTCCGCAGACGTAGACGATCTACCCCAGCGATCTCGGGAAAGAAGTCTTCGTCCGAGATTACATAGGAGAGCTGCGCTCTTGGATAAACCGGGCGCTTTGCTGCGGGTCCAAAGATGTTCGAAGCATCGTAACGGAGCCCTGTCGTGAGGTAGAGTCGCTCACGCCATGCAAAGGACTGATCGATGAAGATTCCGTAGGATGCGCGCTGATCGAGTCCTTCGCTGTCTATAACCTTGGTTCCAGCGGAAGGAATCGTGGTCGCTCCGGGCGCCAACCCCCAGCCCGAGTACTGCACCGAATAGGTATCATCCTTGAACCACTGCGCACCGAGCGAAGTTCTCGAAGTCAGGTCAGTGGAGATGTTGGCGGTCGCGGTGGCGCCGAGATCTGCTGAGTAGCGGCTCAGCTGAGTCATGCCCTTGCGATAGCCGCCATTGCGCGCCGTTAGGCTTCCCCAGCCTCCGTTCGTTCCTTCTCCAACTGCCGCGTATTGCTGTGCATCCTGCCAGGTTTGGTCGATACCAAGCGACGCGTGACCATTAAGCCACGAAATAGGTGCGTGGCTGTAGCGCATATTTCCTATGATCCGGCGCTCCTTTTCGGGCTGATGCACTGACATGATGTCGCCGAGGTGCTGAGCCGCGTAGCCATTGAAAGGGGTACGATATCCGGGTGCAGTAAGACCCTGGATCTGGATACCCTGGAAGAAGCTTCCATTGAATGGTGTCCGCATGCGGCGATCAGTGTACGAACCCGACACCGCAAGCTCCGACCTTGGTGTGAGCTGAGCGTTGAAGTTTCCGCGGAAGTTGAGCTGGTTAAGCGCGTTAGGGTGGATCTGCTCATCTCTGGGCTTGTTACCCAGGAGCGACGTTAGGCGGTCGATTTCCGGGTCCGGCATCGTATAGGGCCCGCGCTCATCTATTATCTCTGCTGAGCTATAGAATCGTATTCTGTCTGTACCACCCGATGCAGAAGCGCCGAGGGTAGCTCGACGACCCATGTCTCCAAAGGGAGTGGTTTCCGGATTCTCGAAGGGGCTGAAGCTCGTGAGGCTGTCTATCTGGCAGGATCCGGCGGCGCTTTGCGAAGGCCGGCACTGTACCACACCACCGGTGGGCTGACCGGAAGAATTCAGGTTCCGTCCCCAGCTTCTATAGTTGGCAGGCCAATCGGCTGGCTGGTCGTTGAGGCCGAGGTCGTTCCATACGCTCCATTGAGTGCGGCCCGCACGCCCTCGTTTGGTTTTGACGACTATGACACCGTTGTTTGCCTGAGTGCCATACAGCGCAGTGGCCGATGGTCCCTTGATTATGTCGATCGATTCGATGTCTTCGGGACTCAGCGAGCCAAGGGTGCTGTTTCCGTTCTGTGAGAAGCTGCGTCCGTCGTCGGAGACCATTCGCATTCCATCGATGATCCAGAGCGGATCGCTGGATGCAAAGACACTGGTTCGACCACGAATGACCACGCTCGGCGCGCTTCCGATCATTCCAGCACCCTGGACCACTGTGACACCGCTTACTCGTGCGGTGAGGATCTCCATGGGGTTCGTGACACCAGCGCTGCGAACGAGTGAGTCAGTATCGATCACCGCAACAGCGTTACCTACGGAGCGTCGCGACTGTTCGCCTGTGGCGGTAGTTACAACCTGTTCGAGCTGGATTGCCGTCTTGTCGACTTCAAAGTTGGCGACGGTTTCCTGCGATGCGCTAACGTTTACGGTTCGTTCCAGTGGCACGAATCCAATACGTGTGATGCGCAAGGTGTGGCTACCGGGCGGTACGCCGAGGATTGTGTAGTTGCCGTCGTTGGTAGTGAGGGCACCCAACCGGGAGCCGACGATAACCACGTTAGCGCTGGCAACCGGCACCGGCGTTCCTGCTTCGGTGACTTTGCCACGGATGCTGCCTGTGGCTTGTGCGTGCGCTCCAGCGGAGAGTGCCATGAGGAGCGCGAGTGACGACAGGGTGCGTGTTGTCCACGCGAGTGCTGGCAGATACCGCATGGCCGACCTGAGGTAAGGAGTGGAGGGCTTGTGCTGCGCTTTGCGGAAGCTCGTTCGACCGCATCCCATCCCCCTTTTCCGCGCGGCGCCGATTGCCTGCGGCGCTAACATAGGGGCGGCTCGCCGCGCCGCAAGACCGAATCGGCACTCCATACAAGAGACCATGGTGGTATACCATTCGCATCGAGACGGTTCGTCCCACGCCTACCATCAGCGAAAGGCTACCTGGATTGCTGACCCCCGGCGGAGCTCACCCGTGGACGAGTGCACAAGATTCTGCCCGAACATCACCCCCTTCCCCTGAACTCGCCGGAAAGTCGCCAGCGTTCGCAAGGGCTCCTTCCCCCGCTCCGCCGTCGCTTGATCCACCGTGGTTATCGGGCAACGCGCGCACGGCTTGACCACTTGAAACTCTATCCCCGACGCGCGAAAACTCCTCCAGTGATCCTCCTCAAATGGCTCCAATCCATCGACCACGATGCTTGGCCTGAACCGGTTCATCAGAAAGGGCTCAGGTAAACGCCGATTCAACTCTGTCAGGGATGTCTCCAATGCGAGCAGAAAGGGATAACCGTCTGCAAACCCGACCTGAGCTCCCGGAGGTGCAAAGTCCTGGTCCACCTCGCGCACTGTCGAGGGCCGCCAAAACGCCAACCTGCAATCCACATTGAGGTAGTCAGAAAGCCAGCGCGCGGCATCGTCGCCCTGATCAGAAGCCTCACACGTGTCCTTCCAGATCCTGACGCTCACCCGGGGTCCATACGGTTCCTGCCTGACCGAAAGCTGAGACATGCCTGGTGCGCTCACCGCCAACATGCCATCAACAAGGCGTGGCTCGATCAATGCCATGCGCGGCAACTCGCGCTGTGTCAGGAATTTCCCCGTGGAATCGACAACCATGTAGTCGCGATCTCCAAGGAATCCCCGCCGACCAACCTCTCCCATCTCGATTTCCTCGCCCCTGCATGACTTGATTGGATAGCGAAAGAGCCCCGTTATCCGCCGGCCGTCAGGTTTCAAGGCGGGAGAGTCGTATGGTGATTTCAGGACCCGCACCATTCGAGAATCGTCCGTGCCAGCACTTTGGCACAGGTTACGGTCTCATCGATCGAGACAAACTCATCTGTGCTATGGGCATGGAGAACACTCCCAGGGCCATACAGCACCGTTGGAATCCCTGCGTGTCGTGTAAATAGTCGCAGGTCTGTGCCGCATGGAATTCCAAAAATCGAAGGCACGCTTCCTGTAACCTGCTCGTGGCACGTTGAAACTGTTTGAACGATAGGTGAGTCGATAGGCGTACTACCGGACTCGAATTGACCCTCGAACCATTCCAGAACCGGCGGGTTGCTCGATAGCCAATTGTCGCTTGCAGATGCCGCATCTATCGCAGACCTGATCGCCGCACGCGCCTCATCGAGAGATTCGTCTGGAAATGCTCCTATGCGACCCTCGGCAACCAACACGTCTGGCACGGTTGACGGCCAATCGCCGGCCCGCACAGTTCCGATGCTTATCGGTGCGATGTCGCGTTCGGAGTCATATAGGGGGTGCTCAAAGCGACGATGACGGTCCTCGTTGAGTCGCTCCAGCGCCTGTAGCAGCGGCACGAATTCCTCTATCGCGCTGACGCCGAGGGATTTCATAGAAGCATGAGCGCCGCGCCCGTGCACCGTGAGTCTGAACGTCATTGCTCCGGAATGTACTGGCACGATGCCCAGCCCCATTGGCTCCATGATTACGCAGGCGTCGGCCCGATAGCCCCGCACAATCGTGGTGAGCGTTCCAATGCCGCCCGATTCCTCTCCAATCACACTCTGCAGGGTGACGTCACCACCGGGCGTAACGCCGATTGACTTGAGGGCTTGCACTGCGACGACTGCCGCAGCCAACCCAGCTTTCATGTCGCATGCCCCTCGTCCATAGATCTTGTCACCCTCCACATCGCCTCCCCAAGGGTCACGAGTCCACTTTGCTGTGTCTCCCGGGGGAACGACGTCCATATGACCGTTCAGTATGAGCGAACGTCCGTTGCCTTTTCCATGCCACCTGGCCACCACGTTGAGGCGGTCTACAAAAGGAATGCCATCGTCAGAAAATGCCGGGTGTCCGTCGAGTTCCTCGCGTATTGCCGGGACGATCTCGGCTTCGAGTCCCAGAGACTCATATCTCGCGGCGATCGCGTGCTGCGCGTTCTGCTCGTGACCGGGAGTGCTTGGGATCTGTACGAGGCTTTGTGTCAGCCTCACGAGATCCGGCGCCAGTTCGTCTATAGCGTGTTCAACTCGAGTGGCAACAGAAGTCCGTGCCGGAGTCTCAGATGGTTTCATTTTGGGAAGGTGCTTTTCATGATGCCGAGTCGCGCTTGGACGACCGCGCACGCCACCAGTAGAATGCGGGAGTGCCTGAAAAGACGATTGCGAGTCCTACAGCCGCTCGCTGGGGTTGGGCGACTATGGTATTCACGACTAGTGCAAAGGCAGCCAGAGCAAAAAGCAGCGGCGTGACCGGATAGCCGGGCACACGAAAGGCAGCGCGCGGTTCACCGCGACGTTCCCTGGCTCTATAGACGAAAATGCTGAGGGCGCCCAGTCCATAGAAAATCCAGGCTGCAAACACCACGTAGGTAAGGAGCTGCTCGAACGTCCCCAGCGCTGCTCCGACCATTGACCAGGTCGCACCCGCAACGATTGCAAATGCAGGGGTCTTGCGAGTCGGACTCAAGTGACCAAGCTTTTTGAAGAAGACGCCGTCACGCGCCATCGCGAAGTAGAGGCGACCAGGTGCAAGAACGCTCCCATTGGCGGAGCTGAGGATCGAGAGAAGTATGAGAAAGGTTACGGCGTTGGCGGCCGAAGAACCCAGTGTCGCCACAACGGCGTCTGAGGCCACTCGGCTGGAGCTTGCAACCGCGGACGTACCTAAGGCTGCTATGTAGCTGAAGTTGGTTATCAGGTAGATAAGGAGTACGCCGCCCAGAGCGAGTCCGATTGCCTTGGGAAAGGTCCTTTGTGGGTCGCGTGCATCGGCGGCCATGCACGTGACGTACTGCCATCCCTCATAGGCCCACAACACACTGATCATCGCCGTGCCGAGGCCAGACAGAGTCAGACTCGTTGCGGGCGTTGCAGTTGTGGATGCTGCTGACGCATCGCCGCGAACAACGAGGACGCCGGCAAGGACAAGGATAGCCGCAAGCTTGGTTATGGTGGTGACGTTCTGCAGGGTAACGCTGCGGCGTGTTCCGGCAACATTGATGGCTGCCAGGCCGGCAATGACCAGGACGGAGACTATCCGGGATTGGAGATTAGTCAGTGGAACGAACTGGCCGAGGTATGCAGTGAATGCGACGGCCAGAGTAGCCAGGGCCCCGGTGGCAATGACGAAGAAGGCGCTCCATCCATAGAGAAACGCGGGGAGTGGGCCAAATGCATCGCGTATGTAGGCGTAGATTCCACCAGCTTCTGGTCGGATAGTGGAGAGTTCCGCGTAGGTGAGCGCGCCGAAAAGTGTGAGGATTCCGCCGGCGGCCCAGACTCCCAGTGCGGCTCCTGGGTTGAGACCACTGTGTTGCAGGACCAGGCCTGGAACGAGGAAGATGCCGGATCCGATAACGATCCCGGTGGCGGTGAGTGCCAGGTCAGCAACTCCGAGTTGTCGCGGGAGTTGATCGTCCGAGGCGCGAGCGCTACCTGCGGTTGCGCCGCTTCCACCCGTCGCCGAGTCCGAGGCTGATCCAGTTGTAGCGGTCGCGGTG
The DNA here is from genome assembly GCA_964649855.1 of uncultured Gemmatimonadaceae bacterium. Lineage (GTDB taxonomy): Bacteria > Gemmatimonadota > Gemmatimonadetes > Gemmatimonadales > Gemmatimonadaceae > CAZYTS01. The sequence goes on from CAZYTS010000036.1 coordinate 11,785, forward strand.
GCGGTGTCTGTATTTCGCACGGCGGCCAAGATGCAGCGCCGTTTGGTATACCGCAATGGTTACCTCACTGGCCTTGCACAGCGGTATCCGCGACCTCTTTGAGGGGCCTCCCCTACTTCTTGGTTCTGGTCGTTTTACGAGGTTCGGACTGGTCCTTTTCCGAACGATACAACGCGCTTGCAGTGTTCCTTGGCTTGAGGGTCCGCCAGCCTCCGCGTTCGCCGTAGGCCGTGATCGCTCTGATCAAGCGATCAGCTGCGTGGTCCCAGTTGTTTTCCACGGCCTGTTGCGCTGACTTGAGATCTCCGCGCGATATCGCCGAGAGAATCAACTCGTGTTCGTGGATCGAATCGCGAAACTCCTGTAACAGCACGCCAACGTAAGCACGCGCGTAACGTTCGATCTGAGGTTTGATGGACCGATGGAGGGCGAGCATGCGCGGCCCAACTATGCCCTCAACGAGCATTGCATGAAACTGAACATCCAGGTCGAAGACCTTGTTTACATCGGTGGCTTCGCGGAGCGCCACGGCCAGATCCTTGTTTAGTCCCCTCATTCTCGCTACGAGCTCTCTGCGCTCAGCAACCGGGAGTGCGGCAGCGAAACGGGCGGCGCGACCTTCGAGGTGACCCACCATAAGGTAGAGCTCTTCGCCGTCGCTTTGAGTCATCGGTGCAACAATCAGGCGGCGATCTCTCCCATTACCTGCCGATGCTACAAAGCCTTCCTGCTGAAGGCGGTGGAGGGCACTTCTGACCGGCGATCTGCTGACACCAAGTCGTTCGGCAACAGTGCGTTCCGCGATTCTGGCGCCGGGGGGTAACTGACCCCAAACGATTAGTTCACGCAGCTCGCGGAAGACGCGCGACGTGTGATCCGAATAATGGAGGGGGTCCTTCTGATCGTCGCCACCGGCCTCCCCCTCTCCATTTCGGCGCGACGCTGAACGTGGCACAGGCTGAATGCTACGTGTTGCCGGAAGGCTGCGCAACCGCCCACCTGCCTCTGGCGGGCCCCTCCGTCCGGACGTATGGTTACCCATCTTGGTGTACCAACATGGTACGAAGTTATGACATTCTACTCCTAAGAGCCGTGTCACTCACAACCTCTCGAAGACTGTACTCCGCGGTGTTGTTGGTCCTGGTGACATTCCAGTCCGCCGCGGCACAGAGCCAAGCCGACTCCTCTCGAAACACGAGCCGGCAAGCACAACTCCCACTGGCAACCGAGCGCACGGTCTCTTTCTCCACTGACGAGGGAACCTGGATGTCCCTCGACGTATCGCCCGACGGCAGAAAGCTGATCTTTGACCTTTTAGGTGATCTCTATACGATCCCGATTGCTGGAGGCAACGCTACACGGATTACAAGCGGGCCAGCAATGGACGCACAGCCACGCTACTCCCCCGATGGCAAAAGCATCGTATTTGCCAGCGACCGAAGCGGAGCAGAACAGATCTGGATTGCCCTGGCAGACGGGAGTAACCCACGAGTCATCACCAGGGGCGACAACGCGCACTACGTATCGCCGACCTTCACGCCAGATGGCAACTACATCGTTGCATCGCGCAGCGTTTATCAGAGCGTGGCTTTTGGTGACGTCTTTGACATGTACATGTACCACAAGGACGGCGGCAACGGGATAAGGCTCATGACCGCAACAGCTCAACCAACCGCCGGACGCGGGGGCGGCGGAGGCGGCGGGAGCATGAACCTTCTGGGAGCGGCATTCAGCAAGGATCCGCGATTCATGTACTTCAGTCGGAAGAACGGAGGCTGGGGCTACAACGTCCAGTTCCCCACATGGCAGGTGATGGTCCTTGATCGCACTACAGGAAGGGTGAACCCGCGAACTAGTGCAATCGGAAGTGCGATGCGGCCGGCTCTCAGCCCTGATGGACGATGGCTGACCTATGGCACCAGAGTGGACTCGAGCACGGTCCTTAGGCTTCGGGACCTCTCTACGGGTGAGGAACGGGTGCTGCATCCTCACATACAGCGCGACGACCAGGAAGCGCGCTATACTCGCGACCTGCTACCCGGCTATGCCTTTACTCCCGACAGCCGCTCCCTGGTCCTCTCCCACAGCGGAAAGTTCTGGCGCATCGAGGTGCCCTCGGGCCGCGAGACTCAGATTCCATTTACCGCCCAGGTAGAACAGCAACTCGCTCCGCTCGTACGATTCGAGTTTCCGCTTAAGGACTCTACACTTGTTGTGCAGCAGATCCGCGATGCCAGACCGTCACCCGACGGACGTCGATTGGCTTTTACCGCTCTCGATAGGCTCTGGGTACTGGATCTGCCTGACGGCAGGCCTCGACGAGTTACTGCGAGCAGTGATGGTGAGTTCGATCCAGTATGGTCACCCGACGGGCGCTACCTCGCCTGGGCTACATGGGACGACTCCCTGTACGGACACATGTTCCGTATATCCAGTGAAGGACGCGGCCAACCACAACGCCTAACGAGTGAAGCGGCGTTTTACCAAAAGCTGGCGTACACGCCGGACGGCACACGCATCGTAGCCATCCGCGGGCCAGGACAGTCGCGGACCGAGGGCTGGCGCGGCGCCGGAGATGACCTTGTTTGGATCCCGTCTGCCGGAGGAGAGACAGCTGTGATCTCTCCAATCGGAAGCGCTCGCAAACCACACTTTGTTAATGGCAGTAATAGGATCTACCTCTTTGAAGGAGGCATGCTCACCTCGCGTGAGTTCGATGGCAGCGATGTTAGGGATCACGTTCGTGTCACCGGCGGTGCCTTGCAGGCAAATGCGAGTACGCCACCCCCCCAACAAGCCACAGATATCGTCATGTCGCCCCTGGGTGACTATGCGATTGCCCTCGTCGCAAACAACATCTACTACTTTCCGGTGCCCGTCACAGGTACGCCAGCTCCTACAATTTCCGTGGCTAATCCTGCAAACTCCAGCGTGCCGGTGCGCCGAATCACCCGCATAGGCGGTGACTTTTTGGGATGGTCCGCCGACGGCAGATCGTTCCACTACTCGCTGGGCCGTTCCTTCTTCAGCTGGAACCCGGATTCCGCCTCGGCAAAGGGCAGCGGCTACGAGGCGAATCGTCTCGACGTCGAGATCAAAGTGCCGCGAGACAAACCGTCGGGAGTAGTTGCTCTGACCGGAGCCCGCATAGTCACGGCAAAAGGCAACGAGGTTATCGAACGAGGCACAGTAGTCATTCGTGACAATCGTATCGTTTCGGTTGGGACCGCAGAGAACGTTTCGATTCCACCTGGAGCCCGGCGCATCGACGTGAGCGGCAAGACCATCCTGCCGGGATGGGTGGACATTCACGCCCATATGGGTGCCGCAAGTGGCGTGCACCAGAGCAACGTTTGGTCCTATGCGATCAACCTTGCCTATGGAATAACGTCGACTCGCAATCCACAAACAGGATCGACCGACATTCTCTCATATGCCGACATGGTCGAGACCGGCGAAATACTCGGCCCAAGGCTTTTCCATACCGGACCGGGCATAACCTCCCGCGAGTCCATAAGGAGCCTGCAGGACGCGCGTGATGTGCTGCGCCGGTATTCGGAGTTCTACAAGACCGGAACAATCAAACAATATGAAACAGGACAGCGAAACGTCCGGCAATGGGTAATCATGGCTGCGAAGGAGCTGGGCTTGATGCCCACCACCGAAGGCAGTCTTGACCTCAAGATGAACATCACCGAGCTGCTGGACGGCTATCCGGGCCACGAGCATAACTACCCGGTGTATCCGCTGTTCAAAGACGTCGTCGAGCTCGTTGCGAAGAGCGGCATCACCTATACGCCAACACTGCTCGTGGCATATGGCGGGCCCTGGACGGAGAACTACTGGTACGAGCGTTACGATATCAGCTCGGATCCCAAGATGCGCCGCTTTATGCCGCCCGACGACATCGCGCGTCGCTCGATGCGCAGGGGACAGTGGTTCCGCGAAGACCAGTACATCCACACACCACTAGCAAGGCAGGTAAAGAAGATCCTCGATGCTGGAGGTAACGTAGGCTTGGGAGGTCACGGCCAGCTCCAGGGGCTTGGGGTTCACTGGGAACTCTGGTCGCTGGCGTCCGGAGGCATCGCACCCATAGACGTGATTCGCATAGGTACGACAATGAGTGCCGACGCGATTGGAGTGGGAGGCGATCTTGGCACCATTGAAGCCGGCAAACTTGCCGACCTGCAGGTCCTGGATCGCAATCCACTCGAAGACATCCGCAACACCAACTCAATCCGCTACGTGGTCAAGAATGGAAGGGTCTATGAGGCGGACTCGTTGGCGGAGATCTGGCCCACTCGAAAGGAGGGTCCGCAGTTCTGGTGGCATAACAGCGAACAAACTCGCTAGAGCGTCACTCGTGAGTCAACCCGCCGAGTCCACGTACCGCGTTGTGCCATTGACAATAGTGCGAAGTACCTTGGCGTTTTCGATTTGCTCCGGAGGACTCTCTAAAAGATCGGTGTCCAGAACAACGATGTCCGCGAGCATGCCTTCGCGGATCGCGCCAAGGCGGTCTTCCTGGAATCCGGCAAACGCGTTGTTGACCGTGTACGCGGTAAGCGCTTCATCTACGGTAATTCGCTGTTCTGGAACCCAGCCATTCGGGTTGGCAACGTCGATGGTTCGTCTGAGAACTGCCCCGGAAACGCCGAGTAGCGGCTCGACTGGTGCAACCGGCCAGTCTGAGCCAAAGGTGACGCGCACATTCCCATCGATCAGCGACCGGAACGCCCAGGAACCTGACAAGCGTGAGCGACCGAGTGGGTTGATCGCCCACCTCCCATCGTCGATCGCATGATAGGGTTGCATCGACGCAATAACGCCCTGTCGCGCAAAGCGCGGGATGTCGGACGAAAAGACGTGTTGCGTATGTTCGACTCTGAACCGTCTGTCGCGCTCACCATTCCTGGTAACGGCTTCAGCAAAGACACCCAGGATCTCCTCGATTGCTGCGTCACCTATCGCGTGAACGGCAACGTGGAGTCCCGCAGCATCGGCTCCAAGTACGAGCTCTCGCAACTTGTCGCTGGGCGTTCGATGAATTCCGTGGTTTGCAGCATCGTTGGCGTAAGGCTCACGAAAGAGCGCGGTGCGCGAACCGAGAGAACCATCAACGAGCCCCTTTACACCGCCCCAGCGTACCCAGTCGTCACCCTTCCCTTCACTGGCGACCAGCGCCGCAAGACGGTCCCAATCCTCGATCGGAACCATCGAATAGAATCGCATCCCAGGTTCGCCGTTTGCGCGGATGCGCCTAAGAGAGTCATGCGTAACCCAGTCCAGCTCCGTGATGTGGGCTTGCGTGACTCCTTTGGAGAGAGCGTACGCGATACCGGCCTTCATGGCCCGATCGATTTCGATGTCAGACTTGGGAGGGATTACGCGTTGCACAAGGAGCTTCGCGCGATCCTTGAGAATGCCGTTAGGCTCGCCGTTAGCGTAGCGTCCAATAACACCGCCCTCGGGATCCGGAGTGTTGCGGTCGATGCCCGCGAGGTTGAGTGCGACGGTATTTATGAGCAGCATGTGCTGATCGAGGCGCACGACTGCAACAGGAGTCTCGGGGGTCACCGAATCGATCCAGTCGCGTGTGGGGAGTTCTCCTCCCCAGAGTTCCGCATCCCAGTTGCCCCCTTCGAGCCAGGATCCTTTGGTGAGTTGTGCGGCCGCTCGTTCGACTCTACTCACGAACTCCTCCCTTGTGGCGGCGGTCCGAAGCTCGGGCATGGACAGCATGAAGGAGGCCCGCAGGAAGTGCGTATGGTTGTCAATGAAGCCCGGCATTACGAAAGCACCATCGAGGTCAATGATCTCCGTTTGCCGACTCGCCCTTGCGCGAATGGTGTCGTCGTCGCCTACCGCGACAATCCGCGGACCACTGATGGCAAGAGCCGTTGGTCTTACCGTGCCGGGCACTCCGGTCCAAATGCGCCCGTTGACGTAGACAACGCCTGCTTCGTCCGACCGCAGCCTGGCACACGCCGATCCGAGTACGGCTGCAGCTATACTGCTTGCGACAAACTCTCGTCTGCTTATCACTGGCGGGTGCCTCGTAGTGGAAGTTTCTACCATCAACTATGTTGAGACTTCTTGAAGGCATCAAGGTGCTCGAAATAGGATCGGTCGTCATGGGGCCTTTCGCAAGTCAGATACTTGCAGACCTTGGCGCCGATGTTGTGAAGTTCGCGCCTAACGATGGAGACACGTGGTCGTCATTTGTGCCGCGTCTTTCCTCACCGCGTTGCTGATGCGCGAACAAATACGGCTTTCCATGGTCGGGTAGGTCACCCCATGTGGCAACCATACGCGCCTGAAACACTATCTGCGCCGCGCACGTAGTGCGCGCCATGCGACCCATCGAGTTTGAAATACTTGTAGCACTGGCCGCAGGCCCTCGACACGGCTACGCCATCATCCAGCACATCGAAGCGGGACGCGACGGCTCAACCGTCGAAACGGGAACGCTCTACCGCGCCCTGCAACGACTCCTGGAACAACGCCTGATCGCACCAAGCGAACCGCGCGGCGCTACTCCCAACGACGACGAACGGCGGCGCTACTATAGCATAACCGCCCAGGGACGCCGAGCCGCCGCCGATGAAGCACATCGCATGTCTGCACTGGTCGACGGCGCCAGAGCAGCCCGCCTCATCCCGGGCAAGCCATGACGCAACGACTTCCCTGGTGGAGGCGTGCCTATGACTTGGCTCTCCATGCGTTTCCTGCCGAGTTCCGGGATCGATGGGGAACGGACATGCAAGCCACGTACGCTGAACGGATAAAGTCAGCATCCGCTACAGGAAAGACACCCATACGCCTTGTTCTCCGTGAGCTCTCCGGACTCCTCGCCACCGGTATGCGTGAACGCGTGCACTCCAACTCGAGAACCCTTCATATGGTGCACCTCCAGGACATCCGCTACGCGCTCCGCCTCCTCGCGCGCAGTCCCGGCTTTACTCTCCTGACGATCGTGGTGCTCGCCGGAGGGCTGGGGCTCAGCACATTCACATTCTCCTTCCTGCACACGGCAATGATCCGGCCGCTGCCACTGAGCGAAGGAGAACGCATCGTGCGTGTGGGGAGCATCGTAGAAGGACGACGGCCACCGCTGGACGCCATCGACGTGCTCCCCCTCCGTACTTCACTCTCCAGCTTTCGTCAGCTTGGCGGCTACTCGGAGCAGGATATCGTTCTGGGCCGGGAAGGAGATCGGCGCGTCGTGAGTGCCACAGTTGTTGACCCCGTTCTATTTACGATCGCGCGCACTCCGGCGCTCTACGGCCGCACGCTTCTTAAATCCGACGCGGAGAGCGGCGCTGAGCCGGTGATCGTTCTCTCCTATCGCACCTGGCAGGTCGCCTATGGCGCGGATCGGGAGATCATCGACTCGCGCGTGGCAATCAGTGACGTGACAACGCGCGTTGTTGGCGTAATGCCGGAGGGCTTTGGCTTTCCCGTAGCGTCCGAAGCGTGGTTACCCCTCCCCGAGCGTAGCATGAGCGGCACGGAACCGGGTCTCGTCTCGCTGCGGCTCGTTGGTCGACTTGTTCCGGGTGCCTCGTACAAAGAGGCAGCGTCCGAAGCAACACCCATTGTGCAAAGGATGCTCGTCGCTCGTGATACCTCGCTTCACGCTGACAGAATCACTGCCTCGGTCGAATCCTTTCCATCCGTGCAGTTTGGCGAAGAGCGCGAGCTCGTGTTTACCGTGCTCAACCTGCTGGCTGCAATGATCCTGTTGCTTGCCCTGGTCAACGTCACCAATCTCCTCATTGCGCGCGCCAACGAACGTATTAGAGAAACCGCCGTGCGGCTCGCACTTGGCGCCTCAACAGGCCGCCTCGCCATGCAGAGCATGTGGGAAACAGTGATGCTATGCGTAGTTGGTGGTGTGGTCGGCGCCGCCGGTGCTGCGTGGGGGCTGAATGCCATCACCCGTTGGACCAGAACCAACATGGAAGAAAACATGGCGTTCTGGTGGGTCTGGCATATGGATCGCGTGACTCTACTATCAGCCGGCGCTTTTGTTACAGTCGCAATCGGCGTGCTTGGCGCAGTCGCCGCACTCCGCGCTACGCGCACCAATGTGCGCGAAGTTATACAGGACGGAGGTGCACGCTCAGGCTCGCGCCGAGATGGAAGGCTCTCGCGAGTGCTCGTGGCAACACAAGTGACGACCGTTACTGTGCTCATGTTTGTGGGTGTCATGTCCGAGGTGATTGCACGACGCGTGATTGATCTGGATCCTGGATATGAAACGGAGCGTTTGCTGCAGGCAGGGATCGATCCACCCGCTGCCCGCTATGACACCGATCAAAAGCGTGCAGCAGCCTTTTTTAGCGCGCACGCTCAGCTCGCCGAGGAGGTTGCGTTGGAGAACGTGCTCCTGAGAGCGACTCTTGCAACGCGTGATGGTGAGTCCGGGAGCTTTGCGCTGCGCAATCAGGAGGGCGCGGGAATGCTGCCGCGTGCGACCGTTGTTGCGATACTTGGCGACCTCTCGACCATTGGTGTGAAAGTCACCGAGGGGCGCGGGCTCGAACCGGGCGATGACAACTCACGTATGCCAGTGGCAATGGTCAGCCAGTCGCTGGCAGCCCGCATTTGGAGAGGTCGATCGCCAGTGGGAGATCAACTCAGACTGACCAGCGCGGGCGATACGACTCGGTACCTCACGATCGTTGGCGTGACGAGTGACATACCATACGGCAATATCCTGTCACGTGATCGCAGTCCCGATGCGATCTATCTGCCGCTGCTGCAGACCAGGAGCGAGCGCGCTGTTGTCTTTGCGCGATATCGAAGCAATGAAGTAGCAGGACGCCAGGCCCTGCTGCAGGCATTTAGCCGAGTCGATCCGCTGCTCACACCCGATTCAGTGCAGCCTTTTGAAGAAGCTTTGCGCAAGGCGGGGCTGATAGCCACCTCAACCTCAAGACTCTTTGCCGCGTGTTTTGCGTTTGCGCTCCTGCTGGCACTCGCGGGAACTTATGGACTGATGTCGCGCTCGATCGGTCTGCGAACGCGGGAGATCGGCGTCAGGCGCGCTCTTGGTGCGAGTGACGCCAGCGTCACTCGGCTCCTTCTCATTCAGGGTGGCAGGCAACTCGGCGTTGGAACGCTGGTCGCTGCGCCGATTGTGACCCTGATCGGTCTGGTTGTCATGCACTTCTTTCCGATCAGTGGGTGGCTGGCGCTGACTGCCGGTCTCATCGTTTCCGGGTCTATTGTTGCGCTCGTGCTAGCGGCAACGTGGTTGCCAACACGCGGAGTTTTGAGGGTGCCACCGCGCGATGCTCTATGGCGCGAATAGTCAGCCACGACATCTACGCCTGACGTTTTGGTCATTAGTGAGACGACATCATGATTCCCTGACAAAGTCGGAGCAGCTGGGTAATTGCGCGTTTGGCGGGTTTTGGGCTAACGTCATGGTCATGCGGATCACAACGGCCATTATTGCTGCCTCCCTTGCCGCGTTTCCACCGGCGGTGGCAGCCCAGTCGCTCGTCGGTCAGTCTCCAGTCCGATCTCTTCCTGCGCCCCAGATCCTCGACACCACGGGACTATTTCAGGCGCGCTTTGCAAAGGTCGGTGACGATCTGTTCATCGCCGGACAGCCCACGCCGCGCGCACTGCGCGAAATGAAGGCGCAGGGTGTCACGACGGTCATCAACCTGCGGATGCCGCAGGAAATGGAGCGCATTGGCTTTAACGAGCCTAAACTGATTGAGGAGCTTGGGATGAGGTACGTCTACATCCCGATGCGCGGGGGCACGGGCGAGCAATCATACTCACCAACCACGCTGCGGCGTTTTGCCGATGCGATTAAATCGGCCGATGGCAAGGTCCTACTGCACTGCACGGTCGCCTGGCGCGCCAGCCACATCTGGGCTGCGTATCTCATTCAGGAGCATAGCATCCCTGAAATGGACGCTATCCGTCACACGCGCGCCATCAATCTCATGGATGATCACCGCATGGATTCCAGTGGACAACAACCGGTAGAGATGTTCCTGGGACGCAAGCTCGAAGGTATCGGCAAGCAGTGACCGTGCACGAATTGAGCATCGCCTAACGATTCACTTTTTCCTTTGTGCTGGATTGAGTGAGTGGTAACTCGACGTCACCCTCAGTGAGACTTGCCATCTCGTCGCCTGACTTGAGTGCGCGGCGAGCTCGGCGCGCGACTAGCAACGTAACCGCCGCAGCTACGGCCCCAATCCCGGTGAGCAGCGCGAAGTTGATAAACGCCACCCTGGGTGACCACACGCTCCAGGCATTGGTGGCTATCGCACCAAAGTAGATGAGTCCGCCACCTGCGCCGAGCGCCATAACGCCAGGCAGAGAGAGTTTGTCGAACGTCTTTCTGCGCGCGACAATTGCGAGGACTCCTGAGAACGCCATGCCGACGAGAAAGGATGCAAAGGTGAATTGGCCCGCTGTTTCGGCCATTTCGCGCCACGTGAGATCTCCAAAGATCATTCCGGCGAGACCGAGTAGAGTCATGAGTCCACCAACGCCTACAGCGAAAGTGAGACCAGTACCGATCATCCCCCGGATTACCCTGAGCCAGCGCGGCATGCAGCACTCCTTCGAGGCACTTTACACCGCAAAGTAGACGCGCTGGCGCGGCTCTGTCAACCGCTCGGACCTCAAACGCCGACGACCTTCATCGACACCCGGGGTCTACGCCTTGCCCCTCACAAGGTCAGTCATGCGAACGAACTCCCCAGCGGTAAAAGCGCGACCCATGCGCAACAGATCGGCTCGCCGAGCATCGTGAATCGTGTTGCCATCCTCGCCAAAGCCCGGGCCTGGCGCCGGAACTGTTGTGATCCTGGCCAGGCCCACGCGAATGTTATTTGTAGTTTGTTGCACTATGACTTCATGAAGCCGTGCTGGTTGCTGGAGTCCTGCGCATTGCCAGGTTGGCGATTCCGCCGACTATTCCAAGACCAATCATTCCCCATGCGACTGCGGGCGACCAGAACTTTCCGAGTCCAAGCACTGCGTCGAGCGAAAAGGGTCCCATTCCAATGAGCGCGATCCCAAGTGCACCAGCGGCATAAAGGAGCGTGAGCTCTATACCGTTGTTGGCCATGAAAAACCCGTTCTGCCAATGCACTGTGATGGCGGCGACGATCATAACGGAAATAATGAGTGCGGGCCCGATAGGTCCAAGAAGGCCAAGCGCGAGGAGGAGTCCGCTCGTGATTTCAGTGACAGCTGCGACTGTGGCAAACAGTCGCGCCGGTTTAAAGCCGAGTTGGGCGAAGCCACCGGTTGTGCCGTCGAGTCCGTAGCCGCCGAACCAGCCGAGGAGTTTTTGCGCTCCGTGGGCCGCCATGGTGAGGCCAAGTACGAGTCGAAGGACGAGGAGACCGACCCCGATTTCGAGGGTGGTGACGGCAGAAGCGATGGGTGTGGCGTCGAACACGGCAGAGCTCCAAACGGTTGAGTGACTTGCTCAAATCTGGAGGTTTGGCTAGGATAAACTATGCCAAATACGCTCGAAAATATGTCTATTCGTCCATCCAATGGGGATTTGCACGCATCTCCAGTTGATGTGATGGGGGAGGTGTTGGAGGC
>CAZYTS010000037.1:0-23048 GCA_964649855.1 uncultured Gemmatimonadaceae bacterium
CGGGCGTATAAGTCCGTTTTGACAGATCTCTATCAGTGAAACAAGGCTTGTCGCGCGGATCGCAGTTGGAGCCAAGTGCAGGGAAAAGTAGCGCTCGAATGCCGACACCGGTTCTCAGCGCTAGGCGCCTCTTTCTATCAAGAAAGAGCAGGCGTTCCAGCGTTAGGTACGCTACCGCTCCCGACCGCGAAGATGTCTCCGCGCAGACTGGGTCGCATGATTCCTCTGGTGTCACCTTGAAGCCGGTGAACAAAGCTATCGTGGTATGCGCTCGCCAGAGTTTCGCCTCGCCAAACGCTGCCGCAACTGATACGGCACCTGTGGGCTGAAGGCGCGCTCGCACTTCTGACGTCGACACAACATCATTGAGCGCGACGAACGCACCGATGCCTCCCGACCACGTTACCGCGACCGACTGGCCCTTTGCGGAAGTCGCAGCTGCGCAGTACCAGAGCCCGAACAGCGCGACGACTCGACGGAACGACAAACGTGTGACAGCAGCTTTCACCAACGGCCACCTCATAGAAGGTCAAATTGCCTGAAGGCGACATTTGAGCCACAACAGACGCCGCCACAAAGGCAGACCCCGCTAGCCGCGGATTGGTGACTCAGTCCTCGAGCCGAAAGCCCACGATCACCGGGACGTCATCTTCATCGAGCTCAAATCCCCAGGCCACTTCTGCAGATGCCCACTTGAGCCTGATCCTTCGGGAAAGTTGAACGGTCCTGACTCTTCCACCTGCTGAGTCGATCACCGTGTAAGTCACAGGGTCTTCGTGGTCGTCGCTTCGGATCCAGACGCTGCCGTCCACGCCGATGAAAACGTCGGTGACTGGTGGCCAGAACGCTGGCACAAAGAGCTCCTGATCGACCTCCCAACTCGGGACTCCCCAAGGTGCAGACATGGTGCGGATGCGATTGCGCACACTGTCGATCACCTCTGTGTCTATTGCGCGCGGAACATAGGTCATTTCCCGCGCCCAGAGTGTGTCGCCCGAGGCACCTATAACCGTCACGCCGTAATTGGCCCGTTCCGAATCGTCCGCAGCGACGCCGTCAACAACGCATATCCGGTCGCCGAGCGGCGATAAGGCGTAGAGTGGCTCGTCTGAGAAAGGTTGAGTAAGGTAGGGTCCCCTGGAAAACTTGAGACCATAGTTGCGCGTCGGTACCCAAGCGATGGTATCTACCGTTTGTCCCTCGCGAGTCAGACGCAGGAGCGGATACTTTGGGATCTTCCCTGCAAAGAGCTCGGCCGCACCAAACACACCCCAGCCGACAGCACCGTCGTCCTTGGTGAGAACCTGAGGCTCGGCGATAAACAGACCCGTCTCATCGCTCCTCTTTGCAGCGCTTGCCGGAATGTTCACAACGTCCAGGAACTCTCCCGACAATGAGAAATAGGATATGCGAATCGCGTCGTCTATCACCCAGAGTGTGTCGCCGGCGATTCCTGCTCGTAGCGCGCTCCCGTTGATTTCAGCCGGACCGCTGCCGGAACGGCTAATGCGCCTGAGGAACTTCCCGTTTGTACTATAGGCCCTAACGACTGGATCATGTGTCTGAGTTACGTAGATAGCGCTGTCGTACGGAATGAGTCCGCGGATCGTGGTGAACTGAAACTCCTCGCCAAGTTCGTCGTCACCGATCCGGAACTCCTCGACGAGTTGGAGACTCTCGCTCCTTCGCGCGTCGGCTCCGTTGCAGGCCGAGAGCGAAGCTGCAGCGGCGAGTATCCAGAAGTTGGGGAGCAGCCGTCTCACGGTATGCTCCATGGGAAGGAGCCCGCCGTCATGGCGCCCTTTAACCGACGCTTCGTCCCTCGCCCTGGGGTTGGAGGTCGCTCGTGGGTCAGTATTTCTGGAGAAGTGCCTGAAAAGTCTTGTTCCACGAATCAGACATTCCCAGATTCAGCGGGAATTGGCAAGTACCTAGAGGCGCGCTGCGCGGAGGCGAGGCCACCTCGCTGGTCTAAGATGGTGTCGAGGTCGGAGTAGAATACGGAGGAGGGCGATACAATGCGGTTATCGCAGCTCAAGGTCGTCGCAACAATGGCAGTATTTGCTCCAGGTACAGCCGCCCGGGCTCAGGGCGAGCTGGTCGGCAAGATCCTCGCTTAAGGAGAGGCTGCTGTGCCTGTGGTCTCTGCACGAGTTGAGGTGCAGGGAACTTCGATGGGCACGTTATCAGACAGCACCGGGCGTTCTCGACTCAGCGGCGTGCCCCCAGGGATCCATCCAGTAGTTGTGCGCGCTGTCGGCTTTTTGCCAGATACTGTCAACCTCACTTTTGAAGCTGGCCTTACAATCTTCCGCGACTTTGTCCTCAAACGCCAGACAACGACCCTCGCCGAGGTCCGGGTCGAGGGCAAGGAGGATGAGCACGTCCCAGCCAAGCTCGTCGGTTTTTACGAACGACGTCGGTTGGGCGTTGGCCGGTTTCTTGATCGAGCGGAGATCGCCAAGTTCGAGAACAGGCGAACCGGCGACATGCTTCGAATGGTGCCGGGTATCACGGTACGAGTCGGCAGCAACTCGAAAGCGTGGGCAACGAACGGGCGCGGCAGTGGCAGTAACCAGGGTGCATTCCAGCGTGAGGACCTCAAGGACGTTCTCGATCGGTATGACATCCTGGCTGGTGCAAAGCTTGCCTGTTACATGGATGTCTACGTCGATGGCACACTGGTCTACAACTCTACTGCCAGGCAGGCGCCGCTGTTCGATGTTAACAGCATCCCTCCGGAGCAGATCGAAGCAATTGAGGTGTACGCGGGTGCAGCGCAGATCCCAGCGATGTTCAATCGCACGAGTGGAGGCTGCGGCGCCATGATAATCTGGACAAGGATAGGCTAGCATTTCGCCTCATCAGTGCCGCCATCTGTGCTTCACTAGCCTCTGGAACTATCCTCCAGTTGCTTGAGTAACCGGGACCTGTATTCAAGGGTCTCCTCTACTGAAAGGCCGCGGATCTGCGCGATGCGCTCTACGCACCCTTCGGATGACACGAGCAGCAAATCCAGGAGTAGAGGAGGGAGAAAGCGTGGAGGTCCGTTGTTCGCTTTGCTGTATTCGCGAGCCTCTCGCCTTGCAGTTTTTTCGTCACTGGTCCGTCGAAGGGCACGATAGAACTCCTCCTCACTAAAGAGGCGAGGTTCGTCGTGCTCGGGAGAGGGAGTTGCGTGATGCACTACTGTGTTACCTCCTCGCAAAACGAGCGGTTCATTTTCCTAATTTCGCGAGATCTGGGAACTAACGACACTGGCCCCCGGCTCGCGCTCGCTTCGCGAGCTTGGCCGGGGAATCGTGAGATTAGTCTCGCGCGCTTTCGCGGGGTTCGTCCGGGGAAGCGTGAGATTAGTCTCGCGCGCTTTCGCGCGCTTCGTCCGGGGAATCGTGAGTTTTGTTTCGCTCGCTGCGCGAGCCTGGCCGGGGAGACGTACACTCGTTAGGCACCCCGCCCCTTAACTCCAACCCGCGCAAAGTATTGCGCACCCGAAGCCCTCGCCTTACATTCGCCTCATACCAACGGCGCTTACGCGCAGATTGCGTGGGTTCTCGACGAGACTTCATCAGGAAGACTTCGCTCGCTGCCGCTTCGATCACTGTCGCTGCTCAACTACCAGCGCAACAGGAAGATCGGCGTCCGCTATCTTCTCCCACCGGCGGCGACTCCCTCATCAATGCGGCTGACCCCGCGCTCAAAGAACTCGCCCTGCTCGCGATCGATGAAGCCAAACGCGCCGGCGCTGACTACGCCGACGTTCGCTTCTCTCGCAACCGATCCCAAAACCTCTTCACGCGCGAACGACGCGTGCAGGGCATCGCCGATAACGACACCTTCGGCTTCGGCGTCCGTGCTCTCGTCCAGGGCACATGGGGATTTGCTGCATCTGGCGACGTCACCAAAGAAGAAGTCTCACGCATTGCAAAACAGGCCGTCGCACAAGCGCGTGCCAACCGCGTCGCACAAATCCAACCAGTTCAGCTCGCACCCGCGCAACCAACGCCCAATGGCGAATGGAAAAGCCCCATACAGGTCGACCCATTCACCATCGACATAGAAGACAAGATCGAGCTCCTCCTCGCTGCCAACGAAGCCGCACTCAAAGTCTCAGGCGCACGCTTCGTCAATTCATCGATGTTCTTTCTGCGCGAGGAAAAGACCTTTGCCAATAGCGACGGCACCTTTACCGCGCAGACGATCTACCGCGCGCAGCCGTCGATGTCGATCACAGCGGTCTCTGCCGACTTCTCCGACTTCCAGTCCATCCAATCCACAGACGTGCAGCCGATGGGACTCGGCTACGAACACGTCACCAACGCAAAGCTCGTCGAGAACGCGCCGAGGTGGGCGGAACTAGCCGTTCAAAAGCTTTCCGCCAAACCGGTCGAAGTTGGCCGCTACGATCTCATCCTGCATCCTACTCACCTCGGCCTCACGCTCCACGAGTCCATAGCGCACCCCACCGAACTCGACCGCGCATATGGCTTTGAAGCCAACTATGCCGGTACGAGTTTTGTCGCTCCGCCGGACAAAATGCTTGGCAAGTTTCGCTACGGTCAGGATTTCATGAACGTGGTCGGGGACAGGCATCAGCCCGGGACGCTCTCGGCAGTTGGTTGGGACGACGAAGGCGTAAAGCCAGAAGAGTTCCACATCATCAAGAACGGCATCGTCAACGACTACCAGACCACGCGCGAACAAGCGATCTGGCTCGATTGGTGGTACAAGTCTCAGGGAAGGGAAACGCGCTCGCACGGCTGCTCGTACGCGCAAAGCTGGGCAGACGTACAGTTTCAGCGCATGCCCAATGTCTCGCTCCTGCCCGGCGAACAGGATCACTCCTTCGAAGATCTCATTGCCGCAACCGATCGCGGCATCGCGATCGTCGGCAGTGGTTCCTTTTCAATCGATCAGCAACGGTACAACGCTCAGTTTGGCGGCCAGGTGTTCCATGAGATCCGCGGTGGCAAAATCGTCGGCATGCTCAAGGATGTCGCCTACCAGATCCGCACGCCGGAGTTCTGGAACGCGATGGACATGATCGGCGGCAAAAGCAGCTACCTCTTCTGGGGAGCATTTGGGGACGGCAAGGGACAGCCTTCTCAATCCAACGCTGTCTCTCATGGTTGTCCTCCCACGCGCCATAGGCAGATCAACGTGATCAACACGGGGCGACAGTCGTGAAGGACGTAAAGTCTCTCATCGAGCCACGGCTCCTCTCCCGTGCGGAAGCCGAGGGTCTGACCAAGCGTGTCATTGGGTTTTCGACTGCCGAGGCGATTCGGGTCAACGTGAACAGTGGGAGTCGCGGCAACACGCGCTTTGCCGTCAACCAGATCTCGACTGGGGGCGACAACTACAACACTGCCGTCACGATCCAGAGCTTTGTTGGCAAGCGCAGCGGATCAGTCACGACCAACAAACTCGACGACGCCTCGCTTAAAGAAGCGGTGGTACTGAGCGAGCGATTGGCAAAGCTTTCTCCCGAAGACCCCGAGTCGATGCCGGAGCTCGGGCCCCAGCAGTACGACGAGCCCAAAGGTTGGAGCGATGCTACTGCGCAATTGGATCCCGCGAGCCGCGCCGGGGCGACGCGCGAGATTACCGATGCCGCACGCGCGGCGGGGCTCGTAGCCACCGGCTACCTCGAGACTCAGGCGGGTGCCTCCGCAGTGGCTAACTCCAAAGGGTTGTTTGCCTACGGACGCCAGACTGCAGTCGCGCTCACAACAACCGTACGTACCCAAGACGGCACCGGCTCAGGCTGGGCAGGCACTGCTTCGCACGATTGGCGCAACGTGAACGCCAAGGCCCTTGGCGCGCGCGCCATCGACAAGGCCAAACGTTCGGTAAATCCAGTGGCGATTGAGCCTGGACGCTACACGGTGATACTCGAACCCACCGCCGTTGGGAATCTTCTCCAACTCATGGCCTTTGCGATGTCCGCTCGGTCGGCGGATGAAGGACGTTCGTTCTTCTCAAAGCAGGGTGGAGGAACCAAGATCGGACTCAAGGTCGTGGATGAGCGCGTGACGATCGTAAGTGACCCGCTAGACCCTGAAGCATATGCCCTAACCTTCGCGGGCGACGGCACTCCGGTGCGTAAAACGACGTGGATCGAGAACGGAATCGTCAAAAATCTTGCCTATGACCGTTACTGGGCGCAGAGGAAAGGCGTCGAACCTACGCCACTGGCAGGTACGTTGCGTATGACGGGGGGCACGTCGTCGATTGAGGAGATGATCGCTTCGACTCAGCGCGGTTTGTTGGTGACCCGGTTCTGGTACATCAGGAGTGTCGATCCGCGCACCATCCTTTACACCGGCCTCACGCGAGACGGAACGTTCCTGATCGAGAACGGCAAGCTTACCAGGGCAGTGAAGAACCTGCGCTTCAACGAGTCGCCGGTCTTCATGCTCAACAACCTGGAGGAGTTGGGTAGAAGCGAGCGTGTGAGCGCGAGCGAATCGGGGGGTCCGGGTGCTGCGGTTGTGGTGCCGCCAATAAAATGTCGAGAGTTCAGCTTTACTAGCTTGAGTGATGCGATATAGATTGTAGACCGCTCGGCTATCGATGTCTCACGTCAGGCATTGAACCTTGGGTGTAGAGGTGAGGAGTGATAGACTGAGTGCAGTCGTGGCTGTTTTAGAATTGCAGAATAGCGCTGTAGTCCGGCGCGAACGAACAACCGGGTGAGCGATCATTCGGTTGACGCCGACCAAACCACCGGGGGATTGGACCGGCAAAACCACAGACCAGGAGATTATCTCATGGCTGCGAAAAAGAAGGGTGCAAAGAAGGCCACGAAGAAGAAGGCCGCAAAGAAGGCGAAGCGTAAGTAAGCGGTCTTTCGTTCCAACAAACAAAAAAGCCGGCGCGAAGTTGCGTCGGCTTTTTTGTTTTCTACTCGCGAATCTCAGGCAGCGACTTTGGTTGTGTCCAGAGGCGCAGGTGTCGGCTCCTCTACCTGTGCCCAGACGTATGCCTGCAAACGCGGCACCGCTTCACTGCGGCTTCCACGTGAGATCACGATTCCCATCGGTTCCTGCTCGGAACCGTTCGAACGAATGTCGTCCATGATTGTTCTCCACTTTGGCAGCATCCCTGCGTTCGCTCCTACGCATGCGGGGGAGCGCGGGATTCGCACCGTACGTTAGCAATCGCTTCTATAAGGAAGGGGTTCCTCTCAAACACCGAACCCGAGGATTCCCCCTTTCCTTAACAACTCGGCCGCAGCCGGCGAGAACGGTTCGCCGAATGCGGCCGGTTACGCCTGGAACGCGTTCGTTCCCGCGTGCTTGCCTCGCAAGGCATGTCCCGTGCCGCGCGAAAAGCCGAGATCAGTGGAGATTTTTAGGGTTTGGCAATCGTCGCAGGGTCCGGCGTATCCAAGTGACACTCTCGGAAGGAGACGCCTGTGTCGGATTGAAACGCATTCCCTTGCCTTACAATCGACGTGATTGGCAGGGAGAAGCCTTACAAGCGAGTCTTACACGGCGCTGATTCGCAAAAGAGGTGCTGGCCAGATCGACCTCTCTTAATGAGAAGCGGTGCTCAGCTCGGTCTTACGCGCGAGAAAGGTGTCCTGCTCAACAATGGAAATGTCCCAGCCGCTATAGCTTGCGCGGAGCTCTTCCATATTAAGGGCGGCGTGCCCTGCAACGATGGTGCGTACGAGGTGCACACCGCCGTCGAGCGTGGCGCTCTTGAGGATTTCAATTGCACGCGCACGTTCCTCGGAACTCAGCCGTTCAAACGCAGCGGGAGTAGAGACGACGGCGTAGACTGGTGCTTCGGGATACCATTCGCCGAGTGGTGCGACTTTGCCGTTGAGCCGCGAGGTGAGTCCGACCTGGCCAGCCGCGACCATGACTTTTTCAACCCAATCAGGATCGTCTTCAACGGAGGTTACCTGACAGCCGTTGGCCGCCAGGTAGAGTGCTGTTCCCGTTTCGTGTGTGCCTACGACTAGGACGTGGGCTTTGGAGTCAGCTGGTATGGCGCGAACGAGTGGCGCGTCGGCAGTCATGCCCCAGCGCTCTGGTCTGCGGTACTCGGCGAGGAGTTTGAGCCGGCGTCTTCGCCAGGTGCTGTAGGACGGGAGGCGAAGCCGTTTGCGGATGATCTTGTCGACCTCGGTGCAGAGGAGGAGCTCGTCGAATCCGGCCTGTTCCGCGTTATGCATCTGGGCCACGGCTTCGTCGCCGATGCGCAATATCGCCGAGCGCGGGATCGAGTCCTTATAGTTCTCGATCTCCTGTTCAACGTACAACTCGTACTCGTGCTTCAGCGATCGCTGCGGACTGGCCACGCATCCTGCGCAGTTAGGCTTCGAACAAAAGTAGAAGTTCTCGTCAGGCGCGCAAGGTTTAAGGGCAGAGAATATTTGGAATTTTCGATCTTTTGGCCGCCTAACCACTACTCGTAAGGCACTCAAAGCATGAACGACCTCATATCTGTGGGCGGAGGTGTCTCCTGTGCGGACCTGCGTCATCTGGATCGCGCCGAATCAATTGCGGTGTACATCGTGGACTCGGGAGATGGCATCGTACTCGTAGACCCAGGACCCTCATCGACACGAGAGAGGCTGAAGCAGGCGCTTGCGGCCTTTGGAGCTTCGGCGGGTGATGTAAGGCACGTGCTACTGACCCACATTCATCTCGACCATGCCGGCGTCACTGGGTCTCTGGCGCGGCAAAATCCAGCGCTTAGAGTCTACGTTCATAGGCGCGGTGCTCCGCATCTGGCAGATCCATCCAGGCTTCTGTCCAGCGCGCGCCGCATCTACGGCGACTCGATGGAGCGCCTCTGGGGAGAGTTTCTCGCTGTACCTGAGGACCAGCTCGTCGTAATCGACGACACCGCCGCTCTCGGTATCGGCGCCACGAAGTTGCTGGCTGCCTCCACTCCCGGTCACGCCGTGCATCACCTTGCGTATCTGGACGAGAATGAGGGCCTTGCCTTTACCGGCGACGTGGCCGGAGAGGCAACACAGCACAGCACTCCCGCACTTCCTCTGGCTCCACCTCCTGACATCGATCTCGAGGCATGGCGCTCGAGCCTCGATCGAATCAAAGCGTGGTTACCTCAGCGGCTCCTGCTCACGCACTTTGGTCCGGTAAACGATCCCGCGTCGCACATGGAGGAAATGTGGCAGCGGCTCTGCGATTGGGCGGCTCAGGTTGAGAAGTCTCTCGATGCAAGCGGTTCAGACGACGAAAGAGCGTCAGCATTTGCAGAAGCGGAGATGGTCCGGCTGTCGTCAGGACTCAGCCAGCATCAGGTGGATCATCTGAATCGCAATGCCATCGAATCGTCCTGGTACGGTGTCGCGCGGTATCTGCGCCGCCGAGCCGGATGAGAAGCGGTGCGCGGCTCGTTAGAGGACGCGCACCACTTGCTCGCAAAGAAGCGACTACCAGGCTATGCCGTAGTCCTCGCCGTGGTTCGAGGCGGCGCCCCAGAAGCTCTTGTGCTGGCGATCGATCCAGATGGCAGTGATTGGACCAGAGGTGCGATCGCTGAATTCGAAGGTGTAGCCCATGCGGCGCAGTTCGCTTCTCGTCCAGTCTGGCACTGACTCGGCGAGTAGCACGCGTCCTGGCCGGGACTCGTGTTCGCCAAATGACGAACGCATCTGGAAGCTGTTGATATTTGGTGCTTCGACCGCCTGCTGCGGCGTCATGTCGAACTCGAGCACATTGATGAGGAATTGCAGCAGGTTCTGATCCTGCGAGTCTCCACCCTGAACAGAAAAGGCCATGTAAGGAGCTCCGTCCTTGAGCGCGAGTGAAGGCGTCAGAGTGACCCGTGGACGCTTACCGGGCTCAATAACGTTGAAAGGTCCGTCGCCTGGGTGAGTCACAAAGCTTTGACCTCGCTGGCTGAGCCCGACACCCGTTCTGCCGGCAATCACGGCGGGTATCCATCCACCACTTGGCGTTACCGAGACTACCCAGCCTGACGAGTCTGCTGCCTGGATCGACGTAGTCCCCGAATAGAACCCTTCCTCAAAGGTCATGGGCTCGAGGCCTTCTGGGATTACCCTATCCTGCTGTCCGCTGCGCGGCATATCAGCCGGTGCTCCCTTGGTGCTCCACTGTGCGAGCAACGACGTGTACGGATTTGTTTCTCCCTGGAAGGGGTACGGGTCGCCGGGTTTGATGTCCGGGTCGTTGTGGTCCCATTTGATCTGCGCGTAGCGTGATTTGGCGTATTCCTTGGACAGGAGCCCCTGCATTGGCTCTTTTGGCTCGAACGCCGGGTCGCCGTAGTAGAAATCGCGGTCGGCAAAGGCCAGCGACATGGCCTGGTAGATGGTGTGGATGTAGCGCGTGGTGTTGAAGCCCATCGACTTGAGATCGGCGTTTTCCAGAATGTTTAGTGCCTGGAGCAATGCCGGCCCCTGCGTCCACTGCTGGAGTTTGTAAACCTCGACGCCGCGGTAGGTAGTATGTAGCGGCTCTTCGATCTTCACCTTCCAGTTTGCCAGATCCTGCATGGTAAAGAGCCCGCCTTCTTCGCGCGTTCCGCGTACGATTTCCTGAGCTATGTCGCCCTTGTAAAATCTGTCGTAGGCGGCGTAGATCGCTTCTTTGCGGTTTTTGCCCGCCGCCAGGGCCTGACGCTCACTTTCTACGAGTTTGCGGAGCGTGGCTGCAAGGTCCTTCTGGACAAAGATTTCCCCCGCGGCCGGTGCCTCTCGCTCCTGGCCAAGGTGCGGCAGCATCACGTCGCGCGAATACTTCCACTGCTTGATGCGCGCTTTGTTGGATTCGATGGAGTTGGCGGCTTGTGCCTCGATGGCATAGCCATCTGCCATCTGGATGGCTGGCGCCAGCACTTCAGCAAGCGACATCGTGCCGAACTCCGCCAGCATCGTCATGAGGCCGCCCGGAGTGCCCGGCGTGACAGCTGCTAATGGCCCATACTCGGGAGGGTTGTTCATCCCTTTGGATCGGTAGAACTCGGCGGTCGCGCCACTCGGCGCGACCCCCAGGGCATTGATGCCGACGACCTTTTTGGTATTTGGGTTGTAGATGAGAGCCTGTGTCTCGCCGCCCCAACTCAGCACATCCCACATCGTCGCTACAGCGCCGAGCATGGCGCAGGCGGCGTCGACGGCGTTGCCGCCCTTCTGAAAGATCATGGCGCCAGCCGTAGCGCCGAGTGGCTTGCCTGTTACGGCGACCCAGTGTTTGCCGTGGAGAGGCGGCTTCTGGGTTCGTTGTGCCTCGGCGAGCGAGGGGGCGAGGGTGGTAGCGGCCGCGGCCAGAATCAGCACACTTGAACGCATCATGGCAAAGGACGGTGAGGAGACAGGTGATACTTCATGGCGGTGCAGGGAAAGTCAAACGGAGGGGAGGTTGGGACGTTGGGAAGTTGGGAAGTTGGGATGTTGGGAAGATGGGACGCTGGGACGCGGTGCTGCTTCGAGGTGGGGGATAGTCGTTGCAGCGCTGCCGAATGGCAGCCCTTTCAAACACTCCCTAGTCCACCGCTTCCAGCAGCGCTCCCTTGAGGTAGCCCGATTCCGGGATAGTAAGAAGCTGGGGGTGATCGAGGGGCTGGCCCAGGATCTCTCTCAGCACGAGGCGACGACCACTGTCGGCTGCAGCAGCCACGAGTATGTCGAGAAAGCGAGTGAGCGAGAGGTGGTAGCTGCAGCTCGCCGAAAAGAGCATCCCGCCCTCGGCGAGGAGCCGCATGGCACGCAGATTGACTTCCTGGTAGCCACGAATGGCGCTGCCTAACGACGCGCGGCTCTTGGCAAAAGCCGGAGGATCCACAACTACCACGTCAAAGCGCTCGCGCGAGCGTTCGCGGCGCCGCAAATCTTCAAATGCGTCTGCTTGTACAAATTCGATGTTCTCCAATCCATTGAGCAACGCGTTGGCTCGGCCCCGTTCCAGCGCCGCAGCTGAAGAATCGATGGACACTACCGATTCAGCTCCGCGCGCCAGGTGCAGGGCAAACGAGCCGTGATAGCTGAAACAGTCGAGCGCGCGACCACGGGCCATGCGCCCAACCCTGAGCCGGTTCTCGCGCTGGTCCAAAAAACCTCCCGTCTTTTGTCCTGTGTGTGGGGCAGCGACATATCGGATCGATCCTTCTCTCACTTCGATCTCCTCGGGCACAGATCCCGACACCACTTCGACTGACCGGTCCAGCCCCTCGCGAGTTCGAACAGCGGCGTCGTACCTGAGCAGTATCCCCTCAATTTCTGGTAGAGCCGAAAGCGCGCCGAGTATGTCGTTACGACATGCTTCGAGGCCGGCGCTCAGCAGCTGTACCACAAGCCAGCGGTCGTAGCGATCGACCACTAACGACGGAAGGCCGTCACCCTCGCCGTGCACCACGCGGTAAGCGTTTGTCTCGTCGATCAGCGGAGCGCGTCTCGCCAGCGACCTTGCTATGGAGCGCGACCACCATGCGGTGTCGATGGATATTTCGGCGTCGCGTTCGAGCATCCTGAGAGAGATCTCGGAACTTGGACTCCAAAGCGCACTACCGAGTGTGTTGCCACCGTTTTCGGTCACAGTGACGACGCCTGCTGCACTGTCAGGAGCCGTAACGACGTCGCTTTTAAAGATCCACGGATGTCCGCGTCGCCATCTGGCGGCAGCGCGTGACGAGACGAGCGCTCGGGCAGAGTTCAACGTTTCAGAACCGCCCCGTTACCGCGGCGCGCTGTGCACGGCGGACCTGTCGAATTGCTTCGGTGTGCTCGCGAAATGTAGTGCGAAACTCGTGGCGTCCGTCGGAACGAGCCACAAAATAGAGGTACGGAACGGTTGCTGGGTTTGCCGCTGCGTCCATGCTGGCCGCGCCTGGTGAAGCGATGGGGCCCGGGGGGAGGCCCGCGTACTTGTAGGTGTTGTATGGAGAATCCACCGTGAGGTCCTTGTACAGCACACGGTTGGCTCCCCTGCCTAACGCGTACAGAACCGTGGGATCTGCCTGCAGGCGCATTCCGATCCTCAGCCTGTTGTGGTAGACGGCTGAAATCACGGGCCGCTCTTCGGCGGCGCGAGCTTCGGCTTCTACGATCGCGGCGAGCGTAACAAGGTCATGTCGGCTCATTGCCATCTGACGTCCACGCTCGGTCCACTCCGGCTTCCAGACGGATTCAAAGCGCGCTACCATGGTCTGCACGGCCTCATGCGCACTCGTGCCAGGGGCGAACTGGTATGTGTCGGGAAAGAGATAGCCTTCGAGAGTTGGGGTTGGTACGTCCAGCTCTCTCAGCAATGCAGTATCACGCACCGCTGCCTCAATTGAATCTTCGGGCAGCTCCAGCGCTTTAGCGAGCTGGGGAACGATTTTCTTTAGAGACCAGCCTTCGGGAATCGTTACGTTGTGAAAGAGTCCCCGGCCGTTTGCCAGGGCGTCGAGGATCTCTCCCCACGATTGCGACGGCTGGAACTGGTAGGTGCCCGCCTTGATCGCACGGTCCCGTCCCGACATCGTTGCGTACCGCGCAAATATCCTGGGGAAACGGATCACGCCGTGGGTGGCAAGCGACTCTGCCGCCTGACTGAACGAAGCACCATTGGGAATGACGACGCGCGCCGGCGTCTCCACCTTGCTTGCACACGCCGAGGCGAGGAGGAGCAGGGCGGCCGCAAAGAAAGCACAGCGAGGGCCGCGCTTCATTTGGCGTCGCTCCCGCTCGATGCACCAAGTGCCTGTTGCAGCAAGATCGTGGCTGCCATGGCGTCTACATCTCCTTTGCGTCCATACGTGCTCTCACCCATTTCCCTGATAGTTCTGAGAGCCGAAGCCGTGGTGTACCGCTCATCCACAAGACGTACTCTGAGCCCTGTACGTTCCACGATTTTGTCCGCAATCGACCGGACCTCACGAGAGCGTGGGGTTTCGTCCCCATTACCGTCCAGCGGGAGCCCCATCACCACCTCGCCAGCATCGAGTTCGGTGATACGCCGCACCAATTCAGCCACCGGGGGCCGTTTGCCCGCTCTCCTCAAAATGTACCCCGCCGGGCTGGCGATCGTTCGCGTCGGATCGCTTATGGCAAGTCCAATGCGACGCTCTCCGTAATCGATGGCCAGCACCCGCGTCGCGTGGCCGCTCATCTATCCCTGCGCCATCTGCGCAAAGAACTCGCGGTTCGTCTTTGAGCGCTGCAGCTGCTTGATGAGGAACGTAATGGCTTCGTCCGAGGGCATGTCGCCAAGGAAATTGCGCAACAGGTAGACGCGATTCATTTCCTCGCGGTCCAGCAGCAGCTCTTCGCGTCTCGTTCCGGATTTATTGATGTCGATGGCCGGATACACCCTCTTGTTGGCAATCTCTCTACTAAGCACTAACTCCATATTACCAGTGCCTTTGAACTCTTCAAAGATCACCTCATCCATGCGCGAACCTGTCTCCACAAGAGCCGTGGCGACAATAGTGAGGGAGCCGCCGTCGTCGATCTTGCGCGCCGAGCCAAAGAAGCGCTTGGGCTTCTGCATCGCAGAAGCGTCGAGTCCTCCTGAGAGTAGCTTGCCCGATTGCGGGATTACTGCGTTGTGCGCCCTTGCCAGACGAGTGATCGAGTCCAGTAGAATCACCACGTCGCGACCTGCCTCTACAAGCCTTTTGGCCTTCTCGATCACCATTTCAGCGACAGCCACGTGTCGAGTTGGCGGTTCGTCGAACGTTGAACTCACCACTTCTGCGCCAGGGACCGATTCGTGAAAATCGGTGACCTCTTCGGGACGCTCGTCGATCAAGAGAACGATGAGATACACCTCCGGGTGATTCTTCACGATGGCGTTAGCCATTTTCTGGAGAAGAATCGTCTTTCCTGCGCGTGGAGGTGCAACTATGAGGCCGCGCTGACCCTTGCCAATTGGTGCCACGAGGTCGACAACCCTCATGCTTATGTCGCTGTCTTCCAGGCGCAGCCGCTGATCAGGGTAGCGTGGCTTGAGATTCTCAAAGATCAGTCGCGGCTTTGAGGGGTCGGGCTCTACACCGTTGATCGAATCGACCTTGAGAAGCGACAGAAAGTGCTCCCACTGTCGCGGCGGGCGTACTTCACCGCGAATGGTGTCGCCCGTCTTTAGTTCAAAGCGCTTGACCTGCGTCTCTGACACATAGATGTCATCCGGGCCACCCAGATAACTCCAGTCAGAACTCCGCAAATAGCCGTGACCTTCGGGCACGATCTCGAGCACCCCTTCACTGTGCAAAACAACGTTCTGCCTGAGGAGGCTTCGTTCGATACGAAAGATGAGATCCTGCTTTCGCAGACCCGAGGTATTCTGGACCTTAAGGTCTGCTGCAAGTTCCTGCAGCTCTGCTACAGATTTTCGCTTGAGATCGGCTATGTCCACGCGAAGGAGCGAAGTACGGGCGCAGTGGGAAATGTAACGTCAGGGGAGCAGCATGGCGTAAACCCGTAAGGTGCGCGAGGCGGGATTCGAACCCACGACCTTCGGCTCCGGAGGCCGACGCTCTATCCAGCTGAGCTACTCGCGCGTTCCGGCACGCACAAGCGGCCGGGAGTGCAAAGACTAACTCCCGCCCTGCGTCGGTACAAGTTGCCTTAGCGAGGTGTAACGATGCGCTGAGGACCGTTGAGCTTGTTTCTGAGCGTGCGAACCGAAATTCCCAGAAGCTCCGCCGTACGGGTGCGGTTTCCACCGGTCACTTCGAGTGCTCGTTTTATAAGCGCCCGCTCCGCTTCTTCGACGTTGAGCGTGTTGAGAACGATCCCGTTGGCCGGCGGTGCGCTTGCCATCGGCTGCTGCAGCCCGACGTTGAGAGCGGGGCGCGGCATCGAGCTCACGCGATCCGCAACCTGCTGCACCAGGGACGACGACTGCATCCCCTTTTCCTGATCAAAGAGACCTGCGCCCAGTATCGAGTCCTGAGACAGAATCACGGCGCGCTCGATAGCATGTCGTAGCTCGCGCACGTTTCCGGGCCACGAGTAGTTGCGCAAAATACCGAGTGCGTCGGCGGAAATCCCTGGCGCAGGCTTTTCCATTTGAGCTGCCGTCTGGCGAGCGAAGTAGTAGGAGAGCGCGGGGATGTCGTCGCGCCTCTCCCTGAGCGGAGAAATCTCCACGGGGACTGCCGAGAGCGTTTCGTAGAGCTCGCGTCTGAAGCGACCCTCCGCCACCCTTTCTCCCAGGCTGGGAAAGCAGGTCGCAATGAAGCGTACGTCCGAGCGTATGGGTTGAGCCCCTCCCATACGCGTAAACTCACCGCTCCTCATGGCGCGGAGCAGCCGATCCTGAATTGCCGGAGGCAGTGACTGAATATCTTCAAGGACCAGCGTTCCCCCGGCTGCGCGTTCCAGCGCGCCTTCCACGCGTTTTACTGCTCCCGCAAAGGCGCCACGCTCGTGCCCAAAGAGCGCGCTCTCGATAAGGCCATCAGGCAGAGCTGCACAATTCAGTTTGACCAACGGCTCGTCGGCGTGCGCGCCGTAGTCGTGTATTGCTTTCGCAAAGAGCTTTCTGCCTGTCCCGCTTTCCCCCTGGATCAGCACAGCAGTACGTGTCGGGCCCACGGTAGCAACGAGTTGCAGCAATCGCTGTGTGGCCTGTGAATCGCCGACTATGCGCTGCGCGTTGCGCGTTTCATTTACAGCACGCCTCAGCGTTTCGTTCTCGCGCCTGAGTGCCACGCGTTCCACTGCCCGCTTGACGGCCTGTTCGAGCTGGTGCGCTCTCACCGGGCGCGTCAGGCAATCCGAAACGCCGGCATCGAGTGCTGACGCGATGAGTTCTGATTCTTCTTCAGCGGCCAGCACGATGAGTGGTACGTCAAAACCTTCGCGCTCAAGGAGCGCAACCAGCTCCTCTGAGGTGAGGCCCGGTATTCGCGAGTCGCAAATGAGCACGTCAATGGAACCGCGCGTGAGCACCTGTAGTGCTTCACTGACGCTTCGCGCAGAGACCAGTCGATGACCGGCGCGTGTAAGTGTATCGTCGAGCAGCAGACCAACCGACGGTTCGTCGTCGATATGGAGAATGGTCGCCATGCGTTCTTTTGGAAGGGCTGGGGCGGTACTACGGGGGACTCGCGGTCTCCGCGCGGGGGAGAGGAGTCCGCAGCCACAAGACGCTTGAGTTGCGGGGGCGGCAACTATTTCCAGAGCCGGAATTGGCTCGGACGAAAAGGCCGAAAAACGCAGCTGCACGGTACTTCGGGCGTGTCGTGTCCCGAGTCCCGTGCAGCGCGTGCTATGCAGCGTGCAACGTTGGTGCTATTTGCTGACAAAAGCGAGCAGATCTGTGTTTATGACATCGGCGTGTGTCGTGCACATTCCATGCGGGAAGTTCTCGTAGACCTTGAGTTTCCCGTTCTTGAGCAGTTTCACCGAAAGCAGTGACGAGCCGGCAATTGGAACGATCTGGTCGTCGTCGCCATGCATAACGAGTGTCGAAACGCTGATGCGTTCGAGGTCCTTGGTGAAATCGGTCTCGGAGAATGCCTTGATGCAGTCGTAGTGCGCCTTGGAGCTCCCCGAAATAGCCTGACGCCACCAGTTCTGTATCACTCCCTGGATCGGTTGCGCTCCGGACCGGTTGAAGCCGTAAAAAGGCCCCGACGCAAAGTCGATGTAGAACTGCGACCGGTTGGATGCCAGCGCCTGACGCAAGCCGTCAAATATCTCGACCGGGATTCCGCCCGGGTTTGACGGCGTCTTTACCAGAACCGGAGGCACCGCGGCAATCAGCACCAGCTTGGCCACGCGACCCTGGGGCTCGCCATAAAGCGCGACATAGCGAGTTGCCTCGCCACCGCCTGTGGAGTGTCCGATGTGTATCGCGTTGCGCAGGTCGAGGTATTCCACCACAGCAGCAATGTCGGCGGCATAGTGATCCATGTCGTGACCATCGCTCACCTGCTGAGAGCGCCCGTGACCGCGTCTGTCGTGCGCAATTACGCGATATCCCTGATTGACAAAGAAGAGCAACTGCGCGTCCCAGTCTTCACCTGCCAGGGGCCAACCGTGATGGAAGACGATCGGCTGCGCATCCTTTGGCCCCCAATCCCTGAAGTAGATTTCGGTACCGTCATTCGTTACCACCGTACTGCGAGTGGCGACTCGGGTACGCGTGGGCAGCGGAATCTCGCGCTCGCTCACCCGCGCGGCGGTCGATACGGAAGATCCGTACGGTTCGGTTGTGGGGCCCGCTGCAGCGCCATTCACGAGAGCATCGCCGCGAGATGCCTGTGGAGCATAGGTGTTGTCTTTGTTCATGGGTGTTCCTGTGGTGTGCTGGAAGACGTCGCGCTATCGGCCAGATGAGCTCGCGTCTCATGACCAGCGGTTTGTGGAAGCAGCCTAACGACCGAAGTGGCCGGGCATGACAGTATGCGTTGCCCAGGCCTCAGCGCCTATTCCACAAAAGCATCCATCGTCAAATGCCAAAGTCTGAAAGCACTACGCTCTCAGTATAGGTGCACACGCTCTACGCGACGTGTGCTTCTCGTACGTCAGACGGGAGCGCTTCCCACGCGCGGATGAGTTCGCCCACCGAATTCACCTGCATTTTCCGTGTAACGTTGCCGCGATGCACCTTTACCGTGACTTCGCTGATTCCAAAGTCGTAGGCGATCTGCTTGTTGAGTCGGCCCCGCGCAACCTCTGCCATTACCGCTCGTTCCCGAGGCGTAAGACTTTCCCACCGCGCCACAATGCGTTTCACAACTCCTGAGCGCTCCCTCTGAGCTGCGTCGCGTTCGATCGCAGCAACGACCGCGTCGAGCAGGACCTGGTCGCGCACCGGCTTGGTAAGAAAATCCACCGCCCCCGACTTGATTGCCTGCACGGTCATTGGGATATCGCCGTGGCCCGTCAAAAAGACAATGGGCTTGGCGTTGCCGCTTCTGGCCAACTGTCGCTGCAGGTCGAGTCCACTTGCCCCCGGCAATCGCACGTCGAGGATCAGACAGCCCGGTTGGTCCAGAAGCTGGGCGTCCAGCAGTTCCCGTGTAGAAGCAAAAGACACCGATTTCATTCCCGCTGAACGCAAAAGCTCTTCGAGTGCTTCGCGAACCGCGGCATCGTCGTCGACTATCACGACGACAGGCTGTTGTTCCCTGGACTGATAACCAGGTGCTGCTTCTTTCCTGAGTTGGCTTTGCTGCATGATCATTCCCCCTCGTGCGCGTAAAGGGCGTTACTGATTGCGGCCAGCAGTGTTGGTCCATCAAAAGGCTTGCGAAAGAAACCAGCGATGTCCTTTGCGCTGGCGCGCTGTTGATCGCCGATTTCGTGACGCCCAGTGATCAGAAAGACCGGCAAATCGGGCCGTGACTTCCTGACCACGTCGTGAAGTTCAAAGCCGTCCATGACGGGCATTCCGATATCGGTCAAAAGGCAATCGATGTCTGACAAACCGGCGTCGATTAAAGCCCTGGCAGAGGAGAAGCCGCGCACGTCGTGCCCAGCTGACTCAAAGAGATTCTCCAGCGATTCGAGGAGCCTGGGGTCGTCGTCGACCACGGCTATGAGCCGCTTCCGCCGTCTCATGACTGGTTCACTGTTCGAGGTGCATTTGAGAGCGGGATGGCGAGCCTCTCTGCAATGCGCACGAGGTCGGCCAGGGAGGCTGCCGACATCTTGTGCATCACATTGCGCCGATGAATCTGCAGCGTGACCTCGCTTATCCCGAGCTCTGCTGCAGCCTGCTTGTTGAGAAAACCA
The DNA here is from genome assembly GCA_964649855.1 of uncultured Gemmatimonadaceae bacterium. Classification (GTDB taxonomy): domain Bacteria; phylum Gemmatimonadota; class Gemmatimonadetes; order Gemmatimonadales; family Gemmatimonadaceae; genus CAZYTS01. Next base: position 19,682 of record CAZYTS010000037.1, read on the forward strand.
CTAACGACCAGTGGCAGCACATCCCGTTCCCTCGGCGTAAGTGCAGCGTAGCGATCGCGCAGCTCCGCCATCTCGGCGCGTTCTTCGCGAGCCTTTCGATCCTGAGCCAACCCTGCTTTTACCGCTCTCATGAGATCGAGATCGCTGAACGGCTTGGTGAGAAAATCCACGGCCCCGCGCTTGATGGCGCGGACGGAGGAGGGGATGTCGCCGTGGCCCGTTACAAAGACAATAGGTGGATGGTTCCCGCCCGCCATCTGATTCTGCAAATCGAGACCATTGATGTCGGGTAGTTCGACGTCGAGGATCAGCGTTGCTGGAAGGTCCGGCTTTTCAGCGCGCGCATACTCACCAGCTGAACCGTAGCTCAGGGCACGTACGCCGAGTGTTTCCAGCAGTTCGCTCAACGCCTCGCGGATACGTGGGTCGTCGTCGACGATAAAAACGATCTCTTCACTTTTCGTCATTGAACAGCTGGTGCTTCGACCGGCAGTGTGAAGATGAACCGCGAACCAACCGGGTCATTCTTTTCGAGCCAAAGCCGTCCGTTGTGTGATTCCACTATGGAGCGGCAGATCGGCAGTCCCATTCCCATCCCGTGCCTCTTGGTGGTAAAGAACGGTTCGAAGATTCTGTCCGGGAATTCAATTCCTGAACCGTGGTCGCTGACTGCAGTCTCTACGGCGTCGTCAGTTTGCCGCGCGCGTATCACCAGCACCCTCTCACCCCGTGACTGCTCCATCGACTCCATCCCGTTACGGATGAGGTTGATGAGCACCTGCTGAATCTGCACGTAGTCCAGGCTAACGAGCGGCAACTTGTGTTCAATGTCTATGTCAATACGCACGCCACGCCGTGTGGCATCGTCGTTCATTAGCTCACGAGCTTCGGCAATAATGCTCTGGAGTGACGTGCTTGACCTCGCGTTCACGGAATGCCTAAAGAGAGCGCGGATGCGGCTCACCACGTCGGCAGCGGCGTTGGCGTCGCGTATGATTCTTTCGACCGTGGTTTCGGCGCGGCCGAGGTTTGGTGGGTCGCTCTTGAGCCAGCGCTGGCAGGCGTGCGAATTGGCGACTATGGCGGCAAGGGGTTGGTTCACCTCGTGTGCAATCGACGCTGAAAGTTCGGCGAGGCTCGCGGCCTGACTCGCGCGCGCGAGGTCTTCCTGCGCCATGCGGTACAGCCGTTCGCTCTGGCGCAGCGCTTCTTCGGTATGAACCTGGTCGTCGATGTCGTGACAGATGCCAAACCACTGAACGATGCGGCCTTCCTGATCGCGCAGTGCTGAGGCGCGGCTCGACATCCAGTGGTAGACGCCGTCAGCACGGCGCAGTCGATAGCGCAGTGCGAATTGCTCCCCGCTTTCGAGGCAGTCATGCAACGCGTGGCTGAACATCTCTGCGTCTTCGGGATGCACGGAGGTTTTAATCATCGCCTCAAGGCGCGTCATTCCGGGCCTGTCAGTGTCTGAGACGTCGAGTCCGATAAAGTCGACCATGCGCTTGTTGAAGAATGCCGGCTCGCCGCTGGGTGTGAGGCGCCAGATGTGGCTGGGTACCAGGTCGACCAGTTCACCGAGTTCGCGTTCGCGTTCGAGGACTGCGGCTTCGGCGCGTTTCTGGTCTTCGATGTCCATGGTGGTGCCGTACCACTCGGTGATGCGGCCCTGCTTGTCGCGGAGCGGTCGTCCGGAGTTTCTGAACCAGCGGTATACGCCGTCTGCGCGGCGCAGGCGATGCTCGGTGTCGTAGTGATCGCCCGTTTTGAGGCAGTGCTGCCACCTGTCGGCTACGCGCACGTAGTCTGCCGGGTGGACGAAGGCTCGCCAGCCGAACTCGTCTTTGACGTCGGCGTTGAGTTTGGTTTCTGCTTCACCCAGGTAGGCCAGTGCGTTGGGACTAACGTAGGTGAACACGCCTGCGGCGTTTGCCGACCATGCAAAGCCGGGCATGCTTTCGACGATGCGTCGGGCCTGTGCGGCCTGGGCCTGGGGGGCGGGGGCAGGTGCGGCGGTGGTGGTGCTGGGGCTGGTCGTGTTGGTCGTGTTGGTCGTGTTGGTGTCAGCGAATCGCGGATCCATGGAAGCAACATACCGTTCATCCGAGGGGGTGGCACCCTATGGAAATCCATGTATCCCCTAATTGGGGTCAGATTCGAATTAGCGCTGTCGCGCGACCATAGAGGTGCAGCGGTGTGGTACGAAAGCCATGCGCCCTGAGGGACTCGAACCCCCAACCTTCTGATCCGAAGTCAGATGCTCTATCCAATTGAGCTAAGGGCGCGGCTCTAACTCCGCGCGTGGCAGGGAGCACAACCAGCAGACGCTCCCACTTTACTGCAGTCCTTCTCTTGCCAGTCGGGGCGACTGGATTTGAACCAGCGACCTCCTGCTCCCGAAGCAGGCGCGCTACCAGACTGCGCTACGCCCCGTGCGCTAGAGAGACGAGCTTGTAGTGTGGCTCGGCGCGCGCTGTCAAGCACGGAGCGCCGCGGAATCCGGCGGGTGACGTGCGCGCGAGACTGGCGGTATGCTCGGCGCCCTCCCGCCGCACGGAGCCCCCCATGGACAGCCAGCGCACACAGTCTTTCGTCGACGGGATGTGGGACGAGGCCATCGTCCCAGCCCTCGTCGAGTTTATCCGCATCCCGAACCAGAGCCCGGCCTTCGACCCGGATTGGGAGGTGCACGGCCACATGGACCGCGCGGTCACCCTCGCGGAGACCTGGGCGCGCGCGCACGCCCCGGACGACGCCACCCTTGAAGTCTGGCGCTTGCCGGGGCGCACGCCGCTGCTCTTCGTCGACATCCCGGGCTCGTTGCCGGAGACGATCCTGCTCTACGGCCACCTCGACAAGCAGCCGCCCATGACCGGCTGGAGCGAGGGCCGCGCGCCTTGGACGCCGGTGATGCGCGACGGGCGCCTCTACGGGCGGGGCGGCGCCGACGACGGGTACGCCGTGTTCGCCTCGATCGCGGCGGCCAGGGCCTTGGCCGAGCAGGGCGAGGCGCACCCGCGCCTGGCGGTGGTGATCGAGTGCTCCGAGGAGAGCGGCTCGCTGGATCTGCCCGCCTACATCGAGGCCTACGCCGATCGCATCGGCGCACCGGCCCTGGTGATCTGCTTGGATTCCGGCTGCGGGGACTACGAGCGGCTGTGGCTCACGTCGTCGCTGCGCGGCAACATCGTCGCGGATCTCGAGGTGAGCATGCTGCGCGAGGGAGTCCACTCCGGCGTCGCCAGCGGCGTGGTCGCGTCGACGTTTCGCATCGCGAGGAGCCTGCTCTCGCGCATCGAGGATGAGGAGACCGGCGAGATCTTGCTGCCCGAGTTCCACGCGCTCATCCCCGCGCAGCGCGTCACCC
>CAZYTS010000038.1:0-22972 GCA_964649855.1 uncultured Gemmatimonadaceae bacterium
CGTCCAATGGCAGGACATCAGACTTTGGATCTGAGAATGGTGGTTCGAATCCACCGGGGGCAATCTTCAGGACCGAAACAGCTGATCGAATCGATCCCGACAAGGGCAGCCGCGAGGGCGGCTGTAATTGACTCAAACTTCAGTCGCAATTAGCGTTAGAGGCTCTACTGTAATGGACCAATTCGCCGGCGGTACTCGGGGGTTCAAGCTTTTGTCTGGAACCGCCAACCGGGGATTGGCCGAGGAAATTGCGCGTAACCTGGGGATCGATCTGGCGAGGCTCACCATTTCGCGATTTGCCGATGGTGAGATTTTTGTGAGGATCGACGAAAACGTACGTGGCGCAGACGTCTTTATTGTCCAACCCACGAATCCTCCGGCGGAAAATCTCGTGGAACTGCTGCTCCTCATAGATGCAGCACGACGAGCTTCTGCAGCGCGCATTACCTGTGTAATGCCGTACTACGGCTACTCGCGGCAGGATCGTAAAGACCAGCCTCGCGTAGCAATAGGCGCAAAATTAGTTGCCAACATGATTGTCAGGGCCGGGGCAGATCGCGTCCTCGGCCTCGACTTTCACCAGCACCAGCTTCAGGGTTTTTTTGACGAGCCTGTTGATCACTTGTACGCGGCGCCGGTGCTGGTGTCGCATTTCAAGAAGAAGCAGCTCAAGGATCTGGTGATTGTTGCACCGGATGTGGGGTCGGCCAAGATGGCGCGAGGTTTTGGTAAACGCCTCAACGCCACTCTGGCGATTATTGACAAACGACGGCCAGCTGCAAATGTGTCGGAGGTCGTAAACGTGGTGGGAGAGGTCGAGGGAATGGATTGCATCATTCCCGACGACATGATCGATACAGCGGGAACGGTATGTGAGGCCGCTCGCGCTCTGAAAGAACTGGGTGCCAGAGACATCTTTGTGTGCGCTACGCACGCTCTCTTGTCGGGCCCGGCGGTACAACGCCTCAAAGAGGCGCCGATAGCTGAAGTTGTGGTAACCGATTCAATAGCACTGGCTCCGGAAAAGCGTTTTGACCGGCTCACGGTGCTCTCGGTCGGAGAACTGCTCGCCAAGGCGATTCGCTTTACGCACAGCGAGCAGAGCGTGAGTTCGTTGTTTGACTAACTGCAGATAAAGCCACGAAGGGCGGCCATAGCGCAACGCGCTTGCACCGCCGGTCAAGGTTCCGGTTTTTCGTCACCGTTTAACGTCAACTGTTATGGCAACAGCATCTCTCCAGGCAGCGCCTCGCAATCAGGCCGGCAAAGGCGTCGCCCGCACACTGCGCCGCGAAGGGCGCATCCCCGGTGTCGTTTATGGCCGGACGCGGGAACCACTTCCGCTTTCAATCGATAGCCGCGAGCTCGAGAGGCTGCTCGGCCACATCAACGCCGAAACCACGGTCATCGACCTCAGCCTCGACGGGGCTTCGAGCCGAACGCTGATTCGTGAGATTCAGCGCCATCCCGTTCAGCGCAACGTCATTCACGTAGACTTCTACGAGATTGTTGCAGGCGAGAAAGTTACCGTCCGCATTCCGATCGTGCTCCAGGGGACGCCGGCTGGCGTTAGGCTTTTTGGCGGCATCATGAACCAGGTGCTGCAGGAACTGGAATGCAGCGTGGATCCGTCCGACATCCCCAACAGAATCGAGGTGGACGTAACGGAGGTCGCGATTGGACACTCCGTTCACGTCAACGATCTCAAGGTTCCCGAAGGCGTTGAGGTCCTCAACGACGGTGGTGAGACGGTGATGATCGTTGCAGCGCCAAAGGAAGAGGTTGCGGCTACTCCGGCTGCCGAGGGCACAGAAGGAGCCCCTTCAGAGCCGGAACTCATCCGCAAGCCCAAACCGGAAGAGGAGGAAGGCGAGAAGTAATCGCCGCCTGACGAGTGAAACTCGTCGTCGGACTCGGCAACCCGGGCAAACGCTACGAGCGCACGCGCCACAACGTCGGCTGGTGGATTGTAGACCACCTGGCCGACGTCTGGCATTTCGACCCTTGGCGAAAGGATGGCGACGCGCACGTGTCCGACGGGCGGCGCGGGGGTCACCGCGTGCGACTCATGAAACCGCAGACGTACATGAACCTCAGTGGCGCAGCACTCAGGAACTATCTGAGAAGGGAGACGTGGTCGCCGGCCAATGACCTGCTTGTTATTGTCGACGAGGTTGCCCTGCCCATTGGTCGCTTCAGGCTGCGCGCACATGGGAGCGCCGGGGGCCACAACGGACTCAAATCAATTGAAGCAGCCGTTGGATCCCTGGAGTATCCGCGGCTTCGAATCGGAATCAGACCCGAAAACGAAGATCGCCCCGTGGAAGTCTTATCCGATTACGTGCTCGGCCCTTTCAGCAAGAGCGAAACGGCAGTGGTAAGGGATCTGCTTCCAACGATGGAAGAACTGGTTGGGATGTGGATTGAGGAAGGGTGTGAGAAGGCGATGAATACTTTCAACCGCCGAGCACCTCGCGAGTGACTTTTCGACGAGCGGGTCGCTGGGGAAGTGTGCCGTTGGGTCCGCGCGTTTTGTGACGTGCTGGACGGCGCACGGCCCGTTTAGCATGCTGTTTGACCATATGACGCTTGAGAGATTCGATCATACGGCAGATCTGATCCGTTCGTGCTTCGAGGGTGGCGCGCTCTGTAGACGTGAGCGCCTCCAGCTCGGCGGCGAGGCGGATGAGATAGAGACACTCGTGGGCGGAGCGGAGTGCTCGTTCGAGGTGGAGGACGAAATCGCTCATTTCGCTCCGCGATGCGCCGTTAGCGATACGCAGCGTTATGGTGAGAGTCGCGGAGCGGAGGTGATTGGCGATGGTTGCATGTCCCCGCCCCTTTTTGCCGTCGAGGGCACGCCAGACGGCAAGGGTGAGTTCGTGAGATTTTCGCCAGACGTTGAGTCGTTCGTGAGCCAGCATGCGAACACGATATCGTGCGACGGGTCCGGCAGCATCATCAAAATATTGCAGATGTATACATTTTTACGCTTCGACGGTTCAAGGCTTCGATGGTTCGAAGCTGCGACGTTTCAATGATCCGATGACACGAGGCGGCCGCCGAGCCTCTTTGCCCTCCTCGCAATCTTCGCCCTCGCCGCGACCTTCGCCATCCTCGCCATCCTCGCCATCTTCGCCCTCCTGAATGCTTTCCCTTGGTATCGTAGGACTGCCTAACGTCGGCAAGTCATCGCTCTTTAATGCGCTTACCTCATCTGCTTTGGCGGCTGCGGCGAATTATCCGTTTTGCACGGTAGATCCAAACATCGGCATGGTCGACGTTCCTGACCCTCGTCTGGAGCGGCTTGCTGAGATCGTCAAGCCCAAGCGTACTGTGCCAGCGGTGGTCCAGTTCGTCGACATTGCAGGCCTCGTCAAAGGTGCCGCGCAGGGAGAAGGGCTCGGCAACAAGTTCCTGGCCAATATCCGCGAGACAGACGCTATCGTGCACGTGGTGCGCTGTTTCGAGGATGAGGATGTGACGCACGTGATGGGCGGCGTGGATCCAGTGCGCGATCGCGAGACTATTGAGTTTGAACTTGCCCTCGCGGACCTTGGCGTAGTTGAAAAGCGCCTCGATCGCGTGCAGCGCGCCGCGCGTACCGGAGACAAGGAGGCGCAAGGCGAGCTCCCCATTCTGGAGAAGTCACACAAACTCCTGAGTGAAGGCAAATCGCTGCGGGAAGCGCGGCTCAATGCGGAGGAACTCGATCTCCTCAGGCCTCTTCAGCTTCTCACGACAAAGCCGGTGCTCTACGCCGCCAATGTGACTGATGCGGAGCTGCACGGCGACGAAGGCCGTCATCTCAAGGCGTTGAGAGCTGCGATTGCGGCGAGTGGTGAAGAGGCGGAGGTAGTGGCTTTCTCGGCCAAGATCGAGGCAGAACTCGCCGAACTTTCGGCTGAGGAGCGGCGGGAGTTTCTGGAATCGCTTGGCCTTGAGTCCGCCGGACTCGATCGGCTGATCCGTGCAGGCTATCACCTTTTGGGGTTACAGACCTATTTCACCGCGGGAGAGCAGGAGGTGCGGGCATGGACGATTCACAAGGGAGACACGGCTCCGGTGGCAGCGGGGGTAATCCACACTGACTTTGAGCGTGGTTTTATCCGCGCTGAAACGGTCTCGTACGACGACTTTGTCGCGTTAGGTGGTTGGAAGGGAGCTCGCGAACAGGGTTCGGTGCGGTCCGAAGGCAAGGAGTATGTAGTCAGTGACGGAGATGTGCTGCTCTTCAGGTTCAACGTCTGAACCGTTTTAGGCGTGGCCGGAGAGAGCGACGCCGACGTGGTGGCTGGGCTGTGAGCCCGTCGGGTGCGGTAACGTCAAACACGCGAGCAACAGCACGCATGCATGCCATGAACACGGGGTCCACTGTGGCTTCCTGGTACGCGCGATAGAGGCGTTCCCGGCGGGTTTGGCGAGGTTTTCTCAAAGCTCGATCGGCTCCAGAACGCCAGCGTCATCCTCAGTCGCCCGATTCACCCGCAACGAAATCGGCCACGCCGCCAAGGCGTCGCTCGGATACGACTGCGTCATATCTGTAATTGCCGGGTCCGGAGTACGCGGATCGAGCCACGAATCGTAACGCTCGGGCGGGACTATCACCGGCATCCGGTCATGAATCCCCGACAGCAGCCTGTTAGGCGCTGTCGTCAGAATTGCGCAGGTCACCAGGGCCTCGCTCGACCCCTGCTCCGCATCCTTTGGCTTCCAGTATTCCCAGATACCACCCAACGCAAAAATCTCGGCGTTCTTGTGCACAACTGCATACGGCTGTTTGGCCTTCTGGCCCGCCACGACCTGCCACTCATAGAACACGTCGGCAGGGATCAGGCAGCGCCGCCGCCGGATGGCCTCACGAAAAGCCGGCCGCGAAAACGCACTGTCGGCCCGCGCATTCGCCATGCGTCCCCCAATCGATGGGTCATCCGCCCACCACGGCACCAGCCCCCAGCGGATCAGTGAGGCCTCCCGCTCTCCGCTCCTCTGCCGAATAGCGAGAACATCCGTCCCCGGAGCCACGTTGAAGCGAGGCTGCACCTCCGGCAGCCCAGTCACACCAAAGCGCTTGAGGTCGAGCTTGTCTGGTCGGGTAAGGCCAAAACGGCCGCACATAGAGCTGCTCGGATTGGGTTCTGGGTACGCTGCGAAGTCCCCGTGGCCACAGGTCTCGAAATCAATCAGGGGTCCTGCGAACCAGGGCAAAGACCCCATAATCGCCGCCCTGGCCCCCCTTTAGGCCTACGCTTCCGCCCCGGGACCCCTTAACTTACCTCGCTCACAAATCAAAGGCGGCCCCACCGGCCGCCGTCACCCTCCTCCCACTCACGGCAACCAGCGGGGGGCGGATTCACGACCAAAGGGAGGCTTGCCGACGTGTCTCGTAAATACGAGGCGGTCTACATCTTCGACTCCACGCTCGAAGACACCGCCATCCAGGAAAAACTCACCCGCCATCACGCGCTCCTTTCAGCCACCGAAGAAATCAAGGTGGAACACTGGGGACGCCGTCAGCTCGCGTACAAAATCGGACGACGCGAAACGGGCTACTACATCCTCGCTCAGTTCGAATGCGATCCGAAAGCGCTGCCAGAGTTTGAAAGAGCGCTCAAACTCGATGACGGCGTTGTCCGCTACCTCATCACCCTCTACGAGCACGAGCTGGGAGCACCGCCAATCTCCGAAGAAGAGATGGCTGCGGCGCGTCTCCGCGACGATGACGACGAAGACGAGGACTAAAACATGCGACGAACCAAAAAGACCTGCCCATTCTGTGAGTCCCGCGTCCACTACGTCGACTACAAAGACGACCGCGGACTCGGCCGTTTCATTACCGACCACGGCAAGATCCTGCCGAGTCGCCTGAGTGGTGTCTGCTCAAGACATCAAAGACAGCTTGCAGGCGCCATCAAGCGCGCACGCTACCTGGCGCTGATTCCTTACCTGCGCGGCCACCAGGGCGTGTAAAAAGCGGTGAACGCCAGCGCGCAGAATCCGGAGGCTCAGTCGTCGGTGCCCCCCATCGTAGCTGCACCGCGTGCACGCGGCTGGGGGAAACTCGTGGCTGCCGTCCTCCTGGCGCTGGCCGTTCCCATGGTCGCCCAGTTCAGGGTCGTGGTGCCCATAGAAAAGACCGTGCTCTTTCTCGGCCCAGCAATGGCAGCATGTGCTCTCGCAGGCTGGCTGTTGGGCGGACGCCTCTGGCTCTTTCTGGCCTGGGGAGGTCTCGCCGCGTGGATGCTATCCACTGGCTTGCCAGACGCCGGGGCTTTCGATCCGCTTACCCGAGGCTGGGTGCTGGTGCTGGCAGCAGCCTTTGGCCTCACGTGCATCATCGGTAAGGATAGACCCTTCTTTCCGAGAGCACTGGCAGCCACCGCCATAACACTTGGCGTGGCGCTGTTGTTTTTGCTGTTTGGACCATCGCGCGCAGACGATCTCGACCGTGCCGTGAGTAACGAGTTTGCACGCCGTCTGGACGTTGTCACCAGGGAATACGAAGCCAGAGCTCGCACTCCGGAATGGCAGGAGTTTGCTCGCAGATTTCCCAACGCGGTTGCAGTGATCGATCGCGGTGAGGCACAGTTGCCCGAGATTGCCCGGGCCAGCCTGGCGGTGTTCCCCGCCCTGCTGGCTCTGGAATCGCTCGCCCTGCTGGCGCTCGCATGGGCCCTGTACCATCGCGCCACGAGAACGAGAATAGGTCCTGCACTCCACCGGCTTTCGGAGTTTCGCTTTTCTGATCAGCTGGTCTGGGGAGTTGTACTTGGAGTGACGTTGCTCGTCGTGCCAGCGTTTAGCGAGGCCAGAATGCTCGGCCTCAACCTGGTGGTGTTCTTTGGAGCGCTTTATGCGCTTAGGGGGCTCGGCGTCCTTTCCTGGTTTCTTGCTCCAGGAAAACCGACTCCCGTGCTGCTGGTTATTGCCGCGGTGCTTGCAGGACCTGTTGTTGGCATTTTTTCTTTGGGGCTGGGGCTAGCGGATACGTGGATCGACTGGCGTGGGCGAGTGCGCTCAGCCACCTAACGATTTGGAGCTACTAAAATGGAAGTCATTCTCCGTCAGGCAGTTGAAAACCTGGGCCACCCCGGCGACCTGGTTAAGGTCTCCCTGGGCTACGCGCGCAACTTCCTCCTGCCCCGCGGTATAGCAGTAGAGGCAACCGAAGGCAACAAGCGCCGCATCGCCCAGGAAAAGGCGCGCCTCGAAGCGGCCGAGGCCGAACGTCGCCAGAGCGCCGAGAACTATGCGTCGACTCTGGAGCAAGTATCGCTTACCTTTGCGGCCCGCGTCGGTGAAGAAGGCAAACTCTTCGGATCCGTCACTGCTGCCGACATTGCACAGCAGCTCGAAGCTCAAGGCATTCGCGTCGAAAGACGTCAGATCGATTTGAGCGAGCCGATCAAGGCACTCGGCGTCTACCGCATTCCCATCAAGCTCCACGCAGACGTCAAGCCAGAAATTAAGGTCTGGGTGATCAAGCAGTAGGAGGGCGAAGCTGGCGAAGAGGGCGATGATCGCGAGGTTCATGCAGGGGGTCCGTCACCGCCAGCGTCGCCCTCGTCGCCATCCCTGCCCTCATCGCCCACACCTAGGGTCTCAAACGGCGCCGCGTGTCGCTCCCTCGTGCGCGCCGCATTAAGCTTGACGCTTGCCTCCAAGGCTTCCCGGTCACCGGCCGTCTCTCGCGCCGGGGATCCGGCTCCAACCCAAGCCTACCAGCGTCATAGCATGGCCAAAGTAAGCAATCGCTCCAAGTCGGCCCAACTCGCTCAACGAATCGCCGCCGTCTGCCTCGACAACAAAGCCGAGGACGTGGTGATCCTCGACCTGGCGGGAGTCAGTGACATGACCGACTTCTTTGTCATAGCAAGTGGAACGTCTGACACGCACGTACGCAGCACCGCTGAGCACGTCATGGAAATTCTCAAGAGCGAAGGGAACCCCGTGCATCACAATGAAGGTGTGCCGCAAGGCCGCTGGGTGTTGCTGGATTTCGTCGACGTCGTCGTCCACCTGTTTCATCCAGCACTGCGAAACTTCTATCAGTTGGAGCGTTTATGGGGAGATGCAGCCGTAGTCCCCGTTGCGTCGCAAGGAGCCTCTGCATGACACGATCGCGTTTCCTGCTCGCTTTCGGTCTTGCAGCGTTTGCCATTCCTGCCGGCGCGCAATCCTACTTCGGTCAGAACCAGGTCCAGTTTGACCGGTTCGACTGGAAGGTCCTGGAAACGCCGCACTTCCTCGTGCACTACTACCCAGAGGAAGCCGACATCGTAACCGACGCGGCGCGCATGGCAGAACGCTCATATGCACGCCTGTCGCGCATACTCAACCACGAGTTCCGCGAAAAGAAACCGCTGATCCTGTTCAGGTCGCGGACCGACTTTGGACAGAACAACGTTACCGGCGATCTTGGCGAAGGCACCGGTGGTGTAACAGAAGCACTCAGACACCGGATTCTCCTCCCGTTCACGGGGGACTTTAAATCGTTCGAACACGTCCTCGCTCACGAAATCGTTCACGGCTTTCAGTACGACATCTTTGCGCGCGGGCGGGCTGGCGGCGGTTTGCAGACACTCGCGCAGGTCCAGCCTCCCCTATGGATGATGGAAGGCATGGCCGAGTACCTGTCGTTAGGTCCCGGACACGTGTTGACTCAATCGTGGATCCGCGATGCCGCGCTCAATGGCACGCTGCCCTCGATCGAACAAATGACCAACTACCCGGATCGCTTCTTTCCGTACCGTTTTGGAGAGTCACTCTGGGAGTACATTGGAGAGCGTTGGGGCGACGACGTCATCGGTGAAATCCTCAACGCCACACCCAACGTCGGCGTCGAACGCGCCTTCAAGCGTGAACTTGGTCTCTCACTCGAGGAACTGAGCGACGAGTGGCGCGAGGCAATGCAGGTCAAGCACCTGCCCCAGATCGCCGGGATGGACCGCGCCCGCAAGTTCTCCGAGCCTCTCCTCAACCAGCGGCGCAGCGGCGGCTTTGCGCAGTTGTTCATTGCACCCGCTTATTCACCAGACGGGCGCTACATAGCCTTTATATCGCTCGGAAGCTTCCTCCGCGGCGAGGTCTTTCCCGACCTCTGGCTCGGTGACGGAGAAACGGGCAAACGAATACAGCGCCTCGTAAAGTCCACGCTAGATCCTGACTTCGAAGAGCTGCGTTTGCTCTACTCGCAGAGTTCCTTCTCGCCCGACGGACGCTTTATCGCATTCACCGCTCAGCGCGATGGACGTGATATGCTCTACACCATGGACGTCCAAAGGAGAAAGGTCGTAAAGGTCTTTGACAAGCTCCCTCTGGACGTCGTGATGTCTCCGTCATGGAGCCCCGACGGCAAGCAGATCGTTTTCAGTGGCTACAACTCCGGAATTCACGATCTCTGGATAGTAGACGTGGAGTCGGGAAGGCTGCGCCAGATCACGAACGACAAGCACGCAGAGCTGATGCCGCAGTGGTCGCCCGACGGCAAGACTGTTGTGTTTGCTACCGACCGCGGCGAGGGCACCGACCTCGAAGTGCTGCAGTTTGCCAAATGGCGGATTGCAACTCTCGATCTCGAGGCTGCCCGGATCGAGGTCCTTCCCAACCAGGACGGACTGAATCTCAACCCGATGTGGGCGCCCGATGGAAAATCGATCATCTACATTTCTGATCGCGGAGGAACGCCCAATCTCTTCCTCTACGAATTCGACAACCGGGAACACTACCAGCTCACCAACGTCATTGGCGCAGTCTCGGCAATGGCCGAGTACTCCCCTGCCATAACGTGGGCCCGTGACGTAGACAAACTCGCGTTTACATATTACGAAAACGGCGACTACACCATCTGGACAGTCAGTAACCCGCGCAGGCTAAAGGGTGAGCCCTATAGACCACCGGTTCCTGCTCCACCCGTGGTCGCAAGTTCCGGGCAGGGCCGGGAGCGAGGCGCCGCTACGCGCGTGCAGGATGCAAACGCAGACGGCATGCTTCGCGCCATCGAAGAGGCCTCGCGCGCAGCAGATACAAGCCGGAGCGACGCCGTATCGATCTACCGTTCCACCACCGGCATTCGTCCGTCCGCAGACGTACCCGCCAGTGTGGAAAGGTCGGGCAACGCGCCGATTTCGGTTGCACAACTTCTCGACAGCGCCACTCTTGCTCTACCCGACACGCTGCAGTTCAAGGCTTATGACTACAAGCCCGGATTGCAGCCGGAATACATCTCGCGGCCCACCATTGGCTACGCGCAGGACAACTACGGCCGCGGTCTCTTTGGAGGCACGGCGATAGTCCTGGGCGACCTTCTCGGCAACAACCGCCTCACTCTGGCGGGCCAGGTAAACGGCCGCTTTAGCGAAGCGTTTGCATTTGGAGCCTACACCAACCTCTCGAGCCGGCTGCAATACACGGTTGGTGTCATGCAACAGCCCATCTTCTTCCTCAGCGACTACAGCCAGGTGCCCGTTGGCGACGGTTCGCTGCGCTATGTCGAGAGCTATGACATCGCGCGCTACATCGTGAGGCAGGGATTTGCCGTAGCCCTCAGACCACGCAACAGGTTTACGCGCTGGGAATTTGGGCTCAACGGCAACCACGTGAGCCGCTCGATTGTAACCATTCGCCGGCTCATCGACTACAGCACCGGCTTCAGCTCGGACTACATCACCGACGAGGTCCAGGACTACGGCGGATTCTCATATGTCTCGCCCTACGTGGCCTTCGTATCGGACAACACCCTGTTTGGATACACAGCGCCAATTTCAGGGCGTCGATTCAGGCTGCAGGTCGAGCCACTGGTGATCGGCAACCTCAAGTGGACCGAGTTCACCGTCGACTACCGTCGCTACGTGCCGATCCTCTTCAACTTCCTGACCTTTGCCTGGCGCGCGCAGACCAACATGGCAATAGGGCCAGACGAAACCGAGTTCCCCAAGTACATCGGTCGACCGGACTACGTACGCGGCTACGATCGGGAGCAGTTCTCGTCGCAGTTCTGCAGCGGGTTTGGCGCAACCGAGGCTTCGTGTAGCGCTACAGAACTGCTTGGCTCACGAGTTGCTCTGGCCAACGCCGAGTTGCGCTTTCCGCTGGTGCGGCGCTTTGACCTGGGTGTCATCCCCATTTCGCTGCCACCGGTTGACGGCCTCTTCTTCTTTGATGCGGGTGTGGCCTGGAAGAAAGGTCAAAGCGTCCACCTGAGCAAACCCGAGAATTACGACCAGGACCTCAACCGCTACGTAATGCGGAGCTATGGCGCTGGTATCAGGGTCAACCTCTTTGGATTTGCTTTGCTGCGCTGGGACTATTCCATCCCATTGGATCGACCCAATCGCGATGGTTACTGGATGTTCTCATTGGGGCAGTCTTTCTAGCGCAATCACAGCACGAAACGCAGGGTACAACGGGGAGAGCGGCAAAGCCGTCCTCCCCGTTGTTTTTTTCGCGGATTTCCATCCCGCGAACTACCCGTTTCTTATTACTTTCCTGCCGTGCGTCGCATTCACGTAGTCCTGATCGTTGCTTTGGCCTTTGCGTGCAGTGGAGAGCGGGAGCCGCGGAGCCCCGTCGAGCTGCCCGAACTTGCCACCGCCGGTCCCGATCCGCTGATCGTTAGAGTCCCCCGCAGCGGGGGACTCGTCAAAGCCTTCAGATTCGACAACCCCGATTCAGCCATCTGGACTGCAGGCCATCGTGCCCCTCCCACAGCAAGGGTTTTGGCCTTTGACGGCGAAAATGGCGTTCTGGCCTTTGTCGACAGCGGTGGAACACCGGGCTGGGTAGACTTCAGGCTCGGCACCGTGCGACGCACCGTGCGGGCGCGGTACAAGAGCGTCGCCTCCGCAGATGGATGGTCGGTCTACGCAACCACCGCCAACAACACCATCGTCCGGTTGACCCCAACCGGTGACTGGAAGCTCGAACTCGAGCGACCCATAACCAAGATTCTGCCGTCACCTAACGGCACGCTGCTCGTACTTACGAGCAATGACGACGGATCCAAGCTCCTCAGACTTCGCCCACCCGACGACGGTATCTCGGACTCCGCGAGCTTTCCTGGTGCAAGCGGCGCCACGCTCGTACCGCTCGGGGACCGCGTGTACGTGGCTACGGTCGGTGAAGTATTCAGCGTGGCACCTAACGAGCTCGACCGGCAGGAACGCTACGAAACCGGTGGAGAGCTGACCTCACTCGCCCCCACTCCCAGCGGTGACCGGGTATTTGTAGCGAGTGCGGGCACTGGAAAGTTGGAGCTTCTTGATCGCTACGCCACGGAGATCAGAAATACTGTGGAACTGCCTGGACCTGTTGCCGAGTTGCGCATGGATCCATTTGGCAGATACCTCATCGCACGACCAGACGGTGTCGATTCGGCCTGGGTTGTTTCGATCAGCGACGAAGTACTCCTTTCGACTCTCCCGACGCGCTGGCGCTCGGATCTGCCAACCGTTGCCCTTGATGGCACTGTGGCAACGCTAGCGAGCAGCAACGTCGTGTTTGTCGACCCCGGCAGCGGTGAGACCAGGAGGACGGTAGAAGGCGGAGCATCGGACAATTGGTTCTTCATGCGCTGGAACGGATTCAGGCCGCGCGCAACCGGAATCGACGAGCCCGTCTCGTTTGCCTACGAGCAGATTGACACCACGACAAGAGATACGGTCGCGCTACCACCAATCGTTCGAAGCGACACCGCCACCACTCCACCACCTCCGACTGTACCACCTGTCGCACCGCCAACAATCACTCCGCGTTCGCGTGGTTGGACGGTTTCTTTTGCCGCTGTGCTTTCACTCGAACGAGCCAGGGAGATCGCTGCCGGCATAGCTGTCGATGGGGCCAGGCCCAGAGTCGTGACTGGTGAGACGGGGGGAACAACTGTCTATCGCGTCGTCCTTGGGCCTTACGATACACGGGACGCGGCTGAGCGCGTCGGCCGAGCATCGGGCCACAGCTTCTGGATCTACGAGGCCTCACCCTGAGCAACTCAGAGCAGCGGGCTTTTGAGTCGTCGTGGGAGGGCGCCGGACAAAGAGTCTCGGCGCTCCTCGATGGCGTTTCTGCCGTAGCAATTGTTGGCGACGATCTCGTTGCTACTCGCGCTGTAGCTCTGGGAGTCGGACGACAGCAATCCGCGCATCGCAGCGTTTTTATTGCAGATCTCTCGGCGGACGATGCCAACGGAGAAATGGTCGGCGATGGGCCCGGTGCCAGCGACATGATCCGCTACGGCATCTCGCTCATGCGAGTGGCACGACTCCATCCGGAGTGCGCCAACGTCCACATGATCGACCCCGGTGTGGAGTCTCCGCTCGCAGAAGACGTCCTCTCCAGTCCGCGCTGGAAATCGCTGAGTGAGCAGATACATCGTGCCGGCAACCTCCTTTTGCTCTCGATACCCTCTCGGGTGCCTGGCGTGGAGCGACTGCTCACGCAGTTGGACGGCACGCTGCTCGTTGGCGATGCAGCCTCACCCGCCAAGCCGGTACGCATCCTCGGCGAAGTCCGCACTTCCGCCACAATGCGTACGCCATCGATTCCGGTAAGGAGCCTCGCGGGCGGCAAGCGCAAACCTAAGCGTGGCATGCTTGTGGTTGTCCTATCGGTTGCCGCCCTTCTCCTGGCCAGCCTTTTAATTCCAGGCGTGCGCAACCGCGTTGCCGGCTTTCTCTCGGGAACAACGCCTCTTACGGCAGCCGATAGCGCACTTTCTGGGTCCGGGGATATGAGTTCCCTCCCCGCGACCGCGTCGCGACTCAGTTCAGACGCTGCGTGGAGCACGGAGTTGCTGTTCACGAACTCCGAGAGTGATGCACTCTCGCGCTCGCGCGAATTCGCCGGGATGATGCCGGCGACCACGTATTCCGCCACTGCCGGGAGCAGCGACAGCGCAACGTGGTACCGAGTGACGGGTGGTGCCTTTCCTGACAGCATCTCGGCTGAGAACTTTCTCGTGGTGCTGCGCGGGCGCGGTGTCATTGGCCCAACGGCGGGTACTGTGATCCACGCTCCATATGCACTGGTCGTTGATTCGACTCGCGAAGCTTCGATGTCGCAGCTTCGCGTTCTCGCATACAACGGCCGTGGTTTGCCTGCCTATGCTCTGCGCGATTCAACTGGGTGGTGGAGGATCTACATTGGAGCATTCAGCGAAGGACCTGCCGCCGTTCGGCAGCAACGGTTCCTCGATTCACTGGACATTCAATCGACTCTCAGTGTGAGGGTCGGGAGTACATCGTAGGTGCGCCTGACAAAACTTGAGATGCAGGGGTTCAAGTCGTTCGCTGACGCGACGACGATGCTTTTTGACGAAGGAGTCACTGCCATCGTCGGCCCGAACGGCTGCGGTAAATCCAATGTTTCGGATGCCGTCAGGTGGGTGCTGGGCGAGCAGCGGGCGCGAATGCTCCGTGGCGCCAAGATGGAGGAAGTAATCTTTCAGGGATCGTCGGCTCGACGCGCCGTGAACCTTGCCGAAGTCTCGCTCTTTTTCGAGAACGACGACGGCGGACTTCCTATCGCTTTTCGTGAAGTCGTAATCACCCGCCGACTCTCACGCTCAGGCGAGAGTGAATACCTCATGAACGGCGCTGCCTGTCGTCTCAGGGACATCCACGACATGCTTCGCGGCACGGGGCTCGGTGCTGACGCCGGCGTCGTGATCGAAGCACGCATGATCGACGCCCTCCTCTCAGACCGACCAGACGACAGGCGCGAATTGTTTGAAGAAGCGGCTGGCGTTGGCCTATACCGTGACCGCAGGCGCAGCACCGAACGGCGCCTCGAAGAAACCACACAGGACCTCGCACGCCTCGAAGATCTTCTCAACGAAGTTCAAAGCCAGGTAAAGTCACTTGCGCGTCAAAGGCGCAAAGCAGAACGCCACGCCGAGCTCATGGGGCGGCGCTTTCAGGTCGACCTGACCCTTGCCGCCCGTGAAATGGAGGCCTGGCGCGAAGAACTGCGCACACTCGAACAGCGTCTTGTCGAGTTGCGGGAACAGGCACCGCGCGCTGCAGAGCAGGTTTTGCAAGCAGAGAGCGCTCGCGACTCCGCCCACGAACTTCGGGCCCGCAAAGAAGATGAAAGAAACGAGCTGGCGAGACAGGTGGCTCAGCAGCAGCAGGGGGTGCAGGAACTGCGCGGACAGGTGGCAGTTGCAGAAGAGCGGCAACGAAACGCTCTCGAGCGCCGCCAGCGTGCCGAAGACGAACGTCGTGAAGGTCAGGAGACGGGCGAACGCCTCCAGGATGCCAGAACTCGCGCCAGCGAGGAACGGGCCGAGCTGGAAACAGCGGTCAGCGCTGCAGCGGAGAATCTCAAAACGCTGGCTGCAGCTGAAGAAGAGGCGCGTACTCTACTGGCCGAAAAGCGTGGCGCCGTCGAAGCCGCTGACGCCGAGATTCGCGAGCTCAAGGACCGGCTTCGACGACTGGAACTCGATCGCGAAGGTGCCGAACGGGAAGGCATCGAAGTCGACCGCAGACTTGCTCAACTCGCTACCGAACGGGTTCACATCACCGACGCAGCTAGCGCGCTGCAGCGCGAAATTGAAGGCGCCGACGCCGAGATTGAATCCACGCGCGAAAGGCTCTCGCTGGCGCAGCAAGCAGCTGAAAAAGCACGCGAGAGTGCGCGAAACGCACGAGACGCCGACGCCCGCGCGCGCGCAGAACTCGATCGCTCCGTAAACCAATGCACCTCTCTCGAGTCACGGCTCCACGCCCTCGAGAACCTCGAGCGCGACAGAGTTGGTCTGGCTCCCGCGGCCGCTCGCTTGCTAAACGAGCGCGAGCGGTTTGGGCAGGACGAGATACTTGGTCCACTTTCCGACTTCCTGACCGCTGGCGCCGATTCAGCACTCCTGGTTGAGCGCTTTCTTGGTGTTACGCTGCACGCCGTCGTTGTAAAAAGTCGCAGAGCTGCCGACGCCATCAGGGAATGGCACAGCACGACCAACCCCGGTCCGCTGCTGCTCCTCCCGCTCGACGCCGTGAGTGGAGGAACTGAGCCGGGTGGTGATCTTCTGACGCAGGTAGAAGCCGCTCCCGGCGTGGAGAGTTGGGTTACCAACCTCCTCTCCCGCGTCCAAACGATCGAAGGCGGCAAGGCCTTTGTAGATGCGCGCGGAGCAATGTGGCTCCCCGGCGCCGAAACCGGACGCGGCCCTCTGCGCCGACGGGCGGAGTTGTTTGGACTTCGCGCTGAACTTGTTGCTTCCAACACAGAACGCGAACAGGCGGCTGCAAATGCGGAGGCAGCGCGAACTTCTCTTGTCGCCGCTGAAAGCGCTGCAGCTGAGGCAGGCGAAGGTGCAGCCAGCGCGCAAATCGAGGAACGGCGCGCCAACGAGCAGCGAGCGGAACTCGAGCGGCGACGACTGCGCGGCGCGCGTGAGCTGGAACAAGCCGACGCACTGGCGCAAAAGCTCACGTCCAGACGTGATGAGCTGACTGCCAGGCTTGGTGAGATCGAAACGAGGTCAACCGAAACGGCGCAGTCGCTGAGCACCCTCGAGAGCGACGTTGTAAACCGCCGCTCTTTGAGCAGCGAAGCCGAAGCCGCGCTGGAAAAGGCACGTGAGGAGCGAACTGCAGGTCAGGTGACCGAAGCGCAGGCGCACGCGCGGCTCCAGGTGGCTAACGAAAGATTGCGTCGACTCGACCAGGAGCACGAGTCGGCATCGCAGCGACTGGCCAGCCTCGCAGACGAGCTGTCCACGCTCGGCGAGTCTGACCGTCAGCTCGCAACACAACTCGAGGCGTGGCAGACGGATCTCGCAGGACGTGCGGCCGCTTTACAGGAGATCGAAACCCGGCTTGCTCTCGCCGAGGCAGAAGTACGAAATGCCGATAAAGGCCTGGCCGATGCCGAGCATCAGCTCGACTCCGCGCGAAGATCAGAGCACGAATCCTCGACCGCGCTGCACCACTCAGAGCTCCGCTTTATCGAACTGTCCGGCAAGCGGACGGCAATTCGTGAACGGCTCGAAACTGAGTGGCGTCGTCCGCTCGAAGACCTCCTGGGCTCGTACGAACCTGTGGAGACCGACGACGATTCGCTAAGGGCCGAGGCCGACCAGCTCCGCAACGACGTCGAAAAGCTCGGGCCAGTCAACCCTCTCGCTGTGGAAGAGCACGAAGAGGAGTTGAAGCGCTTTGAGTTCCTCACCACGCAGCGCAACGACCTCTCGGAGGCCAAGAACAAACTGCACGTAGCCATACGCGAGATCGACAACACTGCTCGCGAGATGTTTCTGCAGACGTTTACGCGTGTCCGCGAAAACTTCAGACAGATATTTCTCACGCTCTTTGGCGGCGGCGAGTGCGACCTGCGTCTGGAGAACCCCGACGCCCCGCTCGATTGCGACATCGAGATCCACGCTTCACCGCGCGGAAAGCGTACGCAGCGCATCCATCTCCTTTCCAGCGGCGAACGCGCGCTCGTGGCGCTATCGCTATTGTTTGGAATCTTCCTCACAAAACCGAGCCCCTTCTGCCTCCTGGACGAAGTGGACGCACCGCTCGACGACGCCAATATCGGGCGCTACGTGAGGATGCTGAACCAGTTCAAGCGCAACACGCAGTTTATCGTCATCACACACAACCCACGCACGACCACCGAAGCGGCAGATGCCGTCTACGGCGTCACCATGCAGGAGCCGGGGGTGTCCACTCTCGTCAGCGTACGGATGCACGGCGCTGAGGTGGCTGAAGACGATGGAACGGTGGAACCTCAGGAACCGGGTGAAACGGGAGAAGCTGTCGCGAGCGATGAGGCCTTTGTACCCGCGGTCTAGGACCCAGGCGGGACCGGCTTGGGACCAGCAGGGTAGATAAAACCATGAAAACAGCCATTGCTGCCGCGTTTCTGGCCGCCGCCTCGCTGGGTGCACAGTCGCCCGCCGAGGCCGCGGTTGATCGCGCCGTTAAGGCCTACTCGTCGGTTCGTACCGCAAAGGCCACTTTTGAACAAACTATTCGCAACCCCCTCACCGGCTCAGACATCCGATCTCGCGGCGAGTTTGAGCAATCCCGTCCGGATCGCTTTGCCTTTAGGTTCTCAGATCCAAAAGGCGATGTGATCCTCTCCGACGGAAAGTACGTTTGGCTCTATCTCCCAAGCTCCACGCCCGGCCAGGTGATTCGTGCGCCGCTAACCGCCGACATCGAAGGCTCGATCGATCTGATCGGTGCCTTCTTTGATAACCCGCGTTCACGCTACAACCTCAGTGACGGCGGAACGGCCACCATCGAAGAGCACGATACGCGCGTTGTGAATCTCGTTCCCCGGGCGAATGGAGCCAGCTTCAAGTCTGCCAAAGTCTGGATCGACACCGACAGCGGCATCCTGCGTCAGTTCGAGGCAGAAGAGCTCAACGGAGTGGTGCGGCGGGTTCTGATCAAGAGCTACGTTCCCAACGCGCAGGTGGCCAGGAGCGCGTTTACGTTCACGCCACCCAAGGGCGTGAGAATCGTAGACGGCGAAACGCTGCGCTGACTTAGTTGGTTCTGTACCACCCAGACAAGTGAGTCCTATGGTGCGGTATGTACCACCATCGCACCAAAGACCTCACTGGGGCGTGTTACTCCGGTCAGGGCGCGTACTGCCTGCTGGATTACGTCGTCGTCTGCAATCGAGCGCCGTGCCTCGGCCTCGCGCCCGAATTCCAGGCGTACTATCTCGCGCGCCAGTAGTCTGGCTACGAGTGGTTTGGCGCCGTCAAGGATAGCACGGTCGAATGTGAAGTCGCGCCTTCTTATCTCGCGCCAGGCCCCGTCAAACATTTCCGCGGTAACCGTAAAGTCCGGCGAGGGTACCTTGCCCTTGCCGCGCAGCGTAATTGCATACGCGGTGAGTGCGTCTCTAAAGTCAGTAACGCGCGAACCAAGTGCCTGTTGCAGCGCCAGTTCGCCGGGCGAAAGCGCCGTATCACCTGCCATGGCGTCGGGCGTGATTCCACCACCACCGTACACCTCGCGGCCTCCGTCCGTGCGGAAGCGTTCGGGCCCCTGGTCGTCTCCGCGGTCTGACGCACGCAGCATTGGCGTGCGATCAATCGAACGCCCAGAGGGTGTGTACCAGCGCGCCGTTGTAATTTTGAGTCCGCCACCGGCCGAGAGCTGGAAGACTGCCTGAGCGCTCCCCTTGCCGTACGTGGTCCGACCCATAACCAGCGCCCTGTCGTGATCCTGCAGCGCGCCAGCCACAATTTCCGAAGCACTGGCCGAGCTCTCGTCAACGAGCACCAGCAATGGGAGGTTAGGCCAGCGCTGCTCCGCCTCATCACTGTAGGAGCGATTGGCGTTCTCTACACGCCCGCGCATACTCACAATGGTTTTCGCAGAGTCGAGAAAGAGATCGGCAACGGCAACGCCCTGAGTCAGCAGGCCACCAGGATTGCCGCGGAGATCCAGAACCAGCGACCTCATACCCAGTTCCGATAGCGAATCAATGGCTGCGGCCAGCTCTCGGGCTGTGGAATCCGAAAAGATCTTGACGTCTACGTAACCAATGCCGCTCCCTAAAAGGCCGGTGCGGCGAACGGCCTGCCTGTGAACCTCTCCGCGCACCAGGGTAACAGGAATCCGTTCAGGTTGTCCCGGTCGTTCGATGACCAACTCCACCTTGGAGCCAGCCTGTCCCCTCATTGCCCTTGCAGTCTCTTCGTCGGTCCATCCCTTGGTGCTGCGGCCAGCTATCTCAACAACGCGGTCTCCGGCTATGAGGCCAGCTCGCTCGGCAGGTCCTCCCGGAAAAGGAGCCATGACCATTGGCCACCCGTCACGCGCGTCGAAACGCACGCCAAGGCCACTGTATACGCCGCTGGTTGCCTCTGTAAGGCGCCTTAGGCGATCGGGCCGAAGGTAGACCGTGTGTGGGTCGCCAAGCTCGCCGAGCATCCCCGTAAGCGACCGTTCGAACAGGTCCGACGTAGACAGCGAGTCCACGTAATAGCGCTGGATATGCGCAAAGACGTTGTCAAAAAGTCGTTCGCGTGCAAATGGAGCGCTGCGATCCACGAGACCACGACTCAGCAGCCAGCCCCCACTCACCAGTGCTCCGGTGAGGATTGCCATCGTCAAAATGAGGCGAGAACGGGAGGGAACCATTTGAGCTATTGAGACCCACTGGTGGCTTGAAACGTTTCAATGCCTGCTGAAAGGAAAGCCTGCCAGATTCGGGCCGCCACCTCTTCTTTGCTCCCGGATGCATCGACTCTGACAATCGGGCCGCATTCGGGATGGTTTTTCTGCCAAGCAGTGACGCTGAAGGCCCTGAAGGCCGCTGCAACCCGGGCATGGAACTGGGCGTCGGCGTCCTCTATCCGATCGATCGGTCCTCTCGCTGCGGCACGTGCCATACCCTCACCATCGGGCAGGTCCAGGAGCACCGTCAGCGAAGGTACTACCCCCGCCACAGCAAAGCCGTTGAGGGAGCGGATGCTCTTTTCATCCAGACCGCGACCGTGAACCTGGTAGGCGTAGGTGGAGAGAAAGAATCTGTCCGCCAGGACCACGGCTCCTCTGGCAATTGCCGGCTTGATCACCTGATGCACGAGTTGTGCGCGTGAAGCCATAAAGAGAAGAGCCTCGGCCTCAGGCGAGACGTCGAGAGAAGGGTCGAGAAGCAGCGAGCGAATGCCATCGCCGGTGTCGGTACCTCCGGGCTCACGAACCATTACTACGTTAGTCCCAACTTCACGCAGCTTATCTGCAAGGATTGTCACCTGCGTAGACTTCCCTACCCCCTCGGCACCCTCGAGGACTACGAGCGCACCACGGGACGAAAGCATCAGCTCAACGTGATTATTGGGCTGGCCGCTCCGGCCTTGATGCCCTCAGCGATCCAGGTGTTGACGCGCATCATCAGCTTGTCAAAGTTCTCCTGCGCAGCGACTGCTCGCTGATACGCCATGGTCACCTGTACCTTGCCCAGAAGCTCGTCCAGTTCCTGTTCCATCTCGGGGCCTGGCTCCTGGCCGCGTTGCAGGAGCACCTGCGCTTCCTGACGCAGCTCTTCCATGCGCTTTAGATTGGCCACGGCGTCCTTGTCGGCGCCGAGATCGTCGTTGGCACGTTTGAGCGCTTTGTATTCCTCGCTTTGGCCAATGATCCGGCCAAGGTCTTTTGCGCGTTGATCGATCATGAGCAGTAGGCGTTAGGCGATTGGTTACGGTCGGATGTGATGCCTCGTATCGCCATGACAAAGCGTTCACGACCACTCAGATCTTTCAGAACCTTAACATCCCGGAACGATCCGGCGGCTCTCACGAGCTCAGCTGCCTGACCCGCGCGACGAGAATCTACTTCGAGTGCCAGGAGTCCCCCCGACTCGAGTACATTGGCCGCCCCTCTAACCACGTCAGCGATGATGGCGAGGCCGTCCATACCGCAACAGAGCGCCGAAGAAGGCTCCCAATCGCGAACCGACCTGGGCAGCTCGTGCATTTCACTGAACGCAATGTAGGGTGGATTTGACACTACTACCCGCGCCCTCTCTGCCGCCCACGTTCCCAGCCCAGTCCCCGCTATGAAGCTAACAGGAGACCTCAGCGAATCTCGGACGAGCTCCGCGTTGGATCGAGCTACGGTGAGCGCGTCCGTGGAGATGTCGGTACCCACAACGGCGTCAAAGCTGCCTTCAGCGGCGAGCGTGAGGGCAATGGCTCCTGAACCTGTACCCACGTCTATCGCAACGCCACGTCCACCTTTCGCCTGCGGCGATGCAAGGACGAGGTCGACCAGTTGCTCGGTTTCGGGGCGTGGAATCAGCACCCGTTCGTCCACGGCAATCGTGAGAAACCGAAAAGCCGATTTACCCACGGCGTAGGCAAATGGTGCGCCCGCAGCGCGCCGCTTGACGGCAATGCCCATAGAGCAAAGTTGCTGCTCCTGGGGCCGCTCGGTCGCATGTAGCGTGGGCCAGAATCGTGGCCGATCCAGCACAGCTGCAACCAGGTCACGCGCTTCGTCACGTGAACGCTCGATCCCGGCCCGCCGCAAAGTCTCACTATACTCCGCGACCAACTCGCCAAGGGTTGGCGCCTGACTAATTATCGGTTGCGCTTCCGGTGTGACTGAAAACCTGGTGGTCATGAAACAGGCTCTGGCTCCGAGCTCAAACGCTCTTCGACGTCTGCGAGCCTGAGGGCTTCGATCAATGCGCCGATGTCGCCATCCATAACGGTCGGAAGGTCGTGGAGCGTCATGTTGATGCGGTGATCGGTTACGCGACTCTGCGGATAGTTGTAGGTGCGGATTTTGGCAGAGCGATCGCCAGTGCTTACCTGAGAACGACGCATGCGTGAACGTTCTGCCTGTTGTTGCGCGATGCGCAGGTCGAGCAACCTCGCGCGCAGCACCTCCATGGCCTTGGCTTTGTTCTGGATCTGGGAGCGCTGATCCTGCTGCGAGACCACCACTCCGGTAGGGATGTGCGTGATGCGCACTGCCGAATCAGTGGTGTTCACTCCCTGTCCACCTGGGCCAGAGGCACGATACACGTCGACTCTCAGGTCCTTCTCGTTGATCTCAACGTCCACCTCTTCGGCTTCGGGGAGCACAGCCACTGTTGCTGCCGATGTGTGGATGCGACCCGACGCCTCGGTAACCGGGACGCGCTGAACTCGATGCACTCCGGATTCCCAGCGCATTTCGCCGAACGCTCCCACACCTACGACTTTAAAGATCACTTCTTTCAAACCGCCTAACGTGCCTTCGGAATGCGACAGCGTTTCGACTTTCCAGCCGCCGTGGCGTTCGATGTAGCGAGTGTACATGCGGTGGAGGTCGGCGGCAAACAGCGCAGCTTCGTCACCACCGGTGCCCGCACGGATTTCGACGATCGCGGGGCGATCGTCGAGCGGATCGTGTGGCACAAGAAGCGGGCGGAGCGTCACCTCGAGCTCTGCGATCTCCTGCTCAAGACGCTCTACTTCGGCCTGCGCTTCCTCCGCGAGGTCGGGGTCATC
>CAZYTS010000039.1:0-22796 GCA_964649855.1 uncultured Gemmatimonadaceae bacterium
TCAAAGCCCTTCTCTCACTTTGATGATCCTGAGGAGTATGCTGAGCTCGTGTTGCAGACCTTTCTGCATCTCAAGGAGAAGTATGGGTTTGTGCCAGATGGGCTTGAGATTCTGCTGGAACCGGAGAACACT
The DNA here is from genome assembly GCA_964649855.1 of uncultured Gemmatimonadaceae bacterium. Lineage (GTDB taxonomy): Bacteria > Gemmatimonadota > Gemmatimonadetes > Gemmatimonadales > Gemmatimonadaceae > CAZYTS01. Next base: position 133 of record CAZYTS010000039.1, read on the forward strand.
CCTCACACCGCCGAAGACGTTGGCCGGGCAACGGTCGCTGTAGTCGCGCGACTCTCCGCGGCAGGTTTTCACCCGTGGATCATTGCTCCCTCGGTTACCCGTGCCGCCAACGCTCCTCTTTATTACGACAAAATGCTCGCTATACCCGGAGTGGCGGGACTGGTAGATGAAATAGCGTATCATCGCTATACCGGGATCTCGCGTCCCACGCTTGCTGCAATCGCAAATCGGGCCCGGCGTGATAATGTGACTACGTCCATGCTCGAGTACATAAGTGCCGGATTCGGCGAGCTCTACGAAGACCTAACAATTGCCAACGTCAGTGTCTGGCAGCAGTTCACGATTGCGTATTGCGGCAAGGGTCCCAGGCCGGACGCCACCGGGATCTACTATCGGCTCGACGAGAGCGACCCCGAAGCGCCGATCGTGACCATGACTCGAAATGCGCGGCTCTTTCGCCAGGTCTTTGTCTACGTTAGACCCGGTGCTACGCGAATTGGCTCGCTGAGCAGCACAGGGGTGGTAAGACCACTGGCTTTTCGCAACGCCGACGGCCGCATAGTCGTCGTAGCGTGGAGTACCGACGACGGATCAGGTGCGGGCACTCCCATCGAGATCCGTGGACTATCTCCGGGACGTTACGGTGTGAACTACAGTACCACGCATGGTCCATACAACAGGGAATTGCCTCCAGTGCAGGCGGGGTCTGACGGAACGGTGACGATTACCATGCCATCCGCAGGTGTCGTGACGATCTACGGGATGTAGCTTACGCGCATGACGCCCACGTCGGCACGTAATCGTTATGCAGCGGTATTGGGTTGGCTTGTACTGCTCTTTGCCGGGCAGGCAGCGTCGTTGCTGCTCATTTCGGCGGGACACATGGTGGGCTACCAGCACTACCGGTTTGTCTTCTCTGATCGGTGGGACTGGATTGGCGCCGCTGTTCTCGTGCTTCAGGCGTTACTCGTAGCGGCGGCATTGCGCTCCCGTTGGGGGACCATTGCAGCCTGGACGAGCGCGCACCTTTCGCGGACCAGACTAATTGTGCTGCTCCTGGCGGTTGGAGTAACCAGCGCGACGGTTTCGCGCTCTCCCATGGAGTACGGGACGGAGCTTCTCGTGGCGTTCCTCGTTCAGTTGATCGCCATTGGCAATGTGATTCTTGTGGTGTGGGCGTCGAGCGAAACACGAGGCCCGGTGGACAGGATCGTTGGCCAAAGCTCGTCAGCATCTTATGCGGCGCCCCGAACAGACGTCTTTGCTCTTGCCGCCGCGTGTTGGGTCGTGGTGGTGTCCGCGATACTGGCAGTCTATTCCTACCAGCAGCATCCCCACGTGCCGGACGAAGTTGTTTATCTGCTGCACGCTCGCTACCTGGCGGAAGGAATGCTGACAATGCCGGCGCCTCCGGCGCCGCTGGCCTTCAACATAGACCTCATGCAGTTCGAGGCCACTCGCTGGTACTCGCCGGTACCACCTGGCTGGCCCTTTGTACTTGCTGCAGGAGTCTGGGCCGGGGTGCCATGGCTCGTGAATCCAATACTTGGCGGCTTGAACATACTGCTGGCGCATCGCGTGCTCTCCGAGATGTACGACAGGAGCACGGCGCGACTCGCGACTCTCTTTCTGGCGTTGTCGCCCTGGTTCGTGTTCATGTCGATGAACATCATGACGCACCAGGCAACGCTTTTCTTTGCATTGTTAGCCGCTCTGGCTGTGAGCCGAATGCGGAGGAGGCGTTTGCAGGCGGCGCCGTTTGGCTGGTCTGACGCATTTGCAGCTTTGGGAGGAGGGGCAGCCATAGGGGCTGTAAGCCTGGTGCGTCCGTTGGAAGGACTGGCAACGGCCTTGCTGCTGGGTGTCTGGTCGCTCCCGCCACGATGGTGGGGACTTCTATCACCTCGATTCTCCGGTCGGAGCGAAAGCAGTGAGCTAGGGTCCCAGGACGAGCGTCACTCGCTCCGAGGAGGCTGGAGCCGCATCAGACAGTTTGTTCCCTCTGCCTTGCTGACCGTTGGTGCCATCGCAAGCGGTGCGATGGTTAGGCCCTACAACGCAATGATCACGGGAGATCCATCGTATTTCCCCATCATGGCGTACATCGACAACTACTACGCCAAGGGTTCCAACGACCTGGGCTTTGGTCCCAACAGAGGACTTGGCTGGACCGGACTCGATCCGTTCCCCGGTCACGGTGCTGCAGACGTCGTGGTCAACGCCAACCTCAATATTACAACGACCAATACCGAGCTACTTGGCTGGGCCACCGGCTCGCTGCTACCAATCTTTCTCCTCTTTGCATTTGGCAGGATCAAGCGGGCCGACTGGTGGCACGTTGCAGTCCTGGCAGTCATTGCTGGGGTCCATTCCTTCTATTGGTTCAGCGGCGGCCCCGATTTTGGAGCGCGCTACTGGTTCCTCATTGTTGTTTCGTGCGCTGCCCTGGCAGCGCGCGGCGTGATGGAACTGGGAGATACAATGCCAGGAGCCAGAAACGATGCTGACGTTGGACCCAATCGTGCGGTGAGGGGAGCATTGGCCCTCTGCGTTGTGGCGCTCCTTACCTTTTTTCCGTGGAGAGCGATCGACAAGTACTACCACTACCGGAACATGCGGCCCGACATACGTGAAATGGCCCGCAATGGCCAGTTTGGCAATAGTCTTGTGTTTATTCGGGGAAACCGTCACCCCGACTATGCCTCCGCAGCGCCTTACAACCCGCTCGACCTGAACGCAGAAGTACCGCTCTATGTCTGGGACTCGTCTCGCGAGGCGCGGGAACAGGCTCTCGAAGCGTACCCCGAAAGAAACGTCTGGTTTGTGGACGGCCCGACGCGCACGGGAGACGGCTTTCGCATAGTGGCCGGACCTCTGAACGCTGCACAGGCTCGCACGCAGCCGTACGCCGAGTGAACAAACCGCACACAGCATCAACTCGCGCGTCGCTGGTACTCGGCGCTTCGGGCTTTATCGGACGCTGGGTCGTTAACGAACTGCGCAAACGAAATCGCAGAGTCGTTGGCGTTGCTCGTCAGGTCAGCAGTGCCAGCGGGACACCGGATCCCTCGATGGAAGTGATCGTGACGGATCTCGCCAGAGAAGGGGCAGCAGCCGTAATCGCGCAGGTTAAGCCTGGAGTCGTCTACAACCTGGCGGGTTACGGCGTAGACAGGAGCGAACGAGACGAACTGCTGGCCGAGCGTCTCAATAGCACTCTCGTGTCAGAGGCTGCCACTGTTGCTGCTGCGATGCCGGAGGATGAGCGTCCCCGCTTTGTGCACGTCGGCTCAGCGCTCGAGTATGGGATTTCAGGAGGCGTGCTTACTGAGAGCACTTTTCCCCGTCCCACAACAACGTACGGGCGGACGAAACTGGCAGGGACACTCGCGCTTGCTGCAGTTTGTCGAGCTACAGGGTTACGTGGCGTTACAGCTCGTCTCTTTACCGTATTTGGAGATGGCGAACACACCGGGCGGCTCTTTCCTTCGCTGATTGCGACAGCCAGGTCAGGCAGAACGCTGCCGCTTTCCAGCGGCCAGCAGCGACGCGACTTTGCCTGGGTGGGACAGGCCGCCGAACTCCTCGTTGACCTTGGCGAGAGCAGCTTTGAACCCGGAGAAGTGGTGAACCTTGCGAGTGGGCGGATGCACAGCGTGCGCGAGTTTGCTCTGGAATGTGCGCGCCAACTCAAAGTCGACACAGCTTTGCTCGATTTTGGCGCTCTACCTGTAAGGCCCGAGGAAATGGAGCACGACGGAGTATCTGTAGCGCGGCTCCACGACCTTGTTGGCCGCGTGGCAGAACGCGACCTGGCGAGAGCTATCGCCCCAGCTATCGCCGGCTCTGCCGCGGCGTCACCAGCCGACTAGCAAAGACCATTCGGGCAATCACGATCCAGACGATTGCCGCCAGGTACATCGCAAGCGACGGCATGCCTCTCGTGAGGGTTTGAGAGGAGTCGGGATGAGTAACGGCCAGAAGTATCGGGAATGGTGCCGCAATAGCGAGCCCTGAGCCCCAGAGTCCCAAGCGTGAGTTTGGTAGAAGGAGAGCAGCCGTAACGGTGAGCAACAGCGCGTGCCATGGCCAGAAGGGATGCCCGGTGAGGAAAACCACCGACATGACCGCGCCAAAAACCGCGAGCCGCAGATTGTCAAAGCCCGGGCGCTTCCAATAGCGCGCCACTGCCCAGAGCGCGACGGCGAGAATTGTGCAAAAAACGACGGCCCCCAGCGCTCCGGCACCAAGCCCGGTAAAAGCGGTTATGGCAAATATCGCATTTTGTGGCAAGTAGGCATAACCACTCCCAGTGACGTTCGTCAGGAAACCGGCAGAGCCCGGCACCATGAGTACGAGAAAAAGGAGCGCGCCAGCTGCCACTCCTGCACTTGGAAGGTAGTGAATCAGGGTACCGCGAACGCTCCTCACCTCACCGTGCGCGTCTCTGGCGCGCACCGCGTCCAGGGCGAAGAGTGGTGCCACCATGGGTTGAACAGCTACAGCAAGCGCGAGCACAAGAGTAGCCCATCGTGCACGGCCGCAATTGCCTAGGAAGAGCCAGCCAAACACCGCTGCGAGGGTCAGCGCCACGTTTTGTCCCTCTCCTCCCACTTGAATAGCTCCTAAAGGGAGCCAGCCAGCGAGAATCACGGCAGCGCAACGCTCCCAGACGGGACGGTCCTTGAGGATCCTGGTTAGGAGCCAGAGCGCAACGCTCCACGACGCTACGACCACGAGCTTGAGAAGAGCGCTTCCCCAGAGCAGAGAGCCGCGCGTTACTGCTGTGACCGTCCAGACTACCAGGGCCCAAAGGGGGCCCGACGTCATTGTGGCAACTGGGGCGTCAAATGGGAGTCCGGCGACGGCCTGAGCCGGAACATCGTGATAGGGAGTGCCGCCCCACCAGAGTGTGCGACCCCACGCAAAGGAAAGCCAGAAATCGCTGGAGACTACCGGAAGCGCCACGGTCATAACCACGGCAAAGACCACTGACCACTTGAGGAGAAGGCCCAACATTGCATCGTCTGCTCTACTGCGCTGCCGCGCAACTACAAAAAGGGCAAGCAGCGCGATTGCGGTGGAGGCGAGTATTGGCGCGGAGTAGAGTTGGAGGAATGGCGCGGGTTGAAGCCAGTCTCCTCCAATGGCCCATGCTGTTCTTCTCTCGAACTCGCGGATTACAAAGTCGTCGTCGTGTGCCAGTGACGCAGCGGAGCCTTGAGTTTCTGAATCGCGCCGCAGGATCGACAGGAGCAGGCCGCGTGGAGTGGCTTCAACCACAAACGCCGCAATGCGGTCACCGAGTTTTGTATGAAAGTCTATCTGGCCATACGCCCGCGTCTGGTAGTGGGCCGCTCCTGCTTGGACATATGACAACGCGGCATGCGAACCCAGTGCAACGACGTTGATCAGGCAAAGGCACCAGAGAAAGCGACGAACTAAGGAGTTTGTAGATGTTAGAGCTGGACCTGCGCTCGGCTGCTCCTCTCTCCAGGCATTTCTCCAGACCAGCACGACGACAATTGCCGCCGCGGCAAGAAGTCCCAGGCGCACTGCGGGTCCGAACTGGAGCGCCGGATAGCCGGAGGCCATCTTTTCGAGCACTATGAATACGGGGAGCGTCGGCCCCTCGGTAAAGAGAATGCGAAGCGCGTCCGGAACACCTTCCCGCGTCATCGAGACTGCAAAGGAAATCAGGATTGAAACTCCTGCGAGAGCAATGGCAAGCCAGCGCGGGAGCCTCGAAAGCACGGGGATAGCTGCAAGAAAGAGGAGTGGTACAGCGGGCACCATATAGCGCACGCCAGTGTTCCACTGCAGGTTGGCAAATTGGTTGGCGCTGGAGAAAATGTAGAGTGCCACAAACGAAGCAAAGATCCATAGCAGCGGGCCTCGCCCGTGCGAGATCCATGGCGCTGCAAATGCAGCCAGCAATAGTGGGCAGAATGCAAAGAGGCCGTACCGCGGGTCAAAGAGATTTCCCAACAGCAACTCGGCGGTAGGAACAAAGAACCCATTCCATCCGATCACCGAATACTCCGTTGCGGGCATATAACGCTGGGCCGGGAACCATGGGCTGCCAAAGGCGGCGTACTGGTACGCAAATAGCCCAGCAATCGGAATGGCTGCTCCCGCCGTAAAGACGGCTCCGGCACGAAGTGATGCCAATAGGCCGCTCGTTCGTGCCTGCCACAGCACCCAAAGCCCAAAGGCTACGAGCAAGGGGACCGCGCTATAATCTGTAAAGAGACCAAATCCCAGCATGAGTCCTGCCAGCCACACGCCGCTTAGCGGAGCCTCCTCGTCGTGTGCCCTGGGCCTGAGCCCCGTCATCGCTACCCACGCGACCAGTGTGCAATGTGCGACAATTGCGTTTTGATTCAGAAAACCTGATCTAAAGAAGATCGGTGTAGCAAAGGCGTAGAGGAGCGCCAGTCCGGCTGCTGTGCGGTCGTCGTGGCCCCGGTTGCGGATGTAGAAAAACAGCAGGAGAGCGGCGAGCGCTCCCAGCGGCGCCATGAGCCCGGCCTGCGTAATGATTGCTGCAAGCCCAAGTTTGATATCCAGTCCCCGCTCCCGCGACAAGTTCATGAACTTGGTACGGTTGGGCCGAGGGTCGTCGTATGAGGCGGGCGGCTTGGGCTGGATCAGTTCCGGCTTGGCGGCAAAGAGCGCGCTAACTGCCGGCTTGGTGAGCGCTATTGGGATCGCGCCAAGAAACGAAGCGCCGGGATTGTTGTTGATGTACGATCCGCGCCCGGGAATCTCGAAGAGGTCGGGGTGCAATCCCAGGTACTCATCAACTTTGAGTGTACCGTGTTCGCCCAGGGAAAGGGCGAGATATGTTTCGCGGACAACGTTGGTAGTGGCGTGTAGTCCATACACAAACCACACGGTGAATACGAGCCGTGCGCCCGTGCTACGCCACCAGCTTCGCCGCGTCGCGGTCATCGTTTGGGCACGTTCCCCGTTGGTATTGGTTCGCTCTGCCCCAGTCCTTCGATTCCTGCGTCCTTGCGCACAGCGGGTAGCGTCAGCCTGCCGTCTTTCAGACCGCCCATCACGAGAGCGATCAGCCCGCCAAGCAATCCTCCTGAGATAATGACGACCTCAAAGATCAGTCCAGCCGCAACGGCCAGTGCCCCCGGAACTCCAAAGGGAGCAAAGAGCGCGACCTGTGCGGCTTCGCGCACGCCAATGCCACCCTGTGTTACAGGCGCCAGCCCCGAGATCTTGGCCAGCGGCCAGACAAAAAGCCAAACGTAGAACGGCGCGTCGATACCAACGAGCACACCAAGTTGCCAGTTCATCACAACGAGCAGGGTCTGCAGTAGCATAGAGAGAAGGAGTCCAGCTATCAGGATTGGATAGCGGCCTCCCACGGCACGCAGTGCCTGTCTAACCGGTACCAGCTTACGCCGGATCTTAAAGGGCAAGCGACCGACACGCACGAGCATCAGCGCTAGCACGGCGCCTGCAACTCCAAGTGCACAGACTCCCAGTACTCCGATCAGCACGTGCCTGCTCACGTTGTCGAGCGCGAATGGCGTCAGCAGTGCACCAATTCCGGCTACCAGGGCAAGTCCAACCACGTCGAGCGCTCTATCGAGAATGCTTCCGAGTACCAGCCCGGTGCGTGAGCGCACGGTGTTGAGTGCCATTCCCATTCTGACAACGTCGCCCCCAACTATGGATGGCAAGAAAACGTTGCCAAAGAGTCCCCAGTAATAGGCGCGCAATGCATCTCTGAATCGAAGGCCGGCTCCCGCTGTGTTGACTACCAGACGCCACTTGGCAATTCCTATGAGATGCAATGCCATATAGACGACTATGGCACCAGGAAAAACGACGAGTGGAACGCTTGCCAGTGCTGCGCGGATGTCGCCAAAGGGCAGGACATAAAAGAGCAGCGCAAGCATTGCGGCGCTCATCGTCAACCTGAATAGCGGTCTCTTGAAAAACGCGATTCGGCGCTGCGTTGGCTCTCTCTCTGTCCCCGTGACGCTCCTTGCCATCAGATCACGTTGCTCCCGCTGTTTTCTTCCTTTTCCCTTGCTCGCTCGGCTTCGAGCTGGCGCACGCGGTAGAGGGCTTCTTCGCCGATCTGCCTGTTAAAGCTTATGAGATCAGCGAGGAGGCCGATCAGGAGAATCTGAAAGCCAACGACCAGGAGGATCGTGGCCAGTAGCAGCGACTGCACGTGTCCGACGCGGTTACCTGTAACGTAGAAATAGAGGAAGCGCACGGCGGGAATGAGGCCGAGCAGTATGGTGATTGAGCCGGTGATGGTAAAGACGCGCAGGGGCCGATACATAGCGTACGCGCGCAGGATCGTGACTCCTGATTTTCTAATGTAGTGCGGGATACTGCGCATCAGGCGCGAAGGTCGCGTCTGCGGATTTATACCAATGGGAACGAATTCCACGGCGGCGCGTCTTGCTCCGGCCTGGATAAGCGATTCGAGAGTGTAGGAGTAGTTGCTGAGTACGAGGGTGCGGAGAGCAGCCTCGCGCGAGAGCGCCCTGAAGCCGCTGGTGGCGTCGGGGGTGGAGAGGCCAGCGGCGCGTCCAACTACGGAACTGCCAAATACCTGCAGCTTGCGCTTGAGGGGTGAGAAATTGGGAAGCGAGCCTACTCCTCTATCGCCCACGACTATCTGAGCTCGGCCGGCAACGATTGGTTCGACGAGGCGGGCAATATCGGCGCCCTGGTACTGGTTGTCTGCGTCCGTGTTTACGATGACGTCTGCTCCCGCCTTGGTTGCAGCGTCGATACCAGCCATGAAGGCGGCTGCGAGTCCGCGATTCTTTTCGAACTTCACAACGTGCTGAACGCCCAGAGAGCGGGCGACTTGCGCGGTGCCGTCGGTGCTCCCGTCATCTATTACCAGGAGCTCTATGGAGCTGATGCCCGGAATCTCCTTTGGGAGTTGCGCCAGCGTCGAAGGAAGCGTTTTGGCTTCGTTGAGACAGGGGATCTGTATGATGAGCTTCACTGGCGATCACCTTTGTCGAATGAGCACACCGTAACGTCTCCACCGCCAAGCGTACCCGCGAACGACCGCAACGTCTTGCAATCACGTTCTATGCGTGCTTCGAGCGCGGGATCAACCAGGGCAAGATAGGCAGGGAATGTATAGACCATCAGGACGCGTCCTGGAGTACTGTCTCGCAAGGTGGCCAGGTCGGTCTCACTCCTGAGGACGCGCCAGTCCTTTCCGTAGTATCTGCCATACATGTCAGCAGTCACATCGGCAATCGCAACAACGTCCTCCTGTGCCTTCTCGGCGGAGGCAAAGACCATGGCACCTTCAAAGTCCTGCTTGGGGGTGTTCCAGTTGCGTGGTAGCGAAGCTGTGGAGGCAATGATGAGGAGCGCGACGCAGGTGACCGCCGCCGTCCGTCCCAGCGACTGGGCACGTTCTGGTGAGGTCTTGCCGGCCAACGACGCCACGAGTTCTCCGGCCGCAAAGGCTCCGTGCACTGCGATCAGCACGAGAAAGCCGGCCAGAAGGAAGAAGAAGCGGGGATATAGCGCGCCGTTTACCGCAAGTGCGCCCAGTGCAACGGTCAAGCCGGGGAGAGTCAGGAGGAGGGCAATGTCGCGATCGCGTTTTAAGAAGCTGACAAGCCCTGCGAGTCCTACAAAGCCCGCTACTATCAATGCCACGAATGCAATCCCCAGTTTGTCGCCGAGTCCGGTGAGGAGGACGCGTATTGTCTCGGTTAGCGCCCATGTTCCGCTTGAAATCGTCGACATGTCACTTGGCGTCCGAAAGTACTCGCGGATTGCCGGCAGCATGGGCGCATAGAGTACAATGGTGAGGAGCCCGGCTCCTACAAATGGAACGAGCACCGCCTGCCAACCGGGCTTTTGCCTGCCCCTGGCCGGCGAGAATTGCGCGAGTAGCGCTACAGCAAACTGTCCGAATACGGCAAATACAAAGGTGAGGTGCGTGTACGCGGCGAGGGCAACTGCAATCGCGTAGAACACAGCGCTACGCCGGTTTTGGGTGCGTAAGGCATCGAGTAGCAGGTGTGTGCTGAGTACCGCTGCAAAAGCCAGGATGATGTAGCCACGTGCACTCTGGGAGAACCATGCGTGATGGTAGGAGACGCCGAGGAGCAGCGCTGCGAGTGCCGCTTGGAGACGTCCCACTATCGGGCGCGCGAATACATAGAGCATCGGAACGGTTGCCGCGCCAAACACAAAAGCTGGCAGCCGAACCGACCAGTTCTTCTCACCAAACAACCAGATGCACAAATGGGCCAGATGCGAGTAGAGCGGGTGTTTGTTGTCTCCCGGATATGTCGTAAACATTTCGGGGAATGGCGTCCTGAATGAGTTCAGGATGGAGTAGATCTCGTCATTCCAAAGGCCGCCGTTGAGACCGGGGAGGCGCACGGCAACGGCGACCACCACGAGAGCGACAAGGATTGCAACGTCGAGCCGATCAGTCTTCGACGACATGCGTCTTGAAGATCTCGCGAAAGCCAGCCCACTTGTTGTGGTCAAAGCCGTCCGGATTCAGGCACTCCACTGCTGAATACGCCATGTAGAGTGCGTGGTGCGTGTTGTCGTGCGCAAAGAGCCCCTGACGTCCATAGACGAGGAGGTTGGGCTGTGACGCGGCCCAGTCGTCGAGCACGCCTAACGGGCGCTCATATCCATTGAGATAAATTGGATAAGCCTGTGCGAGGCGCCGCACGTGGACATCAACTGGTGCAGCGGGGAGCGGAATGCCTGCGGTGCCAGCGTCGCGTGCAAGGATCTTTGCGAGCTCCTCGTCGCTGGCAGACCAGAGTTCGTCGCCCACACTGCAGGGGTATTCTGCGCAGAGCACGGTGGTGCCCGTGGGTTCCGTAAGCCTGAAGTAGTTTTTTGGCTCCGAAAGCCGTGTTACGCGTACGTTTGCTTCGGGAAAGTAGTGGGCGTCGGTGGTGGTGTACTGTTGCACCGGAAGCTTGACGTACACCAGCACCATCGCCCTGAACGAGATGTTCTGAGCGGCAGACAAGACCGCGGCATCTGGCGCCGGTGTCATGACCCTGGCCAGGAGCGTGATAGGAATAGTGGACCAGATGTAGTCTGCGTGAATGGTGCGGCGTTCCGCGCCGGATTCTGCAGTTACGGCCCAGGTGTATCCTGGCTCAGTGGAGCGCTCGATCTTTGCAGCTCCCCAGCCAAGGGCAACCTCGGCTCCCTCCCTTGCCGCATTTTCCGCGTAGGCTCGGCTTATCTGCCCATAGCCCTGGCGCATGTAATAGTACTTGCCACCGCCAACGGGCTTGAGGAGCCTCTTGATCAACTTGGAAAAGCTACCTGCTGTGACGCGCTTGCGAGCCTGTATGCCCGAGAGCAAATCCGGATCACGTCCCCATAGCTTGCGAGCGTAGGGAAAGTAGAAGTGGTTGCACATCGTTGGCCCCAGATTCGCCATTAGTACCGAGGAAAACGTGTTGCCCTCGTCTGGCTTTCTGAGTTTGCGCATTACCATGTCGCGCGCCATCCCAAAGGCAAACCCCTTGTCCAGTCGCTTGAGCAGGTCGAGGGTCTGGATCGGGAAGTGCAGCCACTTGCCCCGCAGTCTGATGCGGCCGTGGCGAGGAAAGTCGCCAAAGTCGTCGCCCAGCATGGCCTTGATGTCCGCCAGGATCTCCGGCGCAACGGTGTGATGGAGCCTGTGGCTGCCATAGTCCAGCCACTGCCCGCCCCACTGAAAAGACCCGGCATTGCCTCCAACTACCTGTTGCTTTTCCAGAAGCGTTACTGTGGCTTTGCCGGTCCTTCTGAGCTGGTACGCAGCACCACACCCGGCAGGGCCGCCGCCGAGTACGACTACATGGGGGAGACGCGTCACGTGGCGACCTTTGGCTGGACGTCATCAGTCACGTTCCCGGCGCGCGCGTGCCACTCCCGATACCACTTTACTGTTTCGGCCAGCGACGCTTCCAGAGTCCAGCGCGGTTCCCATCCCATCCTGCGGCGCGCTTTGGTGCAATCGAGATACTGTCGCGGAATTTCGTTAGTAGCCTGGTTGAGTATGGTCAACGGCAGCGACGAGCGATCCATGCTTTCCAGGATCCGCGACGCCATGGCGATAACCGACATCGGTTCTTCCGTACCGAAGTTGAAAGCCTCACCCACAAAACCGTCTTCCGGCACACGTTCGGCAAGCATCATGTAGGCTGTAACGGCGTCACGCACGTAGAAGTAATCGCGCACAAAGCTGCCATCACTCCGTATCACTGGCGATTCGTTCTTGAGCGCTGAGCGTATTGTGCCAGGGATCAAGCGGTTGAAGTTGAGGTCTCCACCACCATAGAGGTTGCCGCAACGAGTAACTGCAACGGGAAGGCGGAAGGAGTGGAAGTAGGAGAGCGAAATGATGTCTGCGCAAGACTTGGACGCGTCGTAGGGAAAGCGTCCTGCAAGCGGTGCATCCTCGGTGTAAGGGAGCACCTCGTGTTCTCCGTAGGCCTTGTCGCTCGACGCCACGATTACGCGCTGAATGGCCTTGAGCTGCCGGGCCGCTTCGAGAAGGACCCATGTGCCGCGGACATTTGACTCAAAGGTAGAGAGCGGTGAGCGGCTGGCCGTACCAACTATTGTCTGCGCTCCAAGGTGGAAGATCGTATCGATCTCGTACTCGTTGAGGGCGCGCAATGTGAGCTGATAGTCCTCCAGCTCCCCGCGAACAACGCGACAACGCGCGAGCGAACCGGAGGTGTGTGCTTCACTCTCGGGTACCCAGTCGCGGACGAGGCAGACTACCTCTGCTCCCTGCCGCAGCAGCTCGGCGATCATGTGTGATCCCAAGAGGCCCGTTCCGCCGGTTACGAATACGCGGCGCTGCTTCCAGAAACTCATTTCCACACCTTCCAGGGTGCCTGACCTTCTGTCCATAGTGATTCCAACAGCTCGCGTTCGCGCAGCGTGTCCATTGGTTGAAAGAATCCTTCGTGCCGGAACGCCATTAGCTGTCCGTCACTCGCGAGGTGTTCGAGCGGATCGCGTTCGAGTATGGTGCTATCGTCCCTTATGTAGCGGAGTACGTCGGGCTCAAAGACAAAAAAGCCACCATTTATCCAGCCGCCCTCGGCCTGGGGCTTTTCGGTAAAGGCCCGGACGCTATCGCCGTCAATGCTCAGGCCACCAAAGCGTGCCGGTGGCCTCACTGCAGTGACCGTTGCCAGTTTGCCGTGTGACCGGTGAAAATCGAGAAGCGCACCTAAGTCGACGTTGCTGAGACCGTCGCCGTAGGTGCACATAAAGGGAGCGCCTTGGAGCAGGGAGTGCAGACGTAGCAAGCGGCCCCCGGTCATGGTCTCCAGGCCGGTATCCACCAGGCCAACCTTCCAATCAAGCGAAGAACCGTTGAGAACATCTACAGCACCGCTCTTGAGGTCTACAACAAAATCACTCTCGTGACTCACGATGTCGCGAAAGTACTGCTTGATCATTTCTCCCTTGTATCCGCACGCTATCAGGAAGTCCTTGTGGCCATGGGACGCAAAGAAGTGCATCAGATGCCAGAGGATAGGCCGCCCACCGATTTCGACCATCGGCTTGGGTCGCGTGGCGGTTTCTTCGGCGAGTCGAGTACCGCGGCCACCGGCGAGGATAACAACACGCATGGGACTCAGACTATTACCGGAGTGGGGATGGGGATGATGAAACGACCACCTGCCTCACTAAACCACGCCTGCTGCTGCATGATCTCTTCGGCAAAGTTCCAGGCCAGGATGAGCAGGTAGTCGGGTGGATCCTCTGTGAGTGCTGATACGGGTCGCACAGGTATGTGCATACCGGGCGTCAGTCGCCCCACCTTGAGCGGATTCCGGTCGACAGTGTAGGGAACGAGATCGGTGCCTATGCCGCAATAGTTGAGCAGCGTGTTGCCTTTGGCTGGGGCACCGTATGCCGCAATCGTCTTCCCGTCTGCCTTGAGCTGGCGCAAGAGCGCCACCAGTTCGCGGCGCTGCGCCCTGGTGCGCTCGGCAAAGTGCTCCCATGCCGCAAAGGACGTTACCCCATTCTCGTTCTCTAACGACGCAATGCGATCAGGTCTCGATACTGCGCTCGCTCCCTGCCGGCCAAACCAGACACGCAGCGAGCCGCCATGAACAGGAACCTGATCCACACGCACAACCGCAAGACCTGCGCTCTTTCCCAGTCTTTCCAACGACGCCAGACTAAAGTAGCAGAGGTGCTCGTGGTACACGGTGTCGTATTCGAGCCGTTCCAGCATTTCTCCGGCCCACGGTACCTCAACGATCACTCGCCCACCTTCTGATATCAAATCGCGTGCGCCGGTGAGAAAGCCGATGGTGTCGTCCACGTGCGCAAGCACATTGTTGCCAATTACTGCGCGTGCAGGACCGTACTGTTCGCGCAGCGCAGCCCCCTGGCTCCGGTCGAAGAATCTGTTTTCTGTCGGGACACCGTTAGTGCGCGCTACCTGGGCAATGTTGCGCGCAGGTTCAACGCCAAGAATGCGAACTCCGAGTTCACCAAAGCATTTGAGAAGGCTGCCATCGTTGCTGGCCACCTCTACCACCAGGTCGTCTCCGCCGAGCTTGAGCTCATCCACAACAGCCCGCGCATAGCCGCGGTTGTGCTCCGCAATAGTGGTCGACGTACCGGTTACGTAGATGTATTCGGCAAAGAGGACCTCGGGGTCCACGACGTCAGCGAGCTGCACCAGAGAACAGTCAATACAGAAGTACAGATCAAGCGGATAGCGAGCTTCACTGGCAAACTCTGCGCTGCTGCGCAGAAAACTATTCGCCAGAGGCTGAGGGCCGAGTTCCAGAAAGCGAGTGATACCTGAACCACCGCAGGCCCTGCAGGTGGACCGCGTCTTAAGAACCGGTCGCTCTGGCGCCGCGATCGTCGCGCTCATGACCTTGGCGCTCCGGCCGGAGTGGCCCTCACGTGCGCCGTGCGCCAGCGCGAAAGCTCGCTCGAAAAGCGATAACGAAGGAGAGTCCTAAAAAACTCCCAGCAAGTCGAAGCTCGCACATGCGACAGCCCACTGCCTCTCATCCGTGCAAACACATTGTACTCAAGAACGCGGATGCCGAGGTAATGCGCCTTGATCATGATTTCAGGATCCAGGAACCACTGCTTGCTCGTGAGTTGCATCTCCTGCACGACCTCACGTGGCATAATCTTGGGGAGGCCGTTGATGTCGAGGGAATCAACACCCGGCCATAGCGATCTGAAAAAGAGGTTGTATCCAATGGAGACCAGCTTTCTCATCGGCCCATCCATACGGAAGCGCCGCCGCGCCTTGGCCATAACGGGCTCTCCGCACTGAACCGCGTCCTCAAAAAGGCGTACTGCGTCTTCTGCGTCGACCTGGCCGTCCGCCGGAATCACTCCGACCCAGGGAGCAGTGCAGTGGGGAAGTCCGCTCAGGATTCCATTTCCGTAGCCGACGTTTGCATCGACGCGGCAAACGAGGATCTCGGGGTGCGCCGCGGCAAGCTCCGCCAGTAGCTCACCAGTGCGATCGCGCGAGCCATTGTCTACCGCGACTAACTGCAGAGTAATTTCAGCTCGCTCGAACGCAGAGAGTACCCGCCGCACGGTCTGCACGACGATAGCCTCTTCGTTGTAGCAGGGCATAACGAGTGAAATCTGCGGAGAGGCCGCCTCGTCCCTGGAATCCTGTGAAGTCTGCATGCTGGAGTCCATCTGTCAGAACGGCTGGTAGAGCACAAGTCCGCAATAAATGACCCAGAGCGTCACTGCGAGGAGGAGCCCCTTATCGGTCAAAAGAGTCTCGGCGGGGTTGCCGTCCTGATGACGATGGACGAGATAGAGATAGCGCAGTACTCCATAAAGTACGAACACGGTGCTGTATGAAAGCGCCTCTCCTCCGACTGCGCGCGCCGTCTCCGACTCGAGCGTGTACATGATGTACGAGACGATCGTGACAGAGAGAAGTACCACCGACAGCTGGTCCAGAAATGGAGTGGAGTATTGTGCCAGCACCGTGCGGTGATCGGCTGCAGAACCGTTGCCGAGCAGTACGAGCTCGTGTCTCCTCTTGGCAAAACCTAGATAGAGTGCCAGAAGTCCGCCGCAGAGTACTAGCCAAACTGAGGGCTGCACCTCAACTGCCGCAGCGCCCGCCAGGAGCCTCAGCACAAAGAAGGCCGAAACGGCAAAAACATCAAGGATTACAACGTGCTTAAGCCTGAGGCTGTACAGAACATTGAGCCCCAGATACGAAAGCGCGATCAGCCCGACGTACCTCTGAACGAAGAACGCAAGTGAAAGGCCCGCCGCTACAAGAACCGCTGCAAGAACCATCGCTTCACGCGTCCCGATTTCTCCGGATGCGATGGGGCGCGAACGCTTTACTGGGTGGGCTCGATCGGATTCACGGTCCACTACGTCGTTGAACACATACACTGCCGACGCCAGCGCGCAGAAAACCACGAATGCCAGCAGCGCCTGCGTTTGAGCCCCCAGATCCATGGCCTTTCCCGAGAAGAGAAGGGGCGCCAGGACAAAACAGTTCTTGACCCATTGTCGCGGCCGGATCAAACGAATCCACGAGCCGAGGGACCGCGCCGGCGCTCCAGCGCCGTCGGTGCCTGACAGCACAGCAGATGGGACATTTTTTCCGGGTGCGGACATTATTTCGCTATTGAGTACCTGCATCGGGCCGGTGTTGCGGGATTCCTATCCAATTCGCAAAAACTCGGCCGTATTCTCGCGGAATGTTTAGCCAGATCGGGGCGCTGGACCCCTTTTGACTCCACAATGGACGATTGGAGCATGTGGTACGCGTTTCGTGCGCTGTGACACAGCACCAGGGAAATTGTAGAGTATTGCCAGCAAGGCGTTTGCGATTACCGCGGTTAGTGTGGCAGCGATTCTACGGTATTTGACCGTGGTACAGCCTGCTAGCGGCACCGCGGAGAGCCGTCTGGGGGGATCACCGGTCAGAAAGTCCGCCTGAGATATGTGGCCCGGATCTTGTTATGTGAAGTCTCAAATGTCTCTGCCATCTTCAAGCGCGACCGCTCAAGCGACATCGGTAGGCACCCAGCCGCTTAAGACACGTCCGCGCCTTTCCATAGTTCTGCTCTCGACCGGTTCGCTCGACGTACTCGGCCGTGCCATCGACACGATCCTAGACGCTTCGTTTTGCCTGGAGACCGAGCTGGTCGTTGCGCGCTCCTGCCGTAGCGACGAAGAGAAGTCCAAGGCGCAGCGCCTCGCTCGCGTTCACGGTTTTTCCCTGGAAGTCGCCGCTGCGAGCATCGGCAGGGGCCAGCTCGCCGAGCTCGGAGCGCGTCGCGCCACCGGAGACATTGTAGCGGTTCGCGACGATTTTAGCGCTTCGGAGTCGTCTTGGCTCAGCCCGTTTGCCGCACCAGTTGAAGAAGCGGTGGTCTGGGATTCGGGTATTGTCACCGAGATTTCGCCGGTGACGCCGCAGGTTAAGGTCGCGACCAATCGCTCGACAGCGACGCCGGCGGCTGCTATGCCGCGTCCGCTTGGAGCCGCACATCTTCTGGCAGACTCACCCGCTGACAGCCGGATCTAAAGGCTGCAAACCGTCTTGGGGGGATTTCGCGCCCCCTCCGACGGTGTCAAATTGGGCGATCGTGGGTTCGCGGCGCGAGCTTTGCGTTAGCAAGCTTCGGTTTAATTGCTCGGAAGCTGATCCACTCGTCGTTCTGTTATCCAATTGACTGCTAAACGCATTGCGGCCGCGGCACCTCCAGGTTCCGCCCCATTCTCACGAACGATCCGGTATTCGTCGGATTCCTCAATGACGTCGTCGTTGAGGGCAACGCGTGGCATCCTGACAGGTCCAAACCGGCTACGCAGCTATGAGTGAGGTGCGGAGAGTAGACAGGCTCAAGCCTGGCGAGCGCGTAGTTATCATAGGAGCGGGCCCTGCAGGCCTAACTGCAGGCTACATCCTGGCAAAGGATGGCGTCAACGTTACCGTGCTCGAAGCCGACGACGTGGTTGGAGGCATCTCGCGCACAGCTCAGTACAACGGTTACCGGTTCGACATCGGCGGTCACCGCTTCTTTACCAAAATCGCACCTGTCGAAGCGCTCTGGCGTGAGATCCTGGGCGACGAGTTCATCAAGGTACCGCGCCTCTCGCGAATCCATTACAGCGGGAAGTATTTCGATTATCCCCTCAAGGCAGGTAACGCACTTCGCGGCCTTGGGTTGTGGAATGCCATGCTGATGGTCGCGAGCTACGTCTGGTCGCACCTGCGTCCATATCCGGTCGAAGACAATCTGGAGCAGTGGGTCTCAAACCGATTCGGCAAACGACTCTACCGAACCTTCTTTAAGACATATACGGAGAAGGTGTGGGGAATACCCTGCACGGAGATCAGGGCGGAGTGGGCCGCGCAGCGCATTCAGGGATTGTCTCTGGCAAAGGCCATCATCAACGCAGCTTCGCTCCAGAAGCGCAGCGATTCGATCAAGACACTCATCAACGAGTTTGAGTATCCGCGCCTGGGACCGGGGCAGATGTGGGAGATGACCACGGCGCGCATTCGCGAGCTTGGTGGCGAGGTGCTGATGAAGCACGAGGTGGCAGCTGTTGAGACGCGAGACAATCGTGTGGTGGCGGTGCGCGCTCGTTCGTCTGACGGCGAAAAAAGGATCAAAGCCGACCACGTGATATCGACGATGCCCGTGCGGAACCTCGTACGTTCACTCGACCCACAGCCTCCCGCCGAAATTCGAGAGGCTGCTGACGGGCTCAACTATCGCGACTTCCTTACGGTTGCTCTGATCTTTGACCAGGACAACCTCTTTCCGGACAACTGGATCTACATCCACACTCCTGGCGTCAAGGTCGGCCGCATCCAGAACTTCAACAACTGGTCAAGGGCGATGGTGCCGGGTGAAGGCCGCACGTGCCTCGGAATGGAGTACTTCTGTTTTGAAGGCGACGGATTGTGGACGAGTCGCGATGAAGACCTCGTAGCAATGGCCACACGCGAAATCGGCTTGCTGGGTCTGGCTGATCCGACAAAGGTCATCGATGGCACTGTCGTTCGCATGCCCAAAGCCTATCCCGTCTACGATTCGGTTTACGCCGGTCATCTCGAAAAGGTGCGTCAGCACATCGATGGGTTGTCCAACTTCCACACCGTTGGGCGCAATGGGATGCACAAGTACAACAATCAGGACCATTCCATGCTCACAGCAATGATGGCTGTGGCCAACATGAGAGGTTCGGCGCACGACGTCTGGTCTGTGAACACTGACTACGAGTACCACGAAGAGCAGCGCCTTGATACGAATTCCAGCGATCAGACAGCTGCCGAATCCGTGGCCGCAGGGAGTAGCGTGAACGGTGCGCACAGGGTGCGCAGTCGTTCGTTAGCCTGAGGTTCGCTCTTGGAAAGCGGCCGGGCCCATCCTGCTGAACCGGCGTCCGCGTCAACTGCGCGGGATAAGCTTGTAGAGCTGGCGCGCCGGCACCTTTCGAGAAAGTGGCGTGATCGTCTGGTAAAGCTGCGACGCGTTTTGAGGCTCCAGTGGCCCATGCGCGGGATGGTAAACTTTGGCTCGTTCAGGCGCACATCACCCATAAGCTTTGCATTTGCGCTGGACCGGGGATTCCCCATAGAGCGTTACTACATAGAGCGTTTCCTCGACGAGAATCGAAAGGACGTCAAGGGGCGCTGTCTGGAGTTTGGCGACACTTTCTACATCGACAAGTTTGGCGACGATCGCGTCACGCAGAAAGACGTCTTCAGCTATGTAGCATCCGAGGGTGCTACGATAGTGGGCGACCTTGCAGGCTCTGCGGACGAACTGCCTAAGGGCGTTTTTGACTGTATCATCTGCACCCAAACGATCCAGATGATCTTTGATATCCGTCTCGCCGTACAGCGACTTTCGTCGATGCTCAAACCCGGCGGCGTACTGCTTGTAACAACGCACGGGACGAGCAAAGTGGGCAGGCACCTGGATCGCGACGGCTGGGGCGAGTATTGGCACCTGACGTCGCAAGCGGCACGAACGCTTTTTGATGACAGCTTTGATGGCACGGCAGACGTCACGTCATACGGCAACGTGTTGAGTGCAGTAGCTGCGCTCCACGGTTTGGCTTCAGAAGAGCTTACGCCTGCCGAGCTTGACTACAGAGACAGAGACTACGATGTGGTGATTGGAGTGCGTGCTGTGCGGCGCAGCGCTCCGGTTACTTGATAGCGAGGAATCCCTCAAAACAGATATGCTTCATCACGGTCATGACGTCCGTGAAGCCGGCGCGTCTCAGGAGTCCCAGGTTCCCTTCGGTGGAAAACGGATCCAGCACTCCCTTAAGACTCGCCGTTTTGTTGAGGATCTCGTCGGAACTAAAGCCATTCTTCTGCTTAAAGTCGTTGTAAAGCGTGACCATCATGTCCTGAAAGCGGGCGTCTGGTGCCCGAACCTTCTCAAAGAGCACAAAGGCCCCTCCCCAGTTCAGCCTCTCGTAAATCCTGTTTATCACGTCCTGGCGATGCCGAGGCGGTATGAATTGAACGCAGTAGTAGGACGTAACAAAGTCCGTTTTCTCGAAATCAAAGGTCAGAGCATCGCCAACCGACAATTCCACGTTGCTGAGGTCGGCGCAGTGCTTGCGCGCCTTGTCGATCATTGGGGCAACCGGGTCTATCCCAACCCAGCGGATTCCTTCCTTGTGGGCGTTGTGAAGCGCCAGTTTGCGCGTCAACTCACCAGTGGACACGCCGATTTCGTAGCAGACGCTGTCGGAGTGGACGAAGTAGTCGCTCAGGCTACAGATGAGGTCGTGACCCACGTCGTACATGGGCACCGATTGTCGAACGTGGTCCACAAAGGTGTCCGCAACAGACCCTTCAAATGTCCAGTCAGCTCGTCTCGTTTCAATTTCCTGTCCGACCTTCATCGAAAACTCCTCGGTCATTCTGACCGCTAGCTCATAAGTTGTAGACGTAGTCACGCACTTCGGCCCGGTCTGTGCACTGCAAAGGTCGGGCTCCTAAGGCCGCTTGCTTCAAATCTGTGTCGTCCCCCCATAAGGGACGCTCGGTGGGATCGAAGCAGGCCCTACATTCAGGACTCTCAGGCGCACAAGGCATAACCGACTTAGATGGAAATTGCTGTAGAACCAATGGTCTCGTGGAGCGGCGTTGAAAGCCGTCCCGTGGTGCTCGCAGGTCCATGCTCGGCCGAATCTGAGGCTCAGGTCATGGAGACTGCGCGTCGCTTGCGTTGCACGCGCGTGGATTACCTGAGGGCTGGAATCTGGAAGGCCCGTACACGACCCGCAAATTTTGAGGGTATTGGGGCGCCGGCATTGCCGTGGCTCAGAGACGCCGGGAAGGAGTACGGGCTCAGGACTGCGACTGAGGTGGCTACTGGGGAACATGTAGAGCTGGCGCTACGGCATGACATTGACCTGTTGTGGATCGGGGCCCGCACAACGGTTAATCCCTTCTCAGTTCAGGAGTTGGCGGACGCGCTGCGGGGGACCGATCTCCCGGTTTTGATCAAGAATCCCACGAGTCCTGACATGGGGCTTTGGTTTGGGGCTCTGGAAAGGGTGCACCGGGCGGGGGTAAAGAAGCTTGGAGTGATCCACCGGGGCTTTGCGAGTTCAGCGCCGTCGCGCTTCAGGAACGCGCCGATGTGGGATCTGGCCATCGAGTTTCGCCGCAACTTTCCGCATATCCCGATAGTTGTCGATCCGAGCCACATTTCCGGCCGCCGGGAACTGATCCTGGAAATCGCGCAGGAGGCCATGAATCTCGGTCTCAATGGCCTAATGATTGAAAGCCATGCAAACCCCGACCAGGCTTGGAGTGATGCAGCGCAGCAGGTCACGCCGGAGCGGCTCGGCGAGATCATGTCGCGGCTGCACATGAGAGAGCAGGTGCCCTCTTCCGCGGAGTTCACAGCGGCGCTGGAACGGTTGCGCGACGAGATCGATCACATCGATCACGAGCTCATCTCGCTCCTGTGCAGCCGCATG
Source organism: uncultured Gemmatimonadaceae bacterium (assembly GCA_964649855.1). Classification (GTDB taxonomy): domain Bacteria; phylum Gemmatimonadota; class Gemmatimonadetes; order Gemmatimonadales; family Gemmatimonadaceae; genus CAZYTS01. Next base: position 22,144 of record CAZYTS010000039.1, read on the forward strand.
ACGCGAGTAGAGCGCATTGCAGAACTCAAAAAGTCCAACAATGTTGCGACGTTGCAGGTAGAGCGCTGGCGCCAATTGCTTGAAGACCGCGTACTGAGAGCTGAATCGTTGGGGCTGGACTCCGGTTACACGCGCCGGCTCTTTGAGCTCGTGCATGCAGAGTCAGTACGGCGTCAGGGCGAACTTATGGACGGCATCTCGCCGGAAGCAGAAGTGTCTCACGAGGGAAGGGGATGAGCGCGCGTTTCCTGATGCTTACGACGTTTTACCCTCCTCACTCGTTTGGAGGGGACGCCATTGGCATACAGAGACTTTCTCGCGGCCTTGTCAACGCCGGGCACCACGTCACGGTGGTGCACGATACTGACGCGTACCGAGTGCTTCAGGACGGCGCCATTCCCGACGCCCCAGAGCACGACAACGACGACGGTGTAGAGGTGATCAGGCTGCGCACGGGAGCGCCGATGGTTTCCACGCTTCTCACGCAGCAGCTCGGACGCCCGATGGTGAATGCGCGTCGCATCAAGGACCTCATTGACGCCGGCAACTACGACGTAGTGAACTTTCACAACGTCTCTCTGATAGGCGGGCCCGGGTTGTTTGGCATGGCCAACGGTGCGGTGACTCTCTACATGGCGCATGAACATTGGCTC
>CAZYTS010000040.1:0-1773 GCA_964649855.1 uncultured Gemmatimonadaceae bacterium
ATCTTCCGCCACCGTCAGACTGTGGATCTCAAGAACATCAACCTCCTTAAGGGCTGATGCTTCTAATCCAGGAAGCCGCAGCCGCGGGCACACACGCTCTCTCGGGTTCGATCGCCGAGTTCATCTGGCTCGTACCGATCTTTCCGCTGATCGGGTTTTTGATCAATGGCTGGCTCTCGCTTTCTTCGGCGGCCAGGCTGGGACCAAAAGATCCGTACGCGCACCACTCGCACGACCACGACGCTCACGACGCGCATGGTGATCACGACCACGATGATCACGGGCACGAGGCGGCGCACAAGTACGCAGGAATTGTGAGCATCGTCGGACCGGCGGTGCTCTGGGCGTCGTTTGGTCTTACCGTAGCGATCGTTATGGCGCTCGCGGGCGCTCATGTGGACTCGCCCTTTGTGAAGAGTCTCTTCACGTGGATACCCGCAGGCAACCTGCGTATCGAGGGTGCGCTGCAGGTAGACCAGCTTTCGATGGTGATGACGCTCGTGATCACGGGAGTGGGCTCGCTGATTCACATGTTCAGCGTCGGCTACATGCGGCAGGACCCGGGTTACCCGAGGTACTTCGCCTATCTCAACCTGTTCGTGTTCTTCATGCTCCTGCTGGTGCTGGGAGCCAACTACTTGGTGCTATTTGTCGGTTGGGAAGGCGTTGGACTCTGTTCTTATCTCCTGATCGGATTCTGGTTCAGCGACAAAGCCAATGCCGACGCGGGGAAAAAGGCCTTTGTCGTCAATCGTATCGGTGACTTTGGGTTTCTGATAGCAATGTTCCTGCTGTTTGCAAACCTTGGCACGCTTGATTTTGCCGGTGTCAACTCGGGAGCAACGCAGCTCTCCGGTACTGTTGTGACGGCGATCTGTCTCTTCATGTTCCTGGGTTGTGCCGGAAAGAGCGCGCAGATTCCGCTCTACGTCTGGCTTCCTGACGCCATGGCGGGCCCGACGCCGGTCTCTGCGCTGATCCACGCGGCTACGATGGTGACAGCGGGTGTGTACCTGGTGGCGCGTTCGAGCGTGCTCTTTGCACTCTCGCCAGTGGCAAGTCTCACGGTTGCTGCCGTCGGGGCGGTTACCGCATTGTTTGCGGCGACCATTGGCCTCAAACAGTGGGACATCAAGAAGGTCCTCGCCTACTCAACGGTCTCACAGCTGGGCTACATGTTTGTGGCAGTTGGAGTCGGTGCGTATACCGCGGGGGTGTTCCACCTGGTCACGCACGCTTTCTTCAAGGCACTCCTGTTCCTTGGCGCCGGTTCCGTGATCCACGCCATGCACAAGGCCTATCACCACACCGGCAGTCACGAGGACGCGCAGGACATGCGCAACATGGGCGGCCTCAAGAGCTTCATGCCTGTAACCTTTGTTGCGATGTGGGCAGCAACGCTTGCCATAGCAGGCATTCCGCCCTTTGCCGGCTTCTTCTCAAAGGACGAAATACTCGCATCGGTGTTTGCCAGGACTCACGGGTCGACGCTCGCTGAAGCTTCGTGGCTCGGCATACCGGGTTCGGCGCTGCTGTATGTGATTTGGGGCTTCGGCCTGCTGGCGGCGCTTTTGACGGCGATCTACATGACGCGGATGATGATCTACACCTTCCACGGCCATAACCGCACCGGCGAGAAAGAACGCGCGCATCTCCATGAGGCTCCCTGGGTCATGACCGGCGCACTCGTAGTGCTGGGAATTCTGAGCGTGGGCGGTGGCTGGCTCAATTTGCCAACGTTCTTTACTGCAGGGCCGGTCCAGGCGCTGCATC
>CAZYTS010000040.1:1783-6371 GCA_964649855.1 uncultured Gemmatimonadaceae bacterium
GGTGACCGGTGAAGCCGAGTTGCACGTGACGCATGGAGTGGCAGCTCACCTCGAATTGAGTACTGAGATGGTGCTGGTTGCCATAGCGGTGGCAATAGCAATTATCGGTATGGCCGTCGCCTTTGTGCGACTCAAACCATCGCGCCTCGTTCCCAAGAAGGATGCTCCGGAGTCCGAAGGCTTTGAGAGAGTTCTCGAAAACAAGTACTACGTGGACGAGATATACGATGCCACTGTGGTGCAACCCGTAGTTGGGGTGTCGCGCACCGTGCTCTGGAAGGGGATGGATGCCGGAATCATCGATGGACTCCTGGTCAACGGCAGCGCGTGGCTGGCTCGCGGATTCGGATGGCTTGGCGCCCGACTGCAGTCTGGACACGTTGGTACGTATGCCTGGGTTCTCATCATCGGCGTACTGGGAATCCTCAGCGCTTTTTCACTCCGATAACCCATGGCCGCTTTCCTGCAATCGATCGGATATAACGGCTGGGTACTGCCGGTTCTGCTCGTAATACCGTTGGTCGGCGCGTTGATCGTCTGGTTCCACGGTTACACGTTGCGTGGCGCCGATGAGGCGCGCAGAACCGCAGGCGAAATGACGGCGCGCCGACTCACGCTCTGGATCTTTGTTCTGGAGTTCGTTGTTTCTATGGGACTCTGGTGGTCCCTCGACCAGTCGTCGAGCGGATGGCAGGCCACCATCAACTGGCCATGGATCGAAACATGGGGAGTGCGCTTTGCACTCGGTATTGACGGCCTTTCAGTAATGATGGTTCTGCTCACCACGCTCATAATGCCGTTGGCAATACTGGGCGGATGGTCCAGCATACGAACAAAGGTCCACACCTATCACGTGCTGATGCTGTTAATGACCATCGGCGTGCTGGGTGTGTTTCTCGCCAAGGACCTCTTTTTGTTCTACGTGATGTGGGAGGTGATGCTCGTGCCGATGTACTTCATCATCGGCATATGGGGTGGAGAACGACGCATCTACGCCTCGGTAAAGTTCTTTATTTTCACCATGGGCGGATCGCTGCTGATGCTGGTTGCGATTGTCTACCTCGGCTGGATTGCCGGTGGAGCAAGCGGCACACCTGATTTCAGCTACGAAGCAGCTCTGGCGGCGGGCAACCTTGGTACCACGGCGTCGTTCCTGCTCTTTAGCGCGTTCTTTGTGGCCTTTGCAGTCAAGGTCCCGATGTTTCCGTTCCACACGTGGCTCCCCGACGCACACGTCGAGGCACCAACTGCTGGATCGGTGATACTTGCCAGCATTCTGCTCAAGCTCGGCACCTACGGCTTTCTTAGACTGGCGCTGCCGCTGTTCCCCGAGGTGGCGTTGCACCCCACGGTTCGAACGCTCGCGATTTCGCTCGCCGTCATTGGAGTCATCTACGGGTCTCTGGTTGCGTTGGTGCAACCCGACTTTAAAAAGCTGGTCGCGTATTCGTCGGTCGCGCACCTCGGCATGGTTATGCTGGGCATCTTTGCTCTCACACGCGAGAGTGTGCAAGGTGCCCTCATGGTCATGATCGGACACGGCATCTCGACCGGTGCGTTGTTCCTCCTCATCGGAATGATCTACGAACGCCGGCACACTCGCATGCTCGCTGAGTTTGGCGGTATCGCAAAGGTGGCGCCGATATACGCGACATTGCTCACCGTTGTCGCGCTGAGCTCGATCGGACTCCCTGGGACCAATGGATTTGTAGGAGAGTTCCTCGTGCTGCTCGGTTCCTTCAAGACGCGGCCAATTGGTGCCACGATCGCGACGATCGGGGTGATTCTGGCCGCAGCCTATCTCTTGTGGGCAATTCAGCGGATCATCTACAACCCGCTGGATAAAAAGGAGAACCGCAGTCTCACTGACCTTAACTGGCGCGAGATAGGCCTCCTGGCACCGCTCATTTTTGTAATCGTGTGGATGGGAGTTTACCCCAAACCTGTGTTGCAGCGCATGGAAGCGAGCGTGGACCGGTTTGTCGAACAGGTCGAGAACGGCGCATCGAGGCAGTCAGTGAGCCTGCCAGCCAGTAGTGCAAGGAGAGGCGGACGATGACCTTTGACCTTTCGCTGCCGCGCGACCTGAGTCTGGCGCTTACCCCGGATCTCGCGATTTTTGCCGGTGCAATCATTCTGATGCTGTGGGCCGCGTGGCGGCCGGAGAGCGACAAGCACCAGCGATCTGTTGGAATAGCGAGCCTGATCCTTTCGGTCGTCGTGCTCGTCGCAGTCATAGTCATAGCCACACGTGAGTGGACCTCCAGCAATGGCGTCATAGCCGTCGACTCATTCAGATGGGCGTCCTACATCATATTCCTGCTGGCCACAATCATCGCCATAGCGTGCGCCATCGACTACAACTCGCGAGAGGGAATCCATTTCGCGGAGTCGCACGTTCTGTTGCTGTTTTCGACGGGCGGAATGATGCTGATGGCCGCAGCACGGGACCTGATGGTGCTGTTCCTTGGTCTCGAGCTCATGTCGATTGCCGTCTACGTGCTTGCGGGACTCAACCGACGCTCCGGAGGAAGCGCTGAGGGAGCGCTCAAGTACTTCCTGCTCGGAGCCTTTTCTACGGGGTTCCTTCTCTACGGAATTGCGCTGATCTATGGCTCCACAGGGTCTACGAATCTAGCCATCATTGCCGAGAGAATTACAGAACTTCGGATTGCCGGCAGCCCGATGCTCCTGGTGGGCATAGCACTTCTGCTCGTCGGGTTTTCCTTCAAGGTCGCAGCGGTACCGTTCCACATGTGGGCACCCGACGTCTATGAAGGCGCCCCGACTCCAACTACGAGCTACATGGCGGCCGCAGTAAAGGCAGCCGCGTTTGCCGCGTTGCTGAGGATCTGGCTCGAAGCCTTCCCGGCGGCGTACGTGCACTGGCACAAAGCCATCTGGTGGCTCGCCGCACTTACGATGCTCGTTGGTAACGTTGTGGCGCTCCAGCAGCGAAATCTCAAGAGGATGCTGGCGTATTCGAGCATCTCGCACACGGGCTTCATACTCGTGGCACTGGCGGCCGGCACACAGCAGGCAACGACTGCATTCATCTTTTACCTGCTGGCCTACACGCTGGCAACAATGGGTGCGTTTGCCGTCATCATAGCCCTTGGCACTCGCGAGAAACCACGGGAGACAATAGACGATTTCCACGGCTTGTGGCACGAACGGCCGGGCATGGCAAGCGCCATGTCAGTCTTCATGCTGGCACTCCTTGGCTTCCCGATCTTTGGCGGAATAGGGTTTTTGGCCAAGTGGTACATTCTGCAGGCGGCGCTACAGGCCCCGGCGCCACAGACCCGGCTTGCCATCATACTGGTAATCACGAGCACCATATCCATTGGCTACTACCTGCATGTGGTTATGGTGATGTATATGAAACAAAGGCCGGCCGGGGCAGGTGAGTTGCCTCGGACCGGGCTGATGGCCCGAACCGTGATAGTTGCTTCTGCAGTCGCGATCCTGGTATTGGGAATCTACCCCGCACCTCTGGTGAACCTTGTGCGGGATAATACAGGATTAGGAGCGGCTCAGGTCAGCAGGAATTAGGGGGCTGTTTTAAGGGGAACAGGGGCGGGCGGTGGGAACGACCTCCGAGTGCGGGCCGTGAGCTTCTGAGCCATCCTTCAACCAAAGATCATGGCCATCGCTTCCGGCATTTTCAGACAGTACGATATTCGCGGTATCGTCGACCAGGACCTCACGGCCGAAGCCGCACTAGGAGTGGGTCGAGCCTACGCCACACACATCAGGGGCAAGGGCCTATCGGGGGCAGTAGCCCTCGGCAGAGACAACAGGCCTAGCGGAACGATGCTTCGGGACGCCATGGCCCAGGGACTCAACGCCGGCGGACTCGATGTCATCGACATCGGCGTCGTTCCCACGCCACTTCTCTACTGGAGCCTCCACCACCTTCCAGTAGTTGGAGGCATCCAGATAACGGGTTCGCACAACCCACCGGAGTACAACGGCTTTAAGGTGTGCGTTGGAAAGGACTCGCTGCACGGCGATGGTATTCAGGAGCTTTATCGCATCATCAGCAGCGCGACCTTCAGCGTCGGTTCCGGAAGCATCTCCGAGAAACAGATTATCGATGAATACATCGACGATATCGTAGAGCGCATCGGGCCGCTCTCACGCAAACTCAAGGTTGTATTTGACGCGGGTAATGGTGCCGGCTCACTGGTGGCGGAAAAGCTTTACTCGCGCCTTGGCGTAGATGGCACCTACATCTTTTGTGAGAGCGACGGAACGTTTCCAAATCACCATCCTGACCCAACGGTAGTAGAGAATCTCCACGATCTAATTGCCAAGGTCGCGCGGGTGAGGGCAGACCTTGGGATTGCCTTTGATGGCGATGCCGACCGCATTGGCGTTGTAGATGCCAAGGGTCGCATAATCTGGGGAGATCATATTCTCATACTTTATGCACGCGACGTTCTGGCACGAACCGGTACAGGTCAGCCGATAATCTTTGACGTGAAATGCTCGCAGGCTCTGCCTGACGCCATCTCGGCTGCCGGTGGTAAGCCAATCATGTGGAAGACGGGGCACTCCCTTATAAAGGGCAAAATGAAGGAGA
>CAZYTS010000040.1:6381-21065 GCA_964649855.1 uncultured Gemmatimonadaceae bacterium
CACGCTCCAGTCGCAGGCGAAATGTCGGGTCACATGTTTTTTTCAGAAGGATTCTATGGTCACGACGACGCGCTGTATGGCGGAGCGCGGTTGCTTAGAATAGTGGCTGACTCCGGCAAGTCGGTCCACGAACTTCTTGCAGACGTTCCGGAGTTTGTCTCGACTCCTGAAATACGCGTCGATTGCCCCGACACTCTCAAGTTTGAGCTGGTGGAGCGGGCCGTTAAGCACTTCCGCGCCAAATACGATGTCATTGATGTCGACGGAGTTCGCGTCCTCTTTGGAGATGGCTGGGGCTTGATAAGAGCTTCCAACACGCAGCCCGTTGTAGTAACGCGGTACGAAGCACGTACCGCAGAGCGCCTGGTCGCAATCCAGGGCGAGATGGAGGATTGGCTTCGCGCTCAGGGGGTAGCGCCCTGAGGTGACGCGACGCGGCTGGATAGTCGGCGCGATTGTCGGCCTTGCCGCGGTTCTCGTGGCGGGCCGATTTATTTCGAGCTGGTATGTCGAGTACCGCTGGTACGAAGCACTCGGTGCGGCTCAGTTATTCTGGGTGCGCGCCATCGACCTGTTGCTGCTGAGAGGGGGTGCGTTTGCTGTGGGCACCCTCCTCATGTTTCTCAATCTCTTTGCCGTGCGCCACTCGGTAGTATCGGTAGTCTTTCCGAGACGCATCGGCAACATCGAGATCGGCGAGGAGGTACCAGGGCGGTATTTACTTTCCGCCGTTTGGCTGATTTCCGTCCTTGTAGGTCTCCTCCTGGCAATACCACACAAGGACTGGATCTCCCTCGACCTCGTGAGGCATGGACTCGCCTTCCGTGAGTCCGATCCCTACTTCCAGCAGGACCTGGCATTCTGGACCTACTGGCTGCCGCTCGAGAGTGCGCTTCACCTCTGGTCGATGCTGGCCGTCCTCGCGGTAACCCTGATTGTTGTCTTTCTCTACGCGCTGACACCGAGCCTAAGGTGGGAGAGCGGTCGTCTCCGGGTTTTTGCGTATGCCAGACGGCATCTCTTTGTGCTCGGCGGACTTTGCCTGCTTCTCCTGGCATGGAGCTATCGGTTGGATGCTTACAGACTCTTGCTGCAAGGTGGCGGTGGAGCTGCCACAGGCGCGTCCTTTCTAGCGCTGGATCACAGGGTCAGCATTCCGGCTAATCTCCTGCTGGCGCTCGCAACAATCGTGTTGGCGATGCTGTTTGTGTGGGCCGGGTGGGTAGGACAGTTGCGCCTGGCGTTTGTGACCATCGGTAGCGTAATCGTGCTCTCGCTGGGAGCGCGGCACCTCGTGCCGCCAGTGGCAATCCGCTTCATGACGCCGAGCGATGCGGAATTGCGCGACAGGCCCTACTTGTCGACAAGAGCCGCGTTTACGAGACGCGCCTTTGACACCGACCGAATCCTGACTACTGCGACTACCGATAGCCAGCCCGATCGGGCAGCGTTCGTCAGGGGGATTTCGCTCTGGGATCCCGAAGCCATGAGGCGCGCGGTAGCGTTTCAGAGGACGTCGGGTCGTATCACTGGATCGTTAGGCTGGGAACAGGACGAAGGACGGCCGGCCGCGATCTTTGCGGAAACTCCCATCGGTCCTGACGCTGCCGATCCACTCGCTCCGTGGAATGTTCTCCGCTTTGACGCTGGCCTTGCCACCGAGAGCGGGGCGCTCATCTCCATTTCGACTTTCTCCGAAGAGGGAAGCCGGCTCACAGCAGCGCTGGTGAGCGATTCTGCAACAGGATACACCGTAATCATCGACTCGCTCGATGCGGTTGCCGCGCCCGAGCTTTCCACCTTTGGTACCAGGCTGATGCACGCGTGGGGACTGCAGAACCCACGATTGCTGGGAAAGGAATCCGGCACTGCGCCTGTTAGAGTCGTGCAGTATCGTGACGTGCGCGAGAGAGTAGCCAGACTCTATCCGTACTTTGGTCTGGGCAACCGCACCTCGCCGATTGTGGTCGCGGACTCGCTCTTGTGGGTAACGCACCTCTATTCGGTTTCGGAGTTCTATCCACTCAGTGATCCTGTAGTAACGCCTACAGCCGCGGTGCGTTATTTCAGGCATGCTGCGGTGACAGTAACCAATGCACACACCGGCCGGGTTGTCGCCATAGCGACTCCCGAACCGGATCCGATTGCCATGAGCTGGTTTCAGCGCTTCCCGCAGATGTTCGTGCCCGAGAGCGCGGTAAGCGAGGAGTTGCTGCGGCAGTTGCCACCGCCCAACGATGCGGCGTTGATTCAGGCGCGCGTACTGGCGCGCTTTGGCCGCCGTGGCGAGGCAGTCCCTGCGTCACACATCGCGCGACCTCACGGTGGCGATACACTCTTTGCCTTTCCCTCCACAACACCGTTTGTCGACCCGCTCACACAAAGACTGGCGGTTGCATATCCGATTCTGGATGCTGCAGACCGTTTGCGTGGCGTCTTTTCTGCGCGTGGCGGAGTCGACTACGAGGCTCGCTGGACTCCCCTCGAGGAACTCGGCCCTCGCTGGACGACGCTGCTTGAAAGGCTGCGCCGCGCCATCGACTCGGCTGCTAACACGGGAAGCAGGAGCTCCCTGCCCATCGTTCGTGGACCAGTGAGAGCCGTAAACAGCGGCAGAAGTGTGGCCTTTGTGCAGACCGCCTACGAGTGGCGCTCCGGTGCCGCTCCAGCTGCCAGACTTACAGCACTGATCACGGGTGATTCAATAAGGGTGGCCCGAAACGTCATGGCTGCTGCAGGAATTGCCGAGCCAGCCGCCCCCATCGAACGGCTTTCGCCCGAAGAGCTGAGGGCGCGACTGGGACAGCTCTATCGAGAGATGCAGGACGCGCTGAGTAGAGGTGATTGGCCTGCATTCGGGCGGGCCTACGACGCCATGGGCAAACTGTTGCGTGCATCTCAGGGCACGTCTTGAAGAGGCATGGAGGCCCTAATAGCTTGAGCCGCACATCCGCCATGCGAACGCCTTCTAAACGCAGTCCCATTGCGGTAATTGCGCTGGGAGGTAACGCGCTTGCCCCTGAGGGGGAACGCACAACCGTCCATGACCAGTTCCGGCACACTCGAGAAAGTCTCGGACCCATCGTCGACCTCGCGCTCGACGGATGGAACCTCTGCGTCGTACATGGCAACGGACCTCAAGTTGGCGATGAACTGGTACGCAACGAGATCGCCCGTGGCGAAGCCGAGCCTCTGCCACTCGGTGTCCTCGTGGCAGAAACCGCCGGCTGGATCGGTTACATGATCGAGCAGTCGCTCGAAAACGCCTTGAGGCGTGCCGGAAGTCCGAGAGAAGTGACCACGGTGATGACCCAGGTCCATGTCGCCCCAGACGACCCCGCGCTAACCAACCCCACCAAATTTATCGGCCACGCAATTCCCGAGGAGCGCGCTAAGGCGCTGGAAAGCGAGGGTCACGTAATCAGGCGTGACGGACATGGCAGATTGCGACGCGTCGTAGGCAGCCCAAAGCCGCTCGCCATCCACGAACTTTCCACGATTCGCCACCTGGTGCGGGATGGTCGGATCGTTATCGCCTGCGGCGGTGGCGGTGCACCCGTTTACTTTGACAATGAGCTTCAGGGGTGGGAGGGCGTTGACGCCGTGATAGACAAGGACCTCGCTGCGGCGGTTCTCGCTCGTGATCTGGGAGCCGAGCTTCTGTTGATACTCACCGACGTAGACGCGGTTTATGCCGATTGGGGAAAGCCTTCGCAGCGTGCCCTGAGAAGTTTGACCGTGGCCGAAGCAGGTGAGCTCGATGCGGCTGGCGCATTTGGCGAGGGAAGCATGGCACCCAAAGTTCGTGCAGCAATCGATTTTGCAAAACACACGGGGGGCAGGGCAGTGATTACAGAGTTGACCAGGGGCCGAGCTGCGGTTCGCGGCGACGCCGGAACGACCATAACGATGGAGAACCAGTGAACATCCACGAGTATCAGGCAAAAGACATTCTGCGCAAGCTGGGAGTGCCGATTCCCGCCGGCGAAGTGACAGCTACTGCCGATGGGGCAGAGGAAATAGCGCGCCGTATAGGGCGCCCCGTAGTCGTTAAGGCACAGGTGCACGCAGGGGGACGCGGCAAGGCTGGCGGTGTTAAGCTCGCACAGACGCCGGACGAAGCGCGTGAGCGGGCAAGCAAAATCCTGGGAATGCAGATCAAGGGCCTGACCGTGGAAAAGGTGCTGGTGACCGATGCGGCCGACATTGCCAGCGAGGCCTACGTTGGAGTCATCCTGGACCGCGCAACCAAGAAGCCGGTTTTCATGGTGAGCCCAGCTGGCGGAATCGACATCGAAGAAGTGGCTGCGACTACACCGGAAAAGATCCTCAAGCTCCCCATCGACACGCGCTATGGCCTGATGACGTTCCAGGCAATGCGACTCGGCTTCTTTCTCTATAGCGATCTCGAAAAGGCACGCGCTGCGGCAAAGATCATGCAGCAGCTCTACACGGCATTCATCCAGAATGGATGCTCGCTGGCAGAAATCAATCCACTGGTAGTCACTCCGCAGGGTGCAGTGGTTGCGCTCGACGCCAAAATGAGCATTGACGACAACGAGCTCGAGCGGCACCCTGAACTCTCGGCCTTGCGCGACGAAAGCGCCGAAGCGCCAAGCGAAGTCGAAGCGAGAAACGCCAACCTCACGTTCATAAAGCTCGACGGAAACGTGGGATGCTGCGTCAACGGCGCCGGACTCGCCATGGCGACAATGGACCTGGTCAAGTACTACGGCGGCGAACCGGCAAACTTTCTTGATATCGGCGGATCTTCAAACCCCGAAAAGGTTGTTGCGGCCCTTCGCATCATCACGTCCGATCCCAACGTGAAAGCTATCCTGTTCAATATCTTTGGAGGGATCACTCGTACAGATGACGTGGCCAACGGAATTGTTACGGCCACAAAGCAGAATCCCCTAAAGGTTCCAATAGTGATCAGACTTACAGGCACAAACGAAGAAATAGCGGTAAAGATCCTTAAGGAGAATGGATTTTCCGCCTCGAGCGACATGGACGAAGCGGTCAAGCAGGCGGTTGCGCTTGCCACGGGAGGAAAGGCAGCGTGAGCATCTTTATCGACAAGTCGACACGCCTCATAGTTCAGGGCATTACCGGTCGCGATGGTTCCTTCCACGCCAAGCAGATGCTCGAATACGGCACGCAGGTGGTGGCTGGAGTCACCCCGGGCAAGGGCGGTCAGACCTTTGAAGGCAAGGTCCCCGTCTTCAACACCGTGGCCGACGCCGTCGCCCAAACTGGCGCCAACACCTCCGTCATCTACGTGCCGCCGCGCTTTGCCGCCGACGCAATCTTCGAAGCCGCAGACGCAGGCGTCGCGCTCATCGTAGCAATCACCGAAGGCGTTCCGGTGCTCGACATGACCCGCGTTTACCCCTTTGTTAAGGAACGTGGCGTCCGTCTCATAGGACCTAACTGCCCGGGGCTCATTACTCCGGGAGAGTCCAAGGTAGGCATAATTCCGGGACGGATCTGCACTCCCGGACCGGTTGGCGTCGTATCGCGATCAGGTACTCTGACCTACGAGATTGTCTATCAGCTCACCCGAGCGGGAATCGGGCAGACAACGTGCGTCGGAATCGGCGGCGATCCCATCAACGGCACCAACTTCATCGACTGCCTCGAGGCCTTTGAAAGGGATCCGGCAACCAAGGCGGTCTGCATGATGGGAGAAATCGGTGGCACCGACGAACAGGATGCCGCCGAGTATGTTCGCACCAGGATGACCAAACCGGTGGTCGGTTTTATCGCAGGCCAGACAGCCCCTCCGGGGCGCCGTATGGGACATGCAGGCGCCATCATCTCCGGCTCCTCGGGCACCGCTGCTGAAAAGATCGCGGCCTTTGAAGCTGCCGGCATCGGCGTAGCTAAACGACCCGTCGACTTTGTTGACCTGGTTCGTGCGCGACTCAAGTAACCTGTGACATCACATCAATACTTCCAATGCCAGGCAACAGGACTCTCACGATAGTAAAGCCCGACGCCTTTGCGGCGGGCAAGGCGGGAAAGATCATCGCGCACCTCGAAGGAGCGGGCTTCAAGATCGTGGCCGCGCGCGTCATGGACCTCTCAACGGCGCAGGCCGAAGCGTTTTACGAAGTGCATCGCGAGCGTCCTTTCTACAGGTCGCTGGTGAGCTTTATGACCTCTGGCACCTGCATGCCCATGGTGCTCGAGCGCGAGAATGCAGTTCTGGAACTACGCACAGTTATTGGGGCAACTGATCCGGCGGAGGCGGCCGCCGGGACTGTTCGCAAGCTCTATGCGGAATCCAAGGAGCGTAACGCAATTCATGCCTCGGATTCGGACGAGAATGCGTCGCGGGAGTCGCGTTTCTTCTTTGCTGAGAGCGAGTTGCTGGGTTAGCGAAAATGGAGCTTGAGTCGCTTGGGCGTCCGGGTCTTAAGGGGGTCTTAGCGCCATCTTAAAACGGCGCCGTTGAGCCTGCGTAAGTTCGCTTGCCATACTGACTTGAATCTGATTCCGGTGCGACCTAGATTGCGTGGCTATGCTGTCCTTCGACCTCCGTGCACTGGAGTCACATGCAGCGCGGGTAGACGCCGCGCTCTTGCGGGATGATCCCGTGTGGCAGGAGGGAGATTTACGTCCCTCCAGTGCTGTACAGGTAACCGGCAGGCTGTCCGCTGCTGGAGCCGGACGGGGGGGCCGTTTTTATTTCAGCGGTCACATCGAAGGTAGTGCTGCAACGTCGTGCCGGCGTTGTCTCGAAGACGTGGAGGTGCAGGTCAGCGAGGACCTGCATCTGCTCCTCGCCGAGGCCGGAACGGACGAGGCTGATGAACCAGATGTGTACGTCATCGACGTGCGCGAGCATAACCTGGATCTGCGCCCGGCAGTGCGTGAGGAGTGGCTTTTGACGGTGCCGCCCTTTGCGTTGTGCCAGGAGTCGTGTCAGGGGCTTTGCCCGGTGTGCGGCGTGAACAAGAATCTCGCGAGTTGCAATTGTACGGCGGCCGTGGACCCGCGCTGGAGCGCGCTCATCACGTCGCACGACGCAAAGCGTTAGGCACCCTCTTCCCGAAAGGCTCCACCAATGGCCGTCCCAAAGCGACGAACCTCCAAGCGCAAAAAGCGCGCGCGCAATACACACAAAAAGGCTCCGGCGATAGTAATCCAGAACTGCCCACGCTGCGGTAGCCCGCGGCGCCCCCACAGGGTGTGCGGCGAGTGCGGCTACTATGCCGGAAAGCAGCGAGTAGCAGCCAAAGAGGCATAGCGTTGGCACGCATCGCGCTGGACGCGATGGGTGGAGATCACGCACCATCGGCCCCAGTGGCCGGAGCACTTCTCGCACTCGCTGACCTGCCAGGCGAACATATCGTACAACTCGTCGGTCAGACCGACGTGATTCGGCGCACCCTCGATTCCCACCTGGCGGGCGACTACGCCAAACACGCCAACGTCGTGGATCGCATAGAGATCATCGAGGCGCCCGAGGTGATCGACATGTCAGACAAACCGTCGGCAGCGCTCCGCGGCAAACCGCGCAGCAGCATGCACGTCGGTCTCCGCATGCAATCACAAGGTGCCAGCGATGGCTTTGTCTCCGCAGGGAACACCGGAGCACAAATGGCCGTCTCCACCGTCCTGCTCAAGCTGCACTCGGGACTTTCTCGCCCTGCTATCAGCACGCTCTTTCCCACTGCGCAAAGACCGGTAGTCGTACTCGACTCAGGTGCAAACGTGGATTGCTCCCCGGAGGAACTGGTTCAGTTTGCCAGACTGGGCGTTGTCTACGCTGAGAACGTACTGGGCCGCGAAAATCCTGTTGTCGGGCTCCTGAGCGTTGGTGAGGAAGCCGAAAAAGGGAACGCAGCAGTTAAAGAAGCCCACCAGCTACTGCTGCACTCCGGCCTCAACTTCCAGGGAAATGTGGAGGGCAGGGACCTGCCCCTTGGTGCCAGCGATCGTGGCCCCCTTGACGTCGTCGTCTGCGATGGATTCGTAGGCAATGTGCTACTCAAGTTTTATGAGGCCGTGGCCCCCATGCTCCTGGGCCTGGCCTCGCGTCACACAGGGGTTTCGAGCGAGCAGATAGCCAAAGCGTTCAGCGACCTCGATTATTCCGAACATGGTGGCGCCCCGCTGTTAGGTGTTAGGGGGGTGAGCATAATCTCCCACGGCAAATCGAGTCCTCGCGCCATCAAGAACGCCGTAAAAGTCGCCGTGCGCGCAGTAGAATCGCGCATGGACGAGCACATCGGTCGCAAACTCCAGGCGGCCACAGAGACAATTTCGTGAAGCGACCTATTGCACACATCGCGGGAATAGGCAAGTACGCCCCGCCAAAAGTTCTCAGGAATGACGAGTTCGCGGCCATGGGACTCGATACCAACGACGAGTGGATCGTTCAGCGAACGGGAATCCGCGAACGACGTGTTGCAGCAGCAGATGAGACAAACTGCACAATGTCTACAGCCGCTGCGAAAGTAGCTATGGAACGCGCCGGTGTAACAGCCGGCGAACTCGACATCGTCGTCCTTGGCACTGCCTCTCCAGACAGGCTCCTCCCCGCGACCGCTGTTGACCTGCAGGCCGCTCTTGGCGCCTCGCGCGCCGCCGCCTTTGACGTCATGGCAGCGTGCTCCAGCTGGCTCTACGGCCTTATTGTCGCCGAAGGGCTCATGGCCACCGGAAACGCCGAAACGGCGCTCGTGGTTGGAACCGAAAAGCTCACCACCATTGTCGACTGGACCGACCGCTCCACTGCCGTGCTCTTTGGCGACGGAGCAGGAGCCGCCGTGCTCAAGCGATCCACAAACGGCAAAGGGATTCTTTCGACCTTTATGCGCAGCGACGGCAAACTCGCCGAGTTGCTCTATCGCCCCGCTGGCGGCGCTGCACATCCATTCAATGCGCAGGTCCTCAACGACCGTTCCTTTTACGTGAAAATGGAAGGGCGCGAGGTCTTTAAGCACGCCGTGCGTTCGATGTCAGAAGCCGCCGATAGAGCGCTCGACGGCGCCAAACTAACTGGCGCCGACATCGACGTCATGATCCCGCACCAGGCCAACGTCAGGATCATCGAGGCAACGGCAAAGCACGCAAACGTTCCCATGGATAAGGTCTACGTAAACGTGGATCGCTATGGCAACACCTCGTCTGCATCGGTCGCGATTGCGCTCGAAGAAGCCATTGCATGCGGCCGTGTAAAAGAAGGTTCGACCGTGATGCTCGTAGCTTTTGGGGCGGGGTTCACGTGGGCCTCACTCGTGATTCGCTTTTGACAGTGCAGATCGTGGCGCTCTTTCCCGGCCAGGGCTCTCAAAAGCCGGGAATGGGCAAAGACCTCTTTGACGCCTTTCCCGAGGCGCGTAGCGCTTTTGAGGCCTCAGACGAGGCACTCGGCGAATCTCTCTCGCAGCTCTGCTTTGAGGGTCCGGCTGACACGCTCACGCTCACACACAACGCGCAGCCAGCACTCCTAACCCACGGCGTGGCTGTCTGGCACGTCCTACGCAACGCCCTCGGCGACAGACTCCGCGCGGTGGCAGGCCACTCGCTAGGCGAGTTTACGGCTTACGTGGCGGCTCAGAGTCTGGCGCTGCGCGACGCCGTTAGGCTGGTGCGCCGCAGGGGAGAGTTGATGTATCAGGCAGGAGTGGAGCGACCAGGTACCATGGCAGCGATCCTTGGTGATACCGAAGAACCGCTCAAGGAAATCTGCGAGCGTGCATCGGCCGATCCCGAAGGTGGGCTCGTGGTCCCGGCAAACTTCAACACCTTTGGGCAGGTAGTCATTTCCGGCGAAGTCTCCGGAGTGGAAAGGGCCATGGACCTGGCCAAGGCGTCGGGCGCCAAGCGTGCGATTCGCCTGGCAGTGAGCGGCGCCTTCCATTCTCCCCTGATGGAGCCAGCTCAACTCGGCCTCGAAGAAGCGGTTGCTGCGGTTGACCTGCTCGATCCCGCCGTGCCAGTGTACGCGAATGTGACCACAGAGCCCGTTACGAGCGCCGTTAGGGGTCGCGAGCTGCTTGTGGAGCAGCTCACCTCGCCGGTGCTTTGGAGCAGTCTTGTGGGTCGCATGGCTACAGACTTCCCCACAGCCTTGTTTGTCGAAATGGGCCCCGGAAACGTTCTCACAGGACTCATGAAGAAGATTGCACCAGCTATCCAGACGGCTTCGTGCGGGACGGTAGCCGAAGTCGAACAGCTTCTGAGCCGGGCGGCGTGATGAGAATCGATCTCAGCGGCAAGACCGCGCTTGTCACCGGAAGCACTCGCGGAATCGGCCATGCAATAGCTGTGGCGCTCGCCGAATGTGGTGCCCGAGTTGCGGTGGTGGGCCGCGACAAGTCCCGCGCCGACCAAGTTGCAGCCTCTCTTGGTGGAGGCGCGCAGGGGTTCGCGTGTGACGTTAAGGAAATCGCGCAAGTCACTGCGCTGATTGAAGATGTAGAAAGGACCTTCGGTAGTATCGACATACTTGTCAACAACGCGGGCCTCACGCGTGACAACATCATGCTCCGACTCAAGGATGAGGATTGGGATGCGGTTCTCAACGTGAATCTCAGGAGCGCGTTTGCGTCTATCCGCGCGGCGACTCGCGGAATGATGAAGCGTAGGAGCGGACGCATCATCAACATCGCCAGCGTAGTTGGGATTATTGGCAATAAGGGCCAGACCAACTACTCGGCGAGCAAGGCGGGGTTGATCGGGCTTACAAAAAGTGTCGCCCGCGAGTTTGCCTCACGTGGGATTCTCGCAAATGTCGTGGCCCCTGGTTTCATCGAGACTGATATGACCGGAGCGCTCACGTCACAGCAGCGGGAGCAGTTGTCGTCGCAGATTCCGCTGGAGCGTTTGGGGTCGCCACAGGACGTGGCGGCGGCTGTCGTATTTCTGGCTTCTGATTTGTCGTCATACATCACCGGCCAGGTGCTCGTGGTGGATGGCGGAATGGTGATGTAAAGCGCTACTTGCAGTTATCTTGGTGCCACTAACTTTTGCACTTACGGAGACTGTGTCATGGCCGACATGAGCGAGAAGGTCAAAGACATTATCGAGAAGGAACTCGGCGTCGAACGCGAGAAACTCACGAACGAGGCGAGTTTCATCGAAGACCTTGGCGCGGACAGCCTCGACATCGTCGAGCTTGTCATGGAGTTCGAAAAGGAGTTCAACATTGACATCCCCGACGAGGACGCTGAAAAGCTCCGCACGGTCGGTGACGCGCTGAAGTATCTGCAGGAGAAGTCAGTCGCGTAATGAAGCGACGGGTCGTGGTCACAGGACTGGGGATAGTCTCTCCGGTCGGGAACAGCGTCGAATCAACGTGGAAGGCCTTGTTAGCCGGAACATCGGGGGCAGGGCCGATTACGCAGTTCGACGCATCCGGCTTTCCGGTGCGCTTTGCCTGCGAGGTAAAGGGCTTCGATCCCATAGAGTACATGGATCGCAAAGAAGCCAAGCGCTCGGACCTGTACACGCAGTACGCCATAGCAGCGTCGGTACAGGCAATGAACGATGCCGGTTTTGGCGATTCCACCGGCTTCGACCCGTTTGAAAGCGGCGTCATAATCGGGAGCGGCATCGGCGGCCTCAAGATCTTTGAGGCACAGCATGACGTTTACCGATCGTTGGGGCCGAGCAAGATCTCTCCCTTCTTTATTCCGATGTTCATTTCGAACATCGCGGCCGGAATCGTGTCGATGCGGTTTGGACTAAAGGGTCCAAACTTCGCGACAGTCTCGGCGTGCTCCACCAGTGGTCACTCGATCGGCGAAGCCTTCAGGACGATTCAGTACGGCGACGCCGACATGATGCTGGCTGGCGGTGCGGAGGCAACGATTACGCCGATGGCCATTGGCGGCTTTGCCAACATGAAGGCCCTGTCGGAGCGCAACGACGACCCCGAGGGAGCGTCGCGGCCCTTTGACATGGCCCGAGACGGCTTTGTTGCAGGTGAAGGGGCAGGGATCATCGTACTCGAGGAGCTCGGTCACGCACAGCGTCGCGGGGCGCGGATTCACGCAGAAATCGTGGGCTATGGCGCCACGGGCGATGCCTTTCACGTCACGGCGCCCGCGCCGGACGGAGAGGGTGCTCAACGTGCCATGCGCCGGGCCATGCGTGACAGCGGGCTCGCGCTCGAACAGGTGCACTACATCAATGCTCACGGCACCTCAACGCCGCAGGGCGACCCTAACGAGATCCGCGCCATAAAGCATGTATTTGGGGAGCACGCAAAGAACATCAACGTGAGCTCGACCAAGTCCATGACGGGTCACCTGCTTGGGGCCGCTGGGGCGCTCGAGTTTATTGTTGCTGCTCTTGTGACGAAGGATGGGGCGATTCCTCCTACAATCAACCAGGAGACGCCGGATCCAGAGTGTGACCTTAACGTCACGCCTAACGTTGCAATAAAACGTGAGGTAGACGTGGCATTGTCCAATGTTTTCGGTTTCGGCGGCCACAATGTGACGTTGGCGGTCCGGCGGTTTATACCTTGATAAAACCTGTTGCAGTCGATGTACCGGACCGGCTTTTCCGGGATCCGGCGCTCAAGCCCATCGCGGCTAAACTCCGCAATGCAGAAAGGCTGAGCGACGCAGACGCCGTGGTGCTATTCAGGACGCCGGATCTACTCGGCGTTGGGGCAATGGCTGATGCGGTAAATCTGGCACGCAATGGACGTGTAGTGACATTTGCTGCAAATCAGCACATAAACCCAACCAACGTCTGTATCCTGCGCAAGACCTGTGTCTTTTGCGGGTATGCGCGCCTGCCCAAAGAAGAGGGGGCGTATCGCTACACCATGGCGCAGGTGATGGAGGAGGCGCAGCAGGCAAAGAACGGGATGACGCGCGAGTTCCATATTGTGGGTGGACTCGATATGCAGGCCGGCCTGGAGTACTACCAGGAGATGTTCCGCACGCTCAAGGCCGAGCTGCCGCAGGTGCACATCAAGGCTTTGACGGCCGTTGAGATTGCGCATCTGGCGCGGATCGAAAAGATGTCGTGGCGTGATGTGCTGATTGCTCTTCGCGATGCGGGACTCGACACACTTCCGGGAGGTGGCGCCGAGACGTTCAGCGCCGCGGTTCGCGAGCAGATCGCCGACAAAAAGCTGGGCGGTGCCGATTTTATTGGAGTGCATCGCGCTGCGCACGAACTGGGTATCCGTTCCAACTGCACGATGCTTTATGGTCACGTCGAGACGTATGAAGACCGCGTGGCACACCTGTCCATGCTGCGCGGGCTGCAGGACGAGACTGGCGGTTTTCTGGCCTATATACCGCTTGCATATCATCCTGATGGGAACGAGTTGGGCAAGCGCCTTGGTCTCGAGGGTCAGTCCACCACAGGTTTTGACGACCTCAGGAATCTGGCCGTGGGCCGCCTTTACCTGGACAACTTCCAGCATATAAAGACGCACTGGATCATGGTGACATCGGCGCTGTCGCAGACGGCGCTGACCTTTGGTGTTAACGATCTCGAGGGCACGGTTGTGCGCGAGAAGATCTATCACGCTGTAGGTGCCACTACGCCTCAGGGTATGTCGCTGGATGACATCCTTAAGTTGATCCGGGGAGCGCGTCGGATACCGGCGGAGCGCGATTCCTTTTACAACGTCGTTCGCCAGTTCCCCGAGTTCGAAGCCGAGGCGGCCTGAAGGTGCGCATCGGCAGGATTCCGTACGTCAACTGTTTTCCCGTTTACGGAGCGATCGACAGGGGACTCGTACCGCTCAAGGGCGAGCTGGTAACGGGGGTTCCGACTGCGCTCAACGATCTTATGGCGCGCGGCGAGTTGGACGTCTCGGTCGTTTCGGCTGTGGAGTACGCGCGGAGCTCGCGCGATTACCTGTTGTTGCCGGAGCTGGCGATTTCGTGCGATGGTCCCGTGAGGTCGGTGTTGTTGTTCTCCCGCAGGCCTGCCGCTGAGCTCGGGGGCAGGAGGGTGATGGTGTCGCGTTCGTCGATGACGAGCGTGGCGCTGTTGGAGCTTTTGTTTGAGCACGTCTGGCGCGTGCGTCCCGAGTTTGTGCCTGGTGACGCCGAGATGTCCGATGTGGAGCGATTTGCGGCTGACGAGCACGATGCTCGGCTGGTAATCGGTGATGCTGCCTTGTTGTTGGGGTCTCCTTCTGCCTCGGTGATCAAGCCTTACGAGTATGTGTACGATTTGGGGTCAGAGTGGAAACTCTGGACCGGTTTGCCGTTTGTGTTTGCCGTCTGGGTAGCGCGGCGGCACGGAGTTCACACCCAGTCGTTAGGCGCGCATGCCGCGTTGTTGACGTCGCGTGATTGGGGTTTGGAGCATCTGGAGGAGTTGTCGTTCCAGGCGGCATCTCAGACTGGGATATCGGTGGAGGCTTGCCGCCGGTATTTTGAGGGTTTGGACTACGGTCTGGGGATTGAGTATCTGGCGGGATTGACGGAGTTTTTTGCTCGTTTGGAGGCGATGGGCCGCGTGCCTCGGGCGAGGTTGGAGTTCTTGGCGGCGTAGGTTGCTGGCGGCTGTTCAGGCTGAAAGGCGAGGATCCGTTGATCCACGGAGATTGATGGATATATCTTGGCTCGCCTGGTCAGCGCGATCGATCGCATCGAGTTGGTTGATCTCTACCGACCTGCAAGAATACCATCGTGACGGGCGCGTTGATTACCCAACTCTTCAAGTGTTCATGTCGGTGGGTTTTGTGC
>CAZYTS010000040.1:21075-22678 GCA_964649855.1 uncultured Gemmatimonadaceae bacterium
AGTTCCCCAGAGAATGGCCAAAGTTCGATAATACGAGAATCGGGCATCTACTCACACAATGACACGCTTCATCCTCCGCGAATCGATTTGATGTGACGGTCGCGTAGTTTGTCGCTCGGGATGGAGCCTATGTGAGCACCCCAGGCTCGCACTTCGCCCGTGTCGAAAGCGCCACCTCCCGAAGATTACGCTTGTGGCCGGTGCAAATGGCTTGTCTGCATTTGCGGAGCATGCGGATGTGGACATCCAAAGAGCCGGTATCCCTTTCCCGTCTAGGTCTGGGTTACTCTACTCCTCTGTCCCCCAGCAGGGTAGGACGCCGGACGGATGCCGCTTGATTGGCTATACATAATCTTGTATACTCCGTCCCGTGGACAAGGATGTGCGATGGGTTGGGTCGTCGCTAGACGATCAGCGAGCGCTGCCACCCGAGGTACGGCGGGAACTCGGCTTTGACCTCCGTCGCGTTCAGCGAGGGAAGCTGCCGCGCGACTGGAAGCCGCTCAAAACCGTCGGGCCTGGTGTGATCGAGATCCGCGTTCGCCTGCGAGGTGCGTTTCGGATGATGTACGTCGCGAAATATGCCGAGGCAGTCTATGTGCTGCACGTGTTTCAGAAGAAGACGCAGAAAACATCCGCGCTCGATCTCGAGATTGCACGTCAACGCCTGGCGCTAATTCAGCGAAGCAGGAAGGAGGAATAGCAATGATAGCCAAACGCATTAGGCGCGCCAAAGAGGAGAGAATCCACCGCTCTTCTGGCAACGTATTCGCCGATTCGGGTTTCCCCCCTGAAGAGGCTGCCCACCTCCTCGTCCGCTCGGATCTAATGATCCAGATCGAGGATCTCCTCAAGGAGCGTGGATTGACGCAGGCCAAGGCCGCCAAACTCCTCGGTGTATCTCAGCCTCGCGTCAGTGATCTTGTGCGAGGACGCGTCGAACTCTTTAGCATCGATACTTTAGTCGACATGCTCGCGCGACTCGGCGTCTCCGTGACTATTCGGATGAAACGATCCGGAAGGGTGGCCTAGCGTTTCCTTGCTGCACCAGCCGGACCCCTCGCGAATCGACCTTTCAAGTACGCGGCAGGGCGCAGTCATTGTCGCAACACGTCGGGATTCTGATGGTCAGCAATCTTGGCCGACCTTACGCATGGCAACGACGCTTGGACACGCCTTCTCCTTATCCCAACGCCTACAAATTGCGGCACATCACGGGCGCCTTCGCGGCGTGGTAGTTGTGGCTTCATTTCCCTACTCGGCGCGGATTAGCCGCGATAAGTATCGCACGGTACGTTTGAGACTTGACTACATACTGCAGCGCCCCATCTGCAGATCAAGTCCCGTTGGACTAACTACACGAGTGGTGTCACGATGACATTCTTAAGGTACATTTTGCTCGGTTCGATGCTATCCGTCATCACCGGTCCGTTTGCGAATACACAGGAACCAACGGAGCACACGCTCACACTGCGAAGTCAGATATTCGAGAATACCCGCAGCGTCCGGGTACTACTTCCACCTGGATACGACTCGCCCACAAGTGGTAGGCGTCGTTACCCTGTGTTCTATTTCTCCGATGGTATCGCCGCGTGGGACGCGT
>CAZYTS010000041.1:0-22497 GCA_964649855.1 uncultured Gemmatimonadaceae bacterium
AAATCTCGAACTCTTCATTTATGCGGTAACCGATCGCTGGTTGTATCTCTTGCAGGGCAAGGGACTGCGCAGAGTCAATGGTTTGAGACCACGGAGCTGGAAGCTTCAGATGGGAGAGTTTGCTGCGTCGCTTGAGGCCGAGAGAGCACTCAGGCTCATTGTCGAGCGTTTACGGATGACTCAGGTTAAAGTTGCGGAGACTTAGGTAGCGCAATGCCGGCAAGAAAGAAGAGCACTCCCTCTCCCTCACTGTTTTCAGATGAATCGGGGGCCCTGCCGCTGGCAGCGCGGATGCGACCGGCCACTCTCGACGAGTTTGTGGGCCAGCAGCACCTCATCGGAACACGAAAGCCTCTCCGCGAAGCGATCGAAAAGGGTAGCCTTTCGTCCATGATTTTCTGGGGGCCACCGGGAACAGGCAAGACTACGCTTGGGCTCCTCCTGGCTCACTATGCAGATCGTGAATTCGTTCCTTTTTCGGCTGTGACCGAAGGAGTACCACGGGTACGCGAGATCATCGCCGAGGCGCGCGAACGACTCGAAATGGGGAGACGCACGATTCTTTTCGTTGATGAGATCCATCGCTTCAATCGTGCGCAGCAGGATGCCTTTCTCCCGGCTGTAGAGTCCGGAATCGTGACTCTCGTAGGGGCAACAACCGAGAATCCGTCGTTCGAGCTCAACGGTGCGCTGCTGTCGCGAACCAGAGTATTTGTTCTGCGGCCACTCGAACCACTGGACCTGGCCGCTCTCCTGCGGCGCGCACTGAGCGATGCTCAACGAGGATTGGGAGAGTTTGATCTCGTTGTCGACGATGATGCCATTGAATGGCTGGCGAGAGAAGCGGACGGCGATGCCAGGCGAGCGCTCAATGTCCTCGAGGCTGGCGCCGCATTTGTAGGCAAGGGCGGGAAGGTTACTGTCGACGTGCTGCGAGAAGCGATGCAGCTGCGTGCCGCACGCTACGACAAGAGTGGCGAAGAACACTTCAACCTCATCTCGGCTTACCACAAAGCGTTGCGCGGCTCGGATCCTCAGGGTGCCCTTTACTGGTTGGCGCGGATGATCATTGGCGGTGAAGACCCCATGTACATTGCGAGGCGCACAGTACGTTTTGCCGCAGAAGATATTGGGTTGGCGGATCCACAGGCGCTGCCTATGGCTCTTGCGGCCCGTGATACCTATCACGCACTCGGTTCACCCGAAGGGGAGCTCGCGATTGCGGAAGCCGCCGTGTATCTCGCGACGGCGCCAAAGTCCAACAGGGTTTACGAGGCCTGGGGGGCGGCCCTGGAGCTTGCGCGAGAATATCCTGCCGAACCCGTTCCCCTCCACATCCGGAACGCGCCGACAAAGCTGATGAAGGAACTAGGTTATGGGAAAGGGTACCAGTATGCGCACTCTGTCCCTGAGGGGTACATACCTCAGGAGTACCTACCCGATGCTATCAGAGATCGCACGCTGTATGAGCCCGGGCCCTTTGGATTCGAGAAGGATATTGCCAAGCGATTGCAGTGGTGGGCTGATCTCAAGCGCCGGTCCACGGGTGAGTTGGCAGACATGGATGATCTGAGAAAGGAGCAGGATTGACATGCGACGACGAATGTTGCTGGTTGGGCTTGCGGCTCTGGCGCTGACATCATGTGCGCTTGCACGTCGCGACTTTCTGGAACCAGTGGTTACTTTCCGTAACGCCCGCATCACAGGATTTGGCATCACCGGTGGGTCGTTGGAGGTGGAACTGGGAGTCTATAATCCCAATGGATACCGGCTCGACGGTTCCAGGCTTACGTATACGATCATGATAGACTCGGTACGTTTTGGGGACGGGGAATACAACTCGCGTTTCCAGGTCGAAAAGGGGGACACCAGCACGATCGTCCTCCCGTTGAGCTTTACTTACGCTGGAATCGGAAACGCGGGACGACAGCTCATGAACACAGGGTCCGTTGAATATCGCGTCCTGGGGGACATAACTTTCGGTACGCCACTTGGGAGCATGACCAGACCCTACGATCAGAAGGGCAGGTTTTCAACTCTTAGTGGCCGATCACAATAGGCGTCTGCCACTTCTGGGGCGGAGCCATTTCTACGGCATAGCACCATTACTCGCGAACTCATTTCACTGGCTCCACCGGTCGAGCGCGCAATTCTGGTTGGTGCGCCGCGCAAGGGTACGAGCGCGCGCCATCACGTGGACGAGCATCTCGAAGAACTGGAGCGCCTGGCCGACACCGCTGGCGCCGTTGTTGCCGGTCGTCTAACGCAGCAGATCGACAAACCCAACCCTGCCACCTACCTGGGTTCGGGAAAGCTCGAGGAACTGCAAAAACTGGCGGGCGAACTCAACGCGTCCCTTATCATCTTTGACGACGAGCTCTCTCCGTCGCAGGGAAAGAACATCGAAGACGCTACTGGCATCCGCGTCATGGATCGCGCCGAGTTGATTCTGGATATTTTTGCGACGCGTGCCCGAACGAGCGAAGCCAGACTTCAGGTCGAACTCGCACAGCTCGAATACATGCTGCCGAGGTTGACGCGAATGTGGACCCACCTCGAAAAGACGCGCGGTGGAATCGGTATGCGAGGCCCCGGTGAAACTCAGCTCGAAACCGACCGGAGACTCATTGGACATCGCATCCGGCTTCTGAAAGAGCGACTGGGCGACGTACAGCGCGCGCGGGCCGTGCAGCGCCAGGGTCGCCGCAGTGTCTTTCGGGCGGCCCTCGTGGGGTACACAAACGCGGGAAAATCCACTGTACTTCGCGCGCTTTCGCACGACAAAGAGGTCTTTGTAGAAGATCGTCTCTTCGCAACGCTCGATCCGCTGACGCGCGAAGTAGCGCTCTCGGATCAGCAAAGGATAGTGGTCACGGACACCGTTGGGTTCATCCGGAAGCTGCCGCACCATCTCGTCGCTTCATTCAGAGCTACGCTTGAAGAAGTGCTCGAAGCAGATCTCCTGCTCCACGTGATCGATGCTTCGCACCCCTTCTGGGAAGAGCAGCGCGATGT
Organism: uncultured Gemmatimonadaceae bacterium; assembly: GCA_964649855.1. GTDB lineage: Bacteria > Gemmatimonadota > Gemmatimonadetes > Gemmatimonadales > Gemmatimonadaceae > CAZYTS01. The sequence continues at coordinate 3,016 of CAZYTS010000041.1, forward strand.
TGTCGATGAAGTGCTGACCGAGCTAGGCGCCCAGGGACGCGACACGCTATACGTATTCAACAAGACCGATCAGTTGTCGAACGAAGAGAGAGAGGCACTGCGTCAGCGCGCGGGCTACCTCTTTCCCAACAACGTGCTTGTATCGGCCGTGCAGGGCGACGACGGAATCGCCCCATTGCGCGCCGCCCTTCTCCAACGTGCTCGCGCTCACACCCCAATGGTCAAACTGCGGGTCGAGCACGGTGATGGCCGACTGCTCGCCGAACTGCATCGTTCTGGCGAAGTGCTGGACGTGCGGCACGGCGAAGACGCCACCTACGTAACGGCCAGACTCGACGCAGCCACCCTCGCGCGCGTCTCGCGTCAGGGTGCCCTCGTGGTTGCACCGGGTTCCGCTTCTGCCTCGTGAGCTTTCGCAGCTTTAGTATTAATCTTCCCCTATGAAGAAAGCCCTCATTACCGGAATAACCGGGCAGGACGGCTCGTACCTTACTGAGCTTCTGCTCGAAAAGGGTTACGAGGTGCATGGACTCGTAAGGCGAGCGTCGACCTTCAATAGGTCGCGCATCGATCACATCAGCCTTGACCCCGCGCTTTCCACACGCTTTCACCTCCACTATGGTGACCTGGCAGACGGCAGCTCGCTCAGACGTGTAGTAGAAGGCGTCGTTCCAGACGAGGTCTACAACCTGGCGGCGCAATCACACGTTAGAGTGTCCTTCGATCAACCGGAGTACACAGCCGACATTGTCGCAACGGGGACGCTGAGGCTGCTCGAAGCCGTGCGCGAACACATTTCGCGCACCGGACGAGCCGTGAGGTTTTACCAGGCTGGTTCTTCGGAAATGTTTGGAGCGGCTCCGCCGCCGCAGAGCGAAGCCACAACGTTTCATCCGCGCAGTCCCTATGCCGTCAGCAAGCTTGCCGCGCACTGGCATGGAGTGAACCACAGGGAAGCTTTCGGAATGTTCGTGGCCAATGGAATCCTCTTCAATCACGAAAGCCCGAGGCGCGGTGAATCGTTCGTCACGCGCAAGATATCACTGGGGGTGGCGCGCATCGTCGCAGGCAAAACGGATCACTTGACACTCGGCAATCTTGATGCTCGGCGTGATTGGGGTTTTGCCGGAGATTATGTGGACGCCATGTGGCGCATGCTCAACCACGAGTCGCCCGATGATTACGTCGTGGCCACGGGAGAATCACATAGCGTCCGGGATTTTGTCGAGGCCGCGTTCGGATACGCAAATCTGGACTGGGAACGCTACATCCGTCTGGACGAACGCTACCTGCGGCCCTCAGAGGTCGACCACCTTCTGGGTGACGCCACGAAAGCCCGAACGCAGCTGGGCTGGGAACCCAGGGTGAGCTTTGACCAGCTCGTGCGCATGATGGTGGACGCGGACATCGCTCAAGAGGCGCGATGAGGGAGCGGAGGGCAACGCTCTTCAACCCATCGCCACCGTGCAACGTTCACCCTCAAAAAAAAGTGGTCGCGCAGGGACTCGAACCCCGGACCTCTGGTATGTGAGACCAGCGCTCTAACCAGCTGAGCTACGCGACCTTTCGTAAAGCAAGGTGGGGAAGACTAACCGGCGAGGCGTCTCGCTGGTAGCCTCTACCCGAACTACATGACGCTACAGAAAGTTTGTAAATGGGCCCTGCAGGATTCGAACCTGCGACCGTCGGATTATGAGTCCGCTGCTCTAACCGGCTGAGCTAAGGGCCCTTCCATCAAAAATAACCTGTATATCGTGCTGGGACGACCGGCAAAGTTCTACCCGGTCCTCAGCCGCCATACGAGTGCTCCCAGGCGTCCTCGATTTCGGCCGGCGAAACAGTAGCTGCACCCAACTTGCCCACCTCGACTCCTGCGGCAAGGTTCGCCACCATGGCCGCTTCCAGCGCCGTGGCCCCGACACTCAGCGAAGCTGCAAGGTATGCCGTCACCGTGTCTCCTGCACCAACCACATCGTAAACCTCGCGCGCTGTGGTGGGAATCTGTTCCACCGAACCGTCACTCGAAATCAGCGCCATTCCGCGTTCACCCAGCGTCAGCAGGAGGTGCTCGGCGCCAAGGCGCTCCAGGCTTTTTGGCAACGTGTCTGAGTCCTCCAATCGCATTTGGGCGCCTAACGCGGACTCCATCTCGCGACGGTTGGGCTTGAAGATTGTTGCCCCTCGGTACGCAAAAAAGTTGCGATACTTGGGATCGACAACAATCGGAATGCCTCTGGCTCGCGCGAGTTGCATGGCGCGCTCGATAACCGCTGGTACCAGCACTCCCTTGTTGTAGTCCTCGAGTATGAGCGCATCCGAGCTGGCGACAACATCTTCGAGTATCCGCCCAATTCCATCGATGGCACTTTCGTCCAGATCACTATCGTCTTCTTCATCAAAGCGCACGACCTGCTGAGAGCGCGCCAGAATTCGCGTCTTGGTAGTAGTGGGCCGAGTGACCGGAAGAATGGCGGAGTCCGAAGTGCTGATCGCTCGAAGCATTTCACGGAGCTTTTCGCCCGCCGCGTCCTCCCCAGCAACCGCAACGAGCACAGCTGTAGCACCGGATGCGGCAGCATTCTGAGCAACGTTTGCGGCTCCACCAAGGGCAAAGCGCCGTTCCTTGACTCTTACCACCGGCACCGGGGCCTCTGGAGAGATGCGATCCACGTCTCCCTGCAGATACACATCCAACATGGCATCTCCCACGACTGCTATCCGTCGCGAGCCGAAGGCCGCCAGGATCTCGCTCAACCGGCTGCGGCTGATTCTGTTCGATGGAGCTTTCATGGCGGATGAAGCTCGCCGGATGGGCCGTCCGGGGCAACGGCCCCGTCCCGCGTCAAGAAAGTCACTTCCACTCGTCCTCCCGCGACAGTTGATCGTTATCTTCCCAAAGCCATGCAAACGTACCAGTTAGACGTCGTAGTTTCGCGGGGCCAGACTATCGAGTCCCGACATCGGGTGCATGCAGCTGTTTGGGAGGCAACTTCGGGCCTCATTGCCGCTGCCCGTGACCCATTCATGCAGTCGCCCTGGCGATCGTGCGCCAAACCATTTCAGGTGATGCCCTTTCTCGAGACGGGGGGCTTTGACGAATTGGTCTGGGGCGATGATGAACTTGCCCTTTCCTGCGCCTCACATGGGGGAGAGCCGGAGCATCTCGCCGTTGCGTCCCATATGCTCGAATCGCTCGAACTTGAAGAAGGCGACCTGGCCTGTGGACCGCACGAGCCGCTCTCTCGGCGAGGTGCTCGCATGGTGCGCGAGTCGGGCCTCCCTCCCACACGGCTTCACAACAACTGTTCCGGTAAACATGCAGCCATGCTGGCCCGTGCCCATGTCTCTGGCTGGAGCATTCAAGGCTACGAGCAGGATGGGCACCCCGTCCAGAATGCGGTTCTGGATTCGGTGGCGAGATGGACGGGGGTACCGCCCGACAACATCGAACGAGCGGTAGACGGCTGTGGTGTGGTGGTTTTTGGGTTGCCACTTGCCCACATGTCGCGGGCCTACGCGATGCTTGCCGCGGCTGCCACTCGCGGTGACGAGATACCGGCCAGAATTGCACGAGCCATTCGAACGCGACCAACGATCTACGGCGGTTCAGATCGTTTCGACTCTCTGGTTGTCGAGGAATCTGCCGGTCGAGTGATCACCAAGGTAGGTGCCGAAGGGATCCATTGCATGGCCCTTCTCGAACAGGGGATTGGCGCAACGATCAAAGTCGAAGACGGCGCGAGTCGGGCTCAGTATCCTGCGGTGTTGAGGGTGTTGCAGTTGCTGGGCGCCTTCCCAGACCCGCTTCCGCCCAGGCTTCAGGACTTTGCACGGACGCGTGTTCGAAGCACTCGCGGCGAAATGGTGGGCGAAGTCCGGGTGATCGACGCCTGATTGCAATCAAATGATTCAAGTTGAAATGAAATGATGTCGCCCCCAGAGACGGCCCCACCTACTATTGCGTTGCTCGATGGCGAACACGTTGCTCTCGTCCGTTTGGCTGCCGCAATTGCGGCTTGCGACGAGAGCATCGTGCGGCGTTGCCTGGTAAAGGCCCAATCTCTAGTACGCACACCGTGGGTGGAAGAAGTGATACTCCAGTCGTACCTCTTTGCCGGTTTCCCGCGAGCACTAAATGCCGCGCGCGAGTGGAGACGAATATCCGGAGTCAAAGCGCCATCTTCAGACGAGGGTGAGCGCTTTGATGACGCAGCGAGCTGGGCGAGACGCGGCGAAGAAACGTGCGCAATTGTCTACGGCAGGTTTTACGAAAGGCTTCGGAACAATATCCGTGAACTTCATCCTGCGCTGGATGCCTGGATGATTGTGGAGGGCTACGGCAAGGTTCTCTCGCGCGAGCAGCTGGATCTTCGCCGGCGTGAGCTTTGCATAGTTGCCGCCTGCGCGGCTGCCGCACAGGACAGGCAGCTTCACTCCCATTTGCACGGCGCGCTCCATACGGGGTCTACAAGAGAAGAGCTGTACGCCGTCTTCGACGCCCTGGCCGACCTCATCCCGCCAGATAACATGGAGCGCTTCCGCCTCCTGCTTGCTCGTCTCAACTCCGGCAATGTTCATTGATCGCGTAGTAGTCAAGATCACCGCTGGCACCGGTGGATCGGGGGCGACCTCGTTCCGGCGCGAGAAGTTTGTACCAATGGGTGGCCCCGATGGCGGAGACGGTGGCAGAGGAGGCAGCGTCATCCTCAGGGCAGACCGCAATCTCACCACGCTGCTGGACTACACCTATCGCGACTCCTGGGCAGCGGAACGAGGTGAGCACGGTCAGGGCAGCAACAGAACCGGCCGCTCCGGTGAAGATCTGATTCTTCCTGTACCACCCGGGACCGTCGCGCGAAACATGGACAGCAACGAACTCCTGGGTGAAGTGTTTGCGCATGGGGATGAGCTGGTGATTGCAAAGGGCGGCCGTGGCGGGCGCGGCAACGCATTCTTTGTCACCGCAACGCATCAGTCCCCGCGAGAGTGGCAGCCGGGCGAAGAAGGAGAGGCAAAAACCGTCGAGCTGGAACTCAAGCTCATTGCAGACGTGGGGCTGGTAGGTCAGCCTAACGCCGGCAAGTCAACGCTGCTCTCCGTCATCTCCGCGGCACGCCCCAAAATCGCCGACTATCCCTTTACAACCCTCGCTCCCAACCTCGGCGTCGTTCCACTAAGTGATCACAGAACGTTTGTCGTCGCTGATCTACCGGGCATCATCGAAGGTGCCCACGAGGGAAAGGGACTGGGCATCAGGTTCCTGCGACATATCGAGCGCACGAGGATTCTTGCCTTCCTCATCCCGATCGATTCCATGGACTGGCAGGAGGAGTTCGACAAACTGCGACTCGAAGTCGCGGCGTATTCACAGGAATTGGCCGAGAAGCCTTTCTGTGTCGTTTTTACCAAACTCGATCTTCTGGGCGAAGAGTTCGTACCGGACATCAGGGCCGAAGGCGCGTTTGGCAGGTTCGCCATCAGTGCTGCTGCTCGCACTGGCCTGGATGAACTTCTATCGGCGTGGTGGTCGGAACTGCTTCGCCTTCGCAAGCTGGAGGAGGCGCGAGTTGAAACTCGCGGCGGCGACTGGGAGATCACGCTGTAGAAAAGGGCAAAGTACCCGCCTCGCTAATACTCCGTTGCGTCAAAGGCTTGGGCGCAATTGGATTCAAGCGCCTGGTCAGCGCTTCTGGTAACGCCAGGGAGGCTTTGAACGCCCTTTCTTCTGGTGATCTCAGGGTTGCAGAGGAGAGGGCGGAGCGGATCTGGGAGATGGCACAAGAGCGTGGCATCAACGTGGTGTGTTATAACGATCCGGATTATCCCGCCGAGTCATTCGAGTCGTTAGAAGATCCACCTCCGGTTTTGTTCTGCCTGGGAGATGTAGGGAACCTAAAGCGACCATCGGTCGGCATCGTGGGCTCGCGAGCCGCCACGCAGTACGGGCTTCGCGTCACGTCAAGCATAGTGCCTGAACTGGCTCGCAATGGGCTGGTTGTCATAAGCGGCCTGGCGCTTGGAATAGACGCGGCAGCGCACACACAAACGCTTGATAGCGCGGGCCGCACGATAGCAGTGCTGGGAACTGGCGTGGACGTGCCATATCCGCGGGAAAACGAGTGGATCTACAAGAGGATAGAGGCCACTGGTTTGCTCGTCTCTGAACTGTTGCCGGGAGCTCGCGCGCATCCCGGTTCATTCCCGACACGCAACCGCCTGATAGCTGCGCTCGCTGACGTGCTCGTGGTTGTCGAAGCAAGTGCCAGATCCGGAGCTCTCATTACTGCGCAGGCTGCAGCCAACGCTGGCAGGGTTGTGGGAACGGTACCCGGTCCGATAGACCACCCGTCATCGGCAGGGACTAACTCGCTCTTGCGCTACAACACGCACGTTGTTACTTCGGCGGACGATGTAATGGGACTCGTCGCCCTCACCGTGCGGGGGCGCACTCTGCAACGCAAGGCAGAACTGGAACCACCCAGCCGCGTGGCGGATTTATCTATAATGGGGCCTGCAGAAGCCAGGATGCTGGAAGTGCTCGCCAATGGGCCCAGGATGCCGGATGAACTCATGGGATTCACGGGTCTCTCAGCCAGGGAAACTGCCGCCGCATTGGCATCGCTCGCTGTGCTCGGCAGAGTTACCGTCGATTCATCGGGACTCGCGAGAGCTCTGTAACGCGCCAGCGATCTCCGACCGCTCTGCGCCTCGTGTTTCAGCTGGCGCGATCGTGTCTTAGCCCGTGAATGTCGACGGGGGCTTTTATCTTTGATTAGTAGTTCGTCGTCATCGTCGTCATCGTCGTCATCGTCGTCATCGTCGTCATCGTCGTCATCGTCGCTCTTTGAAACACCTCTATCTCCACGTACCCTTCTGCGCCAGGCGCTGCTCCTACTGCGATTTTGCCATCGCGGTGAGATCACGCGTGCCCGTTGAGGACTTTATCGATGGGGTTCGCAAGGAGATAGCAGTCCGTGGTTTGGACGGTGTTAGCGCCAGACTGGGGTCGCTCTATTTAGGCGGTGGGACCCCTTCACGGCTTGGCGGGGAAGGAGTTGCTGCTATGCTCTTGGCTTTGCTCGACGTTTTCGAGTTGGAGCCCGACGCCGAAGTAACCATCGAGGCGAATCCAGACGATGTGAGTCCCGAGGCCGTGCAACGCTGGCGCGAGGCAGGCGTCAATCGCGTGTCGTTAGGCGTGCAAAGCTTCTCGCCACGGGTTCTGGAGTGGATGCATCGGACACACGACGCTGACGCCGCGCGCCGAGCTGCCCGTATACTAGTGGACGAGGGAATAGCCAACTGGTCGCTGGACCTCATCTATGCGCTGCCAGCGGAATTGGGGAGGAATCTCGAGTCCGACATCGATCAGGCGCTAAAGCTGCGGCCGCCACATATCTCGGCGTATGGCCTGACGGTGGAACAGGGCACGCCGCTCCAGCGTTGGCTGGCTCGTGGGCAGACGTCAGGAGTGGATGACGCAGCATTTGCCAGTGAGTTCAGGCTCGTGCACGACCGGCTCTCGGGCGCCGGCTTTGAACACTACGAAGTGTCAAACTATGCATTGCCAGAACGGCGCGCAGTTCACAATTCCGCGTATTGGACGGGTGTTTCCTACCTTGGCCTGGGTCCTTCGGCGCATGGTTTTGACGGTTTGGTACGTCGCTGGAATGCGCGCGAGTTTGTGGACTGGAGCCAGCGTGTGGCCAGCGGTGAGGACCCGTTGGCCGGGAGTGAAAGCCTCACAGCGGAGCAGCGCGCACTCGAGAGGCTCTACCTGGGTCTTCGCACAAAAAGCGGGGTACCCATAGAGTCGTCGGACGAGCTTTTGGTGTCGGCGTGGGAGGCAGCCGGATGGGCTGACCTCAAGGCCGGGCGGCTCGTCCTTTCACCAGACGGCTGGCTACGGCTAGACGCCCTTGCGGCCGCCTTGACTGAGCATCGAAGTCGTTACTAGCTTTGGACTTATGGCGCTCCCCGAACTTTCGGAACGCGAGCGGCGGGTACTTGAAGCTGTGATCCAGCGGTACGTCGAGACCGCAGAGCCGGCCGGGTCGCGAACCATCTCTCGGAGGTTCGGACTCGGGGTCTCTCCCGCGACCATCCGAAACACCATGAGCGACCTCGAGGACAAGGGGTACTTGTACCATCCCCATACCTCCGCCGGTCGCGTCCCAACCGACAGCGCGTATCGTCTCTACGTCGATTCCTTAATGCGAGCCGGCGGGTTACCTCGTGTGGAGACAGATCGCATCAACGAGGACCTGGCTGGTGAGGGGTCTTCGGCAATCGAGACAATCCTCCGCAGGGCGGCGCAGAGTCTTTCGGTGGTGACGCAGGAGCTGGGTCTGGCTTTAGGTCCCCGAATCGAAGACAACGTGTTGCAGCGTCTGGAACTGATTCGCGTTTCGGATGCGCGCCTCCTGCTCGTGTTGACGCTGGAGCGTGGTGCGGTGCGAACGATTTTTGTGGAGGTTCCCGGGCAGATCGCCGAGACAGCGCTGGCCGAGGTGACGCTCGTGCTCAACGAACGGCTCTCGGGGCTTTCGTTGCGCGAGATCAGAGCCTCGTTAGGCGTCAGGCTGCGCGACACGTCGTCCACCCAGGGGGTGCACGAACTGCTCAACGTGTTTGTCCAGGAGCGCGACGCGCTCTTTGACTTGCCGGTTGGAGACAGCGAAGATCGGGTCATGTTGGGGCAGACTTCGCTTTTGGCCGAGCAGCCCGAGTTTGCCACGGGTACGGGGATGCGCCGACTCCTGGAGTTGACCGAAACGCGAGCCCATCTGGCGCAGTTGCTGCGCGAACGCATGACGTCGCCCGGTATCTCGATTACGATTGGCAATGAGCATTCGGATCCCCGGCTGGAGCAGTTTACAATCGTCACCGCCGAGTACCGGGCGGGGGCGCTCTCCGGCGTGATAGGTGTGATTGGTCCGACCCGCATGCCCTATGAAAAGGTGATTGCCCTGGTGGGTCACACCTCTGTGCTGGTTTCCGATATCCTGCAGTAGGAAAGAGAATGGCCGACTTTTATCAGGTGCTGGGCGTAGCGCGCGAAGCGACGGACGACGAGATCAAACAAGCCTACAGAAGGCTTGCTACCAAGTGGCATCCGGATCGCAATTCCGGCTCAAGAGACGCGGAGGAGAAGTTCAAGGAGATCACCGAGGCGTACGACGTACTACGGGATCCTGAGAAGCGAGCGGCGTACAATCGCTACGGCGAGGCCGGTCTGCGCGGAGCTGGCGCTGGCGGGTTCCATCACGTGGATCTCTCAGAGGCGCTCAACATCTTCATGCGCGACTTTGGTGGATTCAGCGGCTTTGGGGACTTCTTTCAGGCCAGCCAGCGCCGTGGAGGTCCGAGGGCAGGTCAGGACGTAAAGATCACCGTCGAGCTTTCGCTGGCAGAGGTCTCAACCGGTGTCACAAAAACGTTTACCGTAAAGCTCCTGGATCCATGCGACAAATGCGGCGGAACAGGGGCGGAGCCGGGAACCAAGCCCGAGACCTGCCAGACCTGTTCCGGGAGCGGAGAGGTGCGCAGAGCCCAACGATCCTTCTTTGGACAGTTTGTGTCCGTTGTGCCGTGTCCCACCTGCTCGGGAGAAGGAGTCGTCATCAGTTCCCCCTGCAAGAAGTGCCGTGGCGAGGGGCGCGGTCGCGGTGAGCACACCATTCCTGTTCAGATACCGGCCGGCGTGTCGTCAGGACAGTACATGACGCTGCGGGGGCTGGGGAACGCGGGCCCGCGAGGTGGCCCTCGTGGCGACGTGCTCGTGGTCTTTGACGTGGCAGACGACCCGAGGTTCGAACGCGATGGAGAAGATCTTTACACAGAAGTCCTTGTCTCCTATCCGCAGTTAGTTCTGGGCTCGGACATCGACGTTCCTACCGTGGCGGGCCGGGTGTCGGTCAGGATTCCTGCCGGCACGCAGAGCGGACAGGTTGTGCACCTCCGGGGTCGTGGGCTTCCGCGCGTCAACTCGTCGGGTAGCGGTGACCTTCATGTTCGGGTGCAGTTGTGGACACCCGACCGCGTCTCACGCGAAGAAGAAGAGCTTCTGGAACAGCTGCTCTCGCTGCAGCAGGCGCCTCCCGAGCAGGCAAGGTCAAAGGGCTTCTGGTCGAAAATGAAGGAGGCGCTGGGCGCGTGAGCTGGACTTCGCTCCGCATCCGCCCAGGCGCCAACGGCGGTCGCGAGGAAGTACTGGCAGTGCTCTTTGCAGCGGGGGCTCAGGGAGTCCATGAGGATGGGGACGACCTCGTAACGCACTTTCCCGAAAGCGCTGACGTGGATGCGATTGTGCAGGCGCTTCGCAACGCTGCCCCCGGAGCAACCCTGCATCTTGGGGCGAGCGAGCCCATTGACTGGAGTGTAGCCTGGCGTGACAAGCTCCACGCCCACGATCTGGGCTCAGTCACCGTAGCGCCGCCCTGGCTAGCCGAAGGGCTTGATCCCGCGCGAACTGTCGTGATCGAGCCTGAGATGGCTTTTGGCACCGGAGATCACCCTACCACGAGAGGGGCGATCCGGCTACTGCAGCGGCAGATGTCCCCCGGGCTGGTGGTGGCGGACCTCGGTGCCGGCAGCGCCGTTCTGTCTATCGTCGCGGCCAAACTTGGCGCATCATCAGTCTTTGCAGTCGAGTACGATCACGATGCCATAGCGAATGCCGAATTCAACGTTCGCGCCAATGGCGTGGAAGGAGTAGTGAATGTTTTTGAAGGCGACGCTAACGTACTGTTACCGCTCGTTGCTCCCGTAGACCTGATAGTGGCTAACATCCTGTCGTCAGTTCTGGTTGAACTTCTGCCATCGATGCGTAAGGCCCTTCGCGACGAAGGGCGGGGTGGGCATGCGATCATGGCCGGCATTCTTGTCGAAGAACAGCCGGCCATGCTCGAAGCACTCTCTGCTGATGGCTGGAATATCATCGATGAAGACGTGGAGGACGCCTGGTGGAGCATAACGGTCGCGACGCGCTAGCCTCGTTCCTCGTGGCCGACGAACCGCTCCTGCCCGGCGGTTCTCTGTCGTTAGGTGACGCGGTTGCAAAGCACATCCGAGTGCGCCGCATGGGAGTCGGTGCCCGTCTCGCTCTCCTCGACGGACAGGGCCACCGCGCCGTGGGAACAATCGTTCGCCTGGCACCGTCAACCGTCGTTGAACTCGAAAGCGTCTCCGTTGCTCCTCCACCTCCGCCAGTTCACCTCATTCTGCCGATCGCAGACCGCGACCGCACGCTCTGGCTCGCGGAAAAGTCAGTGGAGCTTGCGCTGACAAGCTGGAGACCTGTCCTGTTCAAGCGATCGCGAAGCGTTAAGCCACGGGGCGAAGGACCAACTTTCAATGCACGCGTCAAGGCGCGCATGTCATCAGCCCTCGAACAATCCAGCGGTGCATATCTCCCTTCGATGTTCCCCGAGTCCACCCTTGAACGCACTCTCGCCGCTCTCCCACAAGGCGGAAGCAGGGTTGTCCTCGACATGAGCGGCGAACCTCTTACTGCGCTTGGCGTTGGAGAGCAGCCCCTTGTTGTGGCCGTCGGTCCTGAAGGCGGAATCGAGCCCGAAGAGATGAACCTCTTCGAACAGCATGGTTTCAGCAGGGGCTTGCTCGGCGGTGGCACATTGCGCTGGGAGACCGCAGCAATCTCTGCCCTGGCCGTTGTCCGAACCCGACTTCTGGAGATAGATCGCAATGTCTGAGTCATGCCTCTTCTGCAAAATCATCAGAAAGGAAATTCCCGCAACGATTGTGATGGAGAATGATCACTGCGTTGCATTTAGAGACATCAGCGCTCAGGCACCGACTCACGTGCTGGTGGTGCCGCGGGTGCACGTGACATCTCTCGACAGCGCCACTAGCGCTGGCGCACTTGGAGAGGTGCTTCTTGCAGCGGCCCAGGTCGCGCGCCAGGAAGGAATAGCGGAAGATGGTTATCGTACTGTGATAAATACCAACGCAGCATCAGGGCAGACGGTGTTTCATTTGCATGCCCACGTATTGGGTGGCAGGCACATGGCGTGGCCGCCAGGTTGATGCAGACTCCATGAACACGCACGCGCTCGGCGTCCTTCAATTCGATCAGGTACTCGACGTCGTGGCGGGACACGCTTCGAGTTCGCTGGGTGCGGCAGCAGTGCGCGAGCTCCCGCCGTTTCCCAAATTAGCGATTGCCGAAGCCGAACTGTCCAGAGTGTCGGCCATGAAAGCGCTGATGGAATCGGAGGCCGGATGGGAACAGCAGGCAATACCCGACGTTGGCGCGGCGCTCACGAGGCTCAAGGTCGAAGGTACGACGCTGAGCGGTTCCGAATTGCGTGACGTGACGCAGCTGATGCGTTCGTCACGTCTTACGCGCTCCGCACTAAACGATGAAAAGCAGCCGGCAGTGGCGCGCGCTACGCTGGAGTCTTTTGCGCGCCGGCTCCTCAGCGAGCCGCGTTCCGAAGATGCAGTTGCCAAGGCGATCGACGAGAATGGCGAGGTAAGGGATGACGCGTCGCACGAACTCAGAAAGATTCGCCGCGAACTCCGATCGGCGCAGAGCGACCTCGTGGCCCTGCTCGAAAGGGTGATGAACCGGCTCGAGCCCCATCAACGCGTGACCGACGCGTCGGTGACGATGCGCAATGGCCGGTTTGTCATCCCTGTTCGAAGGGAGGCGCGTGGGGTGGTGGGAGGCCTTGTACACGACGTCTCTGGTTCCGGTGCGACGCTCTTTGTTGAACCACCCGCGGCTATAGAGGCGTGCAACCGTATCCGGGAGCTCGAGGCCGCCGAACTCCACGAGGTTGACAGAATACTCGGTACACTCACGGCTGCGCTCAGACCTCTGGCCTCCGAGTTGACCAATGCTCTCGATGCCCTCGTCGTTCTCGATACCCTTGGCGCCCGTGCACGCTACGCCATTCGATACAACTGTCAGGGGGTACGCCTGCGCCTGCCCGGCACAGGATTCAGGATCCTCAATGGCCGCCATCCGCTTCTCATGTCACAGGGCGTTGCTGTCGTTCCCTTTGATTTGACTATGGAACCAGACGAGCGCACGCTCCTGATTTCTGGTCCAAACACAGGTGGCAAGACTGTGTTGCTCAAGGCGCTGGCACTGATTTCTGCGATGGTTCAGGCTGGGATCCCGGCACCTGTAGCGCACGAGAGCGAGATTCCGGTCTACGATGATGTCTTTGCCGATATCGGAGATGAACAATCAATCGAAGCAAGCCTCTCGACCTTCAGTGCACATCTGCGGAACCTTGCGGAGATTCTGAGGGCGGCAACACAGGCGTCGCTCGTGGTGATTGACGAACTGGGCTCAGGTACGGATCCTCTTGAAGGTGCAGCGTTGGGTGGCGCCATACTCGAGGCTCTTACGGCTCGTGGCTCGATGACAGTTGCGACTACACACCTGGGAGCGCTAAAAGACCTGGCCGCCGAAGTGAAGGGAGTGGTGAACGCTTCGCTGGAGTTTGACTCCATAGCACTGGCGCCAACCTACCGGCTCATTAAGGGTATCCCGGGCCGCTCTTACGGGCTCAGCATCGCACGCCGGCTCGAGCTCCCCGAAGCCGTGCTGAGTCGCGCCGAAGAACGCGTTCCAAAGGTGGAACGCGACGCAAACGCGTTATTGCAGGCCCTCGAAGCACGCGATCGTGATATGGCCTCGCGCGAAGCTGAGGTTGCCCAGTCGACAACAGATCTGCAGCAGCGTGCGCAGCGCCTCGCCGAGCGCGAGCAAAAGCTGCGCGCGCGCGAGCGGGCCGTTGAAAAAGAGTCACGGGCTGACGCAAGGCGCTATTTGCTTGAAGCCCGCCATGAGATCGAGGCCACAATTCGAGAGCTCCGCAAGAGTGCCGAAGCTGAAGCAGACAATGCAGCCCGCGCGGCCAGGCAGAAGGTCGAGTCGCTGGTAATCAGACAAAATGCACGTCTCGACCAACTCGATAGAGAAGAGTCCAACCGCGCGCGAACGCATCTGCCGCCTGGTGATAAGGGCCCGTTGCGGGCTGGTCAGCATGTGGAAGTAATTCCACTCGAAGGACGCAGGGGTCGTGTGATCGAGGTGCGCGAAGACGAAATTGTCGTTGCACTCGGCGCGATCAAAGTCGCATACCCTCGTTCCGCGCTTCGCAGGCTGGAAGGCGAGAGCTTACCCGCTGTTGTGGTGCCAATGACGGGGGATTTGCCCGAAGTTGCCGTGGCCACTGAAATCGACCTGCGCGGCAAACGCGTCGATGAACTCGACGAGCCCTTGCTGCAGGCCATCGACGCGGCAATCAGGGCTGATCTGCATTCGCTCAGAATCATCCATGGAAAGGGAACAGGAGCGTTACGTGAGCGCGTGGGCGAAATGCTCCGCAAGGACACGCGGGTGCGAGCATTCAGGTTGGGATTGTGGAACGAAGGTGGAGCTGGCGTGACGGTGGTGGACCTGTGATTCCAGATGTTGAAGTCGAACGCGTTCGGGAGTCCGCCGACATTGTCGCAGTTATCGGCGAGTACGTAGAGCTCAAGCGCGCCGGAGCCGACTTCAGAGGGCCGTGCCCCTTTCATCAAGGCACCCACCGCAACTTCTCCGTCTCGCCACGCAAGCGCATGTACTACTGCTTTGTGTGTCACGAAGGGGGCGATGTTTTCAACTTCCTGCAAAAGCGGCTTGGGGTCGATTGGCCTTCTGCAGTGCGGATGGTCGCCGAGAAGAGCGGGATCGAACTGCACGAAACGCGTGGCCCGCGACAAGAGGGCCCCGATCCGAGGCTCCCACTCTGGGGGGCCAACGCCGCTGCGGCCCAATATTTCTCACGAATGCTCTGGGAGGACGAAAGCGGCAAGGTCGCGCGAGACTACCTGGTTCAACGTGGCTTTGACCGAGCCGTAGCGGAAAAGTTCGAGCTCGGCTATGCGCCAAGAGAAATCGGACTCATGCGAGCGCACTTGAATACGCTGGGGATCGATGACGCGCGCCAGTTGGAGGCTGGGCTGCTCGTCAGGCGGGTAGACGAGGAGGAGCCAAGGCCGCGGTTCAGAAATCGGCTCATCTTTCCGATACTGGACCTTGGCGGCCGGCACGCAGGGTTTGGGGGCCGCGTTCTGGGTAGTGGGGAGCCGAAATACCTGAATTCGGCGGAGTCGGGCGTTTTTGCCAAGGGCCAGCTCCTCTACAACCTCAATCAGGCAAAACTCAGTGCAAGACGCGATGATCGTCTCTACATTGTAGAAGGGTACTTTGACGTCATTCGGCTCGCCGAGGCGGGTGTGGAATCTGTCGTTGCGCCGCTTGGCACCGCGCTCACTGATGAGCAGGCGGGTCTTGTAACGCGCTACACCAAGAACGTCTTTTTGCTATACGATTCCGACAAGGCAGGACAAAAAGCGACCTTTCGCGCAGGCGACGCGTTGCTGCGTAAGGGCTGTTCAGTGCGCGTTGTATCACTGCCTGCTGGCGAGGATCCTGATACCTTCGTAAAGAAGCGTGGAGCGGCGGGACTTGAAGGCGCATCCGAGGCCAGCATCGACGTCTTTGACAGAAAGATCCAGATTCTCCAGCGAGGCGGCTGGTTTGCCGATCTGCACCGTCGCAGACGGGCCATCGACTACCTGCTGCCAACAATCAGGGCATGCTCTGATGTATTGTTAAGAGGGATGTACATCGCGCGCGCTGCTGAAGTATCGGGCGTTGACGCCAAGGTGCTCGAAGCCGAAGCTGGCACGAGTCCGGATACGCGTGCACGTGCCGGTCAGTACAGCGGTCGGAGTGCACCGGTACCTCGAGACGGCCGCGATACACGTGGTCCGCAGGAGAAGCCTCGACCACGTTTGCCGATTCGTCCCGTGGGCGAGGGACTCTCAGCCGAGCGGGAGCTGGTTAGAGCCATGCTGAAGCAACGCTCACTGGTAGAGCGACTCGTTGAACGGATTGGTCCCGAGAGCTTCAGAGAAGCGCGCTATCGCGAGATTTTTGCGACGCTCCTTTCGTTATCGACCGAAGCAGGTGTCGAAGAACTGGCAGAGGCCATGTCTCAGGATGCCGTTGAGATGATGCAATCCCTGCTTGGCGAGCCAGACGCTATCCAGGATCTGGATATGACTGTGGATCACAGCCTGGCGCGGCTCGATGAGCGGTCGCTTGTTTCGAGAAATCGCGAGATTGACAGATTGGTGGGTTTAGCAGGATCGCAGGAGAAAGATCTCCTCATTCAGGAGAAGGCAGTAAACATTCGTGAAATCGCGCGTCTGCGCGAAGGACGTGAACAACAATGAAATCAAAAAATTGTCTGGAGGACTCGTGCAACCGGAAGTAACTGCGCTGTTAGCCGTACAGGCTGAAGATGACATTCTCGATGGAATTGTCACACAACTTGAAGCCGTCGAACCAAGGCTAGCCGCGCTCGATACCGCCCGAGACAGGGCGAGCAAACTGATAAAAGATCTCAACAGCCAGATCGAGCAGGACGAAAAGAAACGCACCGAGCTGGTTGAACGACTCGGCGAGCACAAGGAAAGACAGGAAAGAAACGTTGCCCAGTTGGACGTGGTGAAGCGGATGCGCGAGGCAACGGCAGCGGTTACGCAGGTCGAGATGGGTCGCAAGATCCTCCTGGAACTCGAAAACAGTGTCCGCGACATAACCGCACGGCTGGCCGAAGCCAGAAAAAGTCTCGAAGTGCGACAATCGGAGTTGACGCGCCTTGATCAGGACCAGGAGGCTGAGAGGCAAACCATACGAAATGAGCAGGAAGCTCTTCAGGCCTCGCTCGACGCGGCCCGGGCCAAACGAGACGAAAAAGCCAGCAAAGTGCCGCCAAAGTTGCGCGCCAGTTACGACCGGATCAGAGCCCGCAGGCGCTCGACTTCTCTTTTTTCCCTCCATTCCGGAGCGTGCGGAAGCTGCGACACCTCGATTCCAGTGCAGCGCCGCTACGCGATGTCCTCCAGCGGTAACATCGAAGTCTGCGAAGGCTGCGGAGTGCTTATATACGCAACAGAATGATGATGGTCCAAGGCGGCAGTCGTGCTAGACTTGGGGGATGACTGCTCCGACTACGAGACCGAGGATAGTTCCACGCTGGCGAGTAGCCGACGTTCCCGACCCAGAGCTTGTGGGGAGCCTTGGTAGCGCACTTCGTCTCCCAGAGACGGTGTGTTCGCTGTTGGTCAACCGTGGATACAACCAACCCGACGCAGCCAGGGACTACCTGAGGCCGCGCCTCGAGCATCTCCACGATCCCTTCGGCATGAAGGGGATGGCCGAGGCAGTCGAACGGATTTCGCGCGCCATTTCGCAGGGAGAGACCGTACTGGTCCACGGGGACTACGATGTGGACGGGATCTGCTCCTCAACAATGATGGTAAGAGTCATTCGGTACCTGGGCGGAAAGGCCGAGCCATTTGTGCCTCATCGCCTCAAGGATGGCTACGATCTCACAGACGCTGGTGTTGAGGCCGCGGTGAAGCATGGTGCAAAGCTCGTACTTACCTGTGACTGTGGTACGAGCGCACACGCGGCAATCGCACGTCTCACGTCGTTGGGGATCGACGCGATTGTCTCAGACCACCACTTGCCCGGCAAGGCAGTGCCCGAGTGCGTTGCCGTTCTTAATCCGCGACAACCGGGGTGCGACTACCCCGACAAGGACCTCTGTGCCGCAGGAGTCGCCTACAAGCTGTGTGTGGCATTGCTCAAGGCGCACAACGCGAGTGAGAACGTAGCACTCCGTCTGCTCGACCTTGTTGCGCTCGCGACCATAGCAGACGTAGCACCGCTAAAGGGTGAAAACAGGGCCCTGGTGAGGTACGGGCTCCGGCTCATGCCTCAGACGTCGCATCCAGGTCTGTCCGCGCTGATACAGGCCGCTGGCCTGAGTCCCGAGAGTCTAACAGCCGGCAGGATCGGTTTTTCGCTGGCGCCACGTTTGAACGCCGCGGGCAGGGTAGGGAGCGCTATGCAGGGGATCGAACTCCTGCTTTCGACCGACACATCCGAATGCAATCGCATCGCGCGCGACCTCGAAGAACTCAACAAGGCGAGGCAGGAGATCGATCGCGAGACGCTGCTTCAGGCTCGCGCCCTCGCCGACCGGCTCGATCTGGACGAAGTGTACGGAGTCGTGCTGAGCGCGGAGGGTTGGCATCCGGGTGTCATTGGAATCGTCGCTTCGCGACTGGTAGAGGAGCTGGCGCGCCCGGTAATGATGGTTGCGGTCGAGGGAGGGACAGGGAAGGGATCCGGGAGATCCACGTCGCGATTTGACCTCCACAGTGGTCTCACCGAATGTGCAGACCTCTTTGTTCGCTTCGGCGGGCACAGGATGGCCGCTGGAATAACGATCGAGAGCAGCAAGCTGCCACTTTTTGGGGAACGGTTCAACCAGGTTGCAAGGCAACGTCTCACTCCTGACGATCTCATTCCCGATCTGCGCATCGATCAGGTGCTTTCTTCCGACGAGGTAACACCGGAGTTGGAGACGCTTGTTCGCTACTTTGAACCTTTCGGCATTGGCAACCCGGCGCCGGTGCTGGCAGTGCGCGGAGCCAGGATAATGGGAGCACCGAGGATCGTTGGGCAGGATGGACTCAAACTCTGGTTTGCGTCCAGGAATGGTGCTATCGAGGCGTTGGGCTGGAACATGGCTGAACGCATTGGCGAGTTTGGTGACGGAGACCTTGTAGACGTGGCGTTCAGACTGGAAAAGGACAACTACCTGGGTCAGTCCAGGATAGTGGCGCGCATCTGCGACATTCGTACCTGACAAATGCGCATTATCGCCGGGGAATGGCGCGGCCGTACCATAAAAGCTCCCAAGGATCAGCGCGTCCGTCCCACCGGGGACCGTGCAAGGGAGGCCTGGATGAGCATCCTGCAGCACCAACTGCCAGGTGCTCGGGTGCTCGATCTTTACGCCGGTTCAGGGGCACTCGGCCTGGAGGCCCTTTCGAGAGGGGCCTCGTTTTGTGATTTCGTGGAGCTTTCTGAGCCGGGCCTCAGGGCAATTCGTGAAAATGCCGCCACGTTAGGCGCCCTTGACCGCATCGCCGTGCACCGCAGTGAAGCATTGCGCTATGTGCAAAAGGCGGACGCGCTCGCGTGGGATGTAGCCTTTGCTGATCCGCCATATTCCCTGGGTATGGCACCCAGACTGGCCGCCCTGTACCTGCGACACCCTTTTGCGGGAACCCTGGGTATAGAACACGATGCCCATGAGGAGCTCCCTGCGGGTGGCGAAACCCGGGTCTATGGTAGCACCGCAGTGACGATTTATTCCGCGGAGTGACCGGAACTCCATGCTCGGCACTCGCGTGTGGACGCGCACAGCATAGTTTCACCCCGAATGGCGCCGATCCAACTCTCCATCCTCATTTCATGACCCGAATCGCCATCTACGCGGGATCCTTTGACCCCGTGACCTACGGGCACGTCGACCTCATCAAGCGCTCTCTCGGGTTTGTGGACCGGATTGTGGTTGCGGTTGCTAC
>CAZYTS010000042.1:0-22166 GCA_964649855.1 uncultured Gemmatimonadaceae bacterium
ACTTAGGACAAAACGCCACTGGGCTCCGGACCCACGCTCACTTCGTCCGGGGAGGCGAAGATCCGAGGAAGCAATCATCGCGACTACGCCGCGCCCACTTCCTCCTCCACCTTGACCACGTCCCACTCGTTGCCGCACTTGAGACAGCGGCGGTATTCACCACGCGTCTTGTTGGACTTGGCTTCGGCGCCGAGGTAGCCGCACTCGGGGCATGTCTCCTTGACCGGCCTGTCCCAGCAGACAAAGTCGCAATTGGGATAGTTCTCGCACCCAAAAAAGACCTTGCCGCGAGCCTTTGAGCGCCGCTGCGCCAGTTCGCCGCCGTCCTTGGGGCACATCACACCAGTGGGCATTGAGCGCGTTCCCCTGCACTTGGGGAACCGCGAGCACCCCAGAAAATCACCGCTCCTGCCGTGGCGAATTACCATCGGCGCGCCGCACTCGTGGCACTTGTAGTCCGTCATCTGCGCGGCCTTCTTTTCGCCGGAGATCGGACGTGTATAGTCGCAGTTCTTGGGATGGTTTTCGCACGCCACAAAAGGCCCAAAAAAGCCGCCCTTTGGCATCAGCTTTCCGCCACATTTGGGGCAACGCTCCTTTTCCAGAGCGCTCACATCGTGAGCTTCGGCAATGAGCCCGGCAACGTCAACGTCTGACAACGATGACTCAAAAGGTCCGTAGAAGTCCTTGAGTACTCGCTGCCATTTGAGCTCTCCCTCTTCGATGCGATCCAGCTCGTGCTCCATCTCAGAAGTGAAGCCAACGTTGAATACGTCCGGGAACTGTTTCACCATCACGCGCTCCACACTCTCGCCCAGCGGCGTGGGTGTAAACCGCCGTTGCTCGAGCAGCACATAGCGACGGTCCACGAGCGTAGAGATGATCTGCGCATATGTAGACGGACGGCCAATGCCGAGTCGCTCCAGTTCCTTGACCAGGCTGGCTTCGGAGAACCGTGGCGGCGGTTCGGTAAAGTGCTGGCTCGGCGTAACCTCGTGGACCGGGATCTTGTCTCCGGCCACGGCCACGGGCAGCGCTTGCTCGTCTTCGAGTGTCTTGTGGTCGCCCTCTTCGTGGGCTTCGCGATAGAGCGCGAGGAAGCCGGGGAATTTGACGACGCTGCCGGTAGCTCTGAACAGGAACTTCCTTACGCCCGACTTGTCGTCGCCGTCAAAGGCAAAGTCCAGCGTGGTTGTATCAAAGATTGCCGGCGCCATCTGCGACGCCATGAAGCGCTGCCAGATGAGGTTGTAGAGCTTGAACTGGTCTTCTTTCAGGAAACGACGCACGCTGTCCGGGTGACGCGCCGGATCCGTGGGGCGCACCCCCTCGTGTGCGTCCTGTGTGTTTGCCGACTTCTTGTCCGAACCGTAGAGCTGCGGGCCTTTAGCCAGGTACTCCTCGCCGTACTGCTTTTTAACAAGATCGCGGGCCTGCAGCGCGGCGCTCTCGGCGACACGCGTTGAGTCCGTTCTCATGTATGTAATGAGGCCTACCGCGCCCTCATCCTTGCCAAGTTCCACACCCTCGTAGAGATCCTGCGCGAGCCGCATGGTGCGCTTGGAGCCAAAGCCCAGCTTTTTGGCTGCTTCTTGCTGCAACGTGGATGTAGTGAACGGAGCCGCCGGGTTCTTGCGACGTTCCCTGCGCTTGACGTCGGTGAGCGGGAAGACACCTACCGTTCCACGAGCGCTGCCCTTGAGCCCCTGAGCCAACCGCTCAGCAGCGCGCTGCACATCGCTGACAATGTTGCCCGCCAGCGTCTCGTTGCCTATCGAGACCTTTTTGTCGTCGATGGCGTGCAGCCGCGCGGCAAAGCGCTGCCCGCCCTTTTCGAGCTGCGCCACAATGCTCCAGTACTCCTGGGGCTTAAAGGCGCGGATGTCACGCTCGCGCTCGACGATCAGTCTGAGAGCCACCGTCTGCACGCGCCCGGCAGAAAGCCCCTTCTTTACGGTTTTCCAGAGGAGGGGGCTCGCCTTGTAACCTACAAGACGATCGAGCACGCGCCGGGCCTGCTGAGCGTCCACCAGACGCATATCAATAGCGCGCGGCCGTTCCATGGCCACACGAATTGCGTCTTTAGTTATCTCGTGAAAGAGCACCCTGCGCACAGGGGCTCCACCCTTTCGCTTGATGTGCTCGGCGACGTGCCAGCCTATGGCTTCGCCTTCGCGATCAGGGTCGGTCGCGATAAAGACAGCGCTTGCATCCTTTGCCGCGCTCTTGAGTTCGGCAAGGGTTTTTTCTTTCCCCTCGATCGTGACGTACTGCGGTTCAAAGCCCTGTTCCAGATCGATACCGAGCTTCTTTTGAGGGAGATCGCGGACGTGGCCAACGGTAGCCTTGACCCGATAGCCACGGCCCAGGTATTTGCCGATCGTCTTGGCCTTGGCCGGAGACTCGACTACTACGAGTGCTGCGCCATTGGAGTGTTCCAGCTCCTCGGCCGGTTCGGTTGGGCGCACTGCACGCTTAGTCTGCGCCTTGGCGGGAGCGGAGATCACTTCGGACTTCTTGCGCCGCGTGCTCTTTTTGGCCGCCGTGCGCGACGCACCGCGCCCGACTACGCGGCGGACTCCGAGTGCCTGCTTTGTATTTGAAGATTTTTTCTTAGCTGTCATTTCTTTACTGTACCGTGGACGGCGACCCGAAAGATCCGCCGCTATTCCACCCCGCTGCTTCCAGAACAGCTTCGAGCTCGACCATCGTCACCTGACCATCGGTCTGCTCGAGTGCACGCTCTATCACGACTTCGAGGGTAGCAGAATTGAGCACCCCGGAAGCGCGCAGCGTGAGCAGATGACCCCAAGCCTGCGGGGTAAACCTGCCTTCTTCGTGAGGCCCTTGAACGCGAACCGAGTACCTGTGTGGCTCCAAGCGGGTCTTGCCTCCTATTCCCCCAATATCGGACAACCAAGCCGAAACTATGGTACCAATCTGTCCCCGATCGAATCCTTTCGACGACAGGTAAGCTTCTACTTCGGCAACATCCCCCGCTTTAAAGCGCCTTTTAAGTCTCGCCACCAGGTGCGGAATTCTATCGTCCATAGCCTAACCTACCCCCATGCCCCAAAAGCCAGCAAGGCGAGTGATTTCATTCGTAAGTTCATGTGATGAAAGGGCTTCCGTGTTTACTACGGCGTCCGCCACTGCGTAAAGTGGTTCTCGCTCCTGTGCCAGACGCGAGAGTTCGCCGACGGGATCGCCACCAGCAAGTAGTGGTCTGAGCCGGACATTGCGCCCCATCCTCGACACCGCAACTCCAACGGAAACCCACAACCATATAATACGACTGCGTCCGCGAAGGTTCGCCACAGCCTCCGGACGGGTGATCCAGCCTCCTCCAGGGGCCAGAATCGCGGGTCGAGAGCTGGCCACTTCCCTGGAGAGTTCACCTTCCAGCTCGCGAAAGCGTGCCTCGCCCTCGTCGACAAAGAGCTGAGCGACGGACTTACCCTGACGCCGCTCGATCTCCTGATCGAAGTCAATAAACGGTCGCCTCCAGAGGTGACTCAGCCGTATGCCTGTAGTCGTCTTGCCGGCGCCAGGTAGTCCGACGAGCACCAGGTGCCGCCCTTCAGCTTCGTGCATGGCCAGCGCCGATCCGCTCTCCGATGTGCTTGATGTAGCCATCGTAGTTGCGCCTCAGCTCGGCGAGCGAATCACCGCCGAACTTTTCCATCCACGCGTTGGCCAGGACAAACGCAAGCATAGCCTCAGCAATGACCCCCATGGCAGGAACGGCAGTAACATCAGAGCGTTCCGCGACTGCTGCGGCTGCATCTCCTGTGTTGACATCAACGGTGGCCAGCGGTCGCATCAGAGTGGAAATGGGTTTCATTGCCACTCGGACCAGCAGAGGTTCGCCCGTGGTCATTCCTCCTTCGAGACCCCCTGCCCTATTGGTGCGGCGCCTAACGTTACCGGCAAGGATGCGTCCAGGAGCGGCCTCTATCTCGTCGTGCACCTGAGCGCCCGTTAGGCGTGCGGCTTGAAAGCCCATGCCAACTTCGACTCCTTTGACCGCAGGGATCGAAAGCATGGCAGCGCCGATGCGACCGTCCAGCTTGCGGTCCCAGGAGACGTGTGAGCCAAGTCCAACTGGCAGACCCAGCGCTACGATTTCACAAATCCCACCCAGCGTGTTCCCCTCACGTTTGGTACGATCGATGAGCTCGATCATTCTGGCTTCTGCTTCTTTGTCGAGCGTGCGAAGTGGCGAAGTGTCGGCGGCCTCGTTGAGGTTGTCGGGATAGGTCTCGGGGAGCGCGGCATCGATGCCGCCGAGGTGGATGAGATGGCTCCCGATGGAAACTCCAAACTGAGAAAGCAGCACTCTGCATACGGCAGCCGCTGCAACGCGTGCCGTTGTTTCGCGCGCTGATGCGCGCTCCAGAATGTCGCGTGCGTCGTCGCGATCGTACTTGAGCAGTCCGGTGAGGTCGGCGTGTCCTGGGCGCGGTCGCGTGACCGAGCGTCGCCTTGGATCTGGGTCTCCTTCACGCGGTGCCGGGTCCATAACGTCCTGCCAGTTCTTCCAGTCGCGATTCCGAATGAGCATCGCAATCGGAGAGCCTAACGTTTCGCCCGCGCGTACTCCCGAGAGGAACTCGATCTCGTCGCGCTCGATCTGCATACGACGTCCACGGCCGTACCCTTGCTGACGTCGTGCCAGCTGCGTGTTAACGGATTCAGCGAGCAGCGGGAGTCCAGCGGGAACGCCTTCTATGATGCAGCTAAGCGCGGGTCCGTGCGATTCACCCGCGGTAGTGAAACGGATCATTCAGGGTTGGGACGATGGGAAGTTGGGACGTTGGGAAGTTGGGAGGTTGGGACGTTGGGACGTTGGGACGTTGGGACGTTGTCTATTCGACAATAACACGAGCGAGACCGGACAACAGTGCAAAGCACGAACATGGATGGCTCAAATAGCAGCGAGCCCGGCTTGTTATGGCCGGGCCCGCGGAACTCAACCTGCTTTATCCTACTGGCGCAAGGCCTGACCGAGCGCGTTGTCTATATCGGACCTTCTCAGGTCGATGACCACCAGACCTTCTGGCGTGAGGCCAAAGAGCTTGACCGCAAGCTGTGGGTCGGCTGCCATCTCCGCCGCTGTTGGCAGGGCCGCACGCAGAGCACCGTAGAGGTTCTTGCGAATGGGGATCCGGCCACGGAGGCGATAGCTGTAGGAGTCAACAATCTGAATCGACATGTCACCCGAGGCCACGAAGGCCACACGCGCCAGCTGATCGGCTGTGTTTTCGTCGCGGTTGTTGGGATGGAAGGCGATGCCCGCTCCCGTATTAAAGGTTGCGAACTTGCCCTGGAGACGAAGCGACGTGTCTGCAAAGAACGTTTCGACTCCGTGCACGCCGATGTTGGCGCTGTTCTGGTTTACGTCAAGGCCAAAGACCTTGTCCGAAGCGTTGTTGGTAAGGTCGGCCACTTCTATGGGTGCCGAGTACTTGGCCCCATCGACTGGTGTACCTGCCGGGTCGTAGACACTCAACACACGGCTTGCACCACCGCTTGCTCCACCTTCGCCGAACACTACAAAGCGACGGTCACCACCGACGGCCACGAAGTTGGTGTCGGGGAGTGCGAGCGAAGCTACAGCCAGATCCTTAACGGCTACTACGTTCGATGAAATGGTGTTTTGTAATTCGAGGACTGCCCCCTCGATTGTGCCTGAGATGGCGCATGTTCCCGAGCTCGGATCGTTACCGGGTGTGTGGTCGCAGACGTAGATCGAGTCTGCAGAACCTTCGACACCCTTGATCACGTCGACAAAGTCGGCGTTGATGATTACGTACTTGCCCTTCTCGTAGGCGCCGTACTGCCATATCTGACGTGGCTCCGCGCGGGCGTCGAGGAAGTTGTCGAGCCTGCGGAGTGTGCCAGGTGTGGCACTGCTCGTGGGCCTGGTTGAGTAATAAAGCGCGCCACTCGCCGACTGCGCGATGTACTGCGGACGGTCGGAGTAATCGATTGGCGGAGAGACCTCGAACGTGAAGCCACTGTCGGACTTGTTGTAGCTCACGTCGTAGATCCACTCGTTGGTGGTCTTTACACGTCCAGACTCGAGACGGCTGCTCAGGTTGACCATCGATATGTTGGTACCACCCGAGTTGGCAACCAGCAGGAGCGAGTTGGAGTTGTCAACAATCATGCCCCAGGGCTGTGACCCAACCGGTACGGCGTTGAGGCGCGTAACGGACGTGCCGTAAGCAAAGGGCTGCAACTCGTTGCGATTGATATTGGACACGTAGACGGTCGTGCGTGAGGCGTCTACCGCAATGTCACCACCGAGGCTGTTTGGAGGCAGCGAATAGGTGATTCCAAAGGCATAGACCGTCGCATCCTTCTTGGCGATCTGCTGGTCAGTCACAGATACGGTCGCGCCGTTAGGCACTGCGTACCCTGTGTGACCTTCCACATCCGTAGCGTACGCCGTGACCAGTAGTGACTGGCCGCGCAGTCCGTGCGGAAGGCTAAAGGCCTTGCGCAGGGTTACCTGCTGTGTAGGTGCCGGAAGTGTCTCTTCGACCTGGTGCACGATGTTGCCCGCGGCATCCTTGACAATGAAGCCCACGAGGCGCACCTGTCCGTCGCTGTCGCGCGCCGAGATTTCGACAGAATCGCGCTCTTCCAGTCGGGACGGTACGGTCTGGTAGACGAGCGGTGCGATCACGTCAGGTCCCGGTGCGGTTATGCGCACCGACATTGCCTGCCCCTGAACACGGAGTGCATCGCGATTTTCGGCGAAGGGGGTGACAGTGATGATCGTGTTCGCGACCAAAGCACCAGGTACCGGGAAGCTGAAGCTCGCTGTGTCGTTCAGTGGCAGCGGGCTGCCAAAGAGCGCCGAGTCAGCATAGGAAAAGCCTGGTGCTGTCGCACGGTAACCGATCTTGGTAATACCGGTCGTATCGCGCGCCGAAAGGTCAAAGCTATATGTACCACTTACGAGCACCGTACCCTGTGGCCGTATGAACGCCATGATGGGCACGTTTGGATCGAAGGCGATGGCCTGCTGCTCCACTGTTGCCCGGTTGTTGGAGTTGTCAGCAACCGTGGTGCGCACCGTGATGATCTGTCCGGGGTGCACGCCTGCAAGCGGAATGGAGATGGTTTTCTGGTACGAAGTGCTGGGGACGGCAAACGCGGCAGAGTCATAGCCAACCACGACTGTGTCGGCGAGGACGCGAGTCACGACCTCGGCGAGGGCGCCGTTGTCCTGAGCGTTTACCTGGATCTGAAGCGGCAGCCTTACGGACACTGAGTCGAGCAGGTCGCCGGTAATCGTACCCTGGATGGATACGGAGACCGTCGGCTCGATCAAGTCCGAGTTAACCGCGCTGATTTTCGTGTCGCCACAGCTTGCGGCCGCGATGGCCGCAAGCAGCCCCGGGGCAACGCGACGAATGAAGGTCGTCATCGATTGAGCTCCGAGAGTTGGTTTACCTGCCATTGCCCGGCGGGCGGATGGCGTCACCTTCGTCGATGATGGTCGGTGTGATCATGATGAGGAGATCACTCTTGATCTCGCGTGAGTCAGTCTGCGAGAAGAAGCGGCCGATCAGGGGAAGGTCGGAGAGGAAGGGTATTCCAGAACGGTTTTTGGTGACTTGTGTCTGCGTAAGTCCGCCGATCACCGCCGTCTCGCCGTTGCCAACGAGGAGCTGCGTCTGCGCATTGCGCTTGTCGATTACAAAGCCCAGGTCGCCGCCCACGATGCGGAGTTCCGACTGTTCCGCTTCCATACGCATGCGGATCTGACGGTTGCTCGTGATGTGTGGAGTAACCTTGAGAATGATACCTGTTTCGCGGAACTGTACGGTCGCGCGCGCTGGCTGGCCGATCTGCCCAGCCGATCCTGCGTCGATCACGCGAACCGGCGTTTCAGAACCGACAGTGATCTTGGCTTCGCGGTTGTCCAGCGTGACCACACTGGGCTCGGCCTGCACGTCGGAGAGCTGTGACTCACGCAGAGCGTCGAGGAACGACGTGAGCGAGTATTTGCCTAAAGCAGTTGAGAAGATCAAGTTGAGCGCAGAACCCTGACGGTACTTACGCGAGGCATTTGCGACGCCCGCAAGTGCATCGCCACCCAGTTCCACCTGGGCCTCGATCTGCTGAGAAGAACCTTCCTCTGGAATTCTGGGAAGGAGGGTATTGTAGAACGTGTTTGTCGAACCGAGGTCGTAGCTGAGACCAAGCTGCTCGATATTGGTGCGCTGTACCGAAATGATCTTGGCCTTTAGCGCTACCTGCGGAGTGCGCACATCCAATCCTCTGACATAAGTCAGAAGATTTGGCATCTTGGAAGCCACCTCTGTGATGATAAGCGAGTTGGTTCCGCTGTCAGCGGCAACTGCACCGCGCACTACACAGCCATTTGGGCCGCCCCCCTGCGCCGCGTCACCGGCGACTGCGCTAGTACCAGCCCCGCAATCCCTATAGAGCAGACCTGCAATGGTCTCTCGGAGCGAAGCTGCCGAGACGTAGTTGATGTTCACCATCTGGGTGACCACCGGCTCGCTCGCCTGCTTCTTGAGAATGTTTTCGTAGCTATCTACGGTAATGATCCCCGAAGCCTCTTCGACCGCGGCTAGACCATGCGACTCAAGAATGGCGCGAAGGGCGACATCCCAGGGCTGGTCCTTGATCTCGGCGTTTACCGTCCCTTGCACGTCCTTACCTACAACGATCGTGCGGGAGGAGAATGAAGCAAAAGCTGCGAGCACATCACGAATCTCGGCACCTGAGTAGGTTACCGTCATTCGCGGCTGCTGCGACTGTTGCTGGCGCGATACTGCAACCATGCGTGCTTCGCCTACGTCGTTACGAGGCGTGTCGATTGCAGAAACAACGCTGTCGACTACGCCTGCCGACTCGACCATGGTCGTTGCGTCTTCGCGCTTCTCGGCGATCGTCTCGGCGAGAAGAGCGCCCGAAGAGTGCCATGCGGCAAACTCATCGGTGCTGCTCACAGAAACGCGAATCCCGTCTTTCTCCTGCGACACCGTATATGCTCGCTCGCGATCCAGGTCGAGAACGATGCGAACTATGTCGCTGGTGTACTGGGAGAGGCGGATATTCTGGATGCCGCCACGCGCGACGCGATCGTAGCTGCGGCCGATGGGCGACAAGCGCGCTCCGGCCAAGTCCAGCACAATACGGTGCGGAGATGGAACTGTGAAATCCTGAACCTGAACTGGTCCAGAGACGGCTATGATCACATCGGCGCGCTCTGTTCCCGGGACAAGTGAAAGTGCAGTAACGGCGCTCGCGGCCGGAACAGAATCAACGGTCGGCGATCCCACACGCTCGGCGCGAGCCGGAGCCGCGCTCAGCCCGAGCGCGATAACGGATACGGCGACCAGCGAACAGACTCGCCTCATTGCTTCCTCTCTTGGTTGGGAGCAATCAGCTCCAGTTTTTCCTGCCTACTGAAGCCGAACTCTTCGATCGTGAACATCACGTGCTTCTCCGCAATGCTTGACACCCGCATGCGGCCTAACGACTGCCCTACACGCACCCGGTACTGCTCCTTGGCGCTAGTGCTGACATCGTGCAGGATCGCCACCGAGTTGCGACCGGTGCGATCGTAGACGATGGCGACGATCTTGAGGTCCGTTATAAAGGGTCTCAGTTCGTCGACTGACATGAGCGAGACAAAGGGATCTCTGCGCCCGCCTGACTCGTATGCAAAGGTCTCCCGCTCAAAGGGTTCGCCCGAGCGTTCGATGAGTGGTGCATTGGTGCTGCCGGCTGCACTGTCCGTTACCACGGCCTTGCCTTTGGCAGACCTGGTCGTGTCAGCGCTAGCTGGAGTCGTTGCAGCCTCACCAGAGGCGGCGCGCGTCCTCGCGTTGGCCGCGTCGGCGGCCTTTTGGGCTGCCTTGATCGGCTTGGTCGGGTCGGGCGCCTTTTGCGCAAAGGCCACCTGAGTGGCCATTGCAAGTGCGCCTAAAGTGACAATGAATCGCATCAGGACTTGCCTCCGCGGGTAACCGTCTGAGTCCGCACCACGTATGTCTGGATTTCAATTTTTGTGTCCAGGGCAGAAGCGCCCTCGGGACGACGCTGTACAGCTGTAGCGTTCTGGTTTGTCGCCGCCCCCAACTGCAGGTTCATGGGAGCGACAATTCGGGTCAGTGAACCCACGTTGCTCAGGAATCGGGCAATGGCGTGGTAGCCGCCGGTAACCGATATGTCGTAGGTGTAGGTATCGAACTGTTCGCCTTCGATGACCGGTTTGGGCTGCACCGAAGCGAGGTCGAGGCCTACCCTGCGAGCTGCAGTGGAGACCTGCTCGAGAAGCGCCGGCACCTCGTTGCTTGTGGGCACGAGCTGTCGCATCACTTCGAGGTCTCGTGCGAACGCCTCGGCTTCGGCCTTGAGCTGGTCGACTGAACCGTTTGCCATCTCGATCTTGGCCTTGGCGTTGCGGCTTTCGAGAGTTTCAACGCGCGCCTGGAGGTCGGAGAGCTCGGTACCTTTTGGACTGTAGACAAAGTTCCAATAGGCGCCTGCGAGACCTATGGCGACGATGCCAACGAGCAGCATCGCCTGTTCGCGCTGTGATTTAGGGGGGAATGCCATCTGCTACCTCACCGAGAGCGAAACGGGAGCCGTGGTAATCACGGACTTGTCGGGCCGCTCGTAGGCGGCGCTGAGCTGGAATTCAGTTACTTCTCTTCCGTCGAGAATCACCATCTCGGACTTGGCAAGTTGTACGTTCTGTACAAAGGGCGAAGTCTCCAGGAGCTTCATAAAGCGGGTGAGCGCCTGTATGTCGACTGTGTGACCAACAACGTTGAACGTCAGGGGATCTGTCTGGCGTTCAGGATCCTTCTTGGTGGTTGAGTCTGGCGCGGCAGGCATCACAGGACGTGAAGTCTGCGACACCGATTTGAGCCATGTATAGGGCGGTAGCGAACGCGACACCTCGTCGAGGATGTGCGACCAGATGTAGCGATCGTTATCGATTGACCTGATTACGTTGAGCTGCCGAACCACTGAATCGCGTTTGGCTTCTGCCTTGCGACGTTCGCCAAGTACGAGCGCATATCGCGTCGAGTCGCGTACTGCAGTCAGTTCGCGCACTTCGAGGTCCTTTGAAGTGCTCGACTGCGAGAGGTGCATGAACCCGACGACAGCAGCAGCAACGCCGACGCTGGCGACGGCACCTATCAGATAGGGATCACGTATTCGCGATGCTGCGGTAGCTGCCACGGCTTTGAGCGAAAAGCCCGTACTGCGTTTCGCTTTCCTGGCTGCGCCTGGGAGGAGATTGATTTCAATCATGGTAGTGTCAGCCGGGATGGCTTACGCCGCCTTGCGGAGTGCGAGGCCGATGGGGAGCATTAGAAGCGGAGCAACTTCATCCGTTACGAGGTCTTCGAGGGCACCGTCGCGCACCCTGAGATTTGCCAGCGGATTGGCCAGCTGTACCGGCAGGCGGAGACGTTTGCCTAAAGCTTCGGTGAGGCCAGGTACCCGGGCACCACCACCGCAGAGATAGACGGCGCGCAACTGTGTGCCGGCGCGAGACGAAGAGGCGAGGAATGCCGCAGCGCGCTCGACACCGACAGCGATTTCTTCACCACGGCTCTCTATGATCGCGTCGAGGTGTGGCGACCTGTCGTAGCCCTGGAGCAGGCCTTCGGCTTCGTCAGAGCCAAGTCCACGTTCGCGCTGAAGGTCTTCACGGAAACGGCGCGTGCCGATTGTGAGGTCGCGTGTAAGAATGGGTACACCCTCGTCGAGGATGTTGATGTTAGTTACCTCGTGACCGATGTTCACGAGACCAACTACTCCCTGCATCGCGTCGGGATGATTGACTTCAAAGGCATTGTGCAGCGCAAAGGCGTCCACATCCATCACGGCCGGGTTGAGGCCAGCATCGGTGAGGAGCTGCATCTTGTTTTCGATCAGGTCGCGCTTGGCCGCAACGAGGAGCACACTCATTTCCATCCCGTCGGCTTCTGGGTCCAGGATCTGGAAGTCGAGTTCTACGCTTTCCATGTCAAAGGGCACATGCTGCTCGGCTTCCCAGCGCATGAGCTCACGAGCCTGGTGTTCCTTGACGCGTTCGATCTGGATCTTCTTGATGATCACGTCACGACCGCCAACGGCAGTAACAACGTCACGCGTTTTGACTCCTGCCTGTTCGAGCGCGCCGCGGATCGCGTCAGTTACGATACCGGGGTCCATGATCTCGCCTTCGACGATGGCGTCGGCGAGGAGTGGAGTAATAACCACGCGGGTGAGCTCTGGCTCACCGCTGCCGTGGTCAACTACCGCGATCTTGATGAGGCCTGAGCCCACGTCCAGGCCTATCGTCGTCTTCTTGCGACCGAAGAGCGCCATAACTGAGTTTGGTGAACGAGAATTCGAGTTCGCGCCATCCAGCGCGGGGATGCAAAGACGAACGGGCGGAATGCCTGAGTCTTCCGCCAATGACACGACCGCCCCATAGGCGTGGTAACAGCAGAATGCCCGGTCTCTTGCGCATTTCCGTCATGGTGCGCTGGATCACGGTGCGTAGGTGACGGGGCAAGTGGGCTAGTTAGGCGGGTTTAAGGAATCGGTACCCACCACCTTCGGCTTACAGGCTCCAGTCGGGCGGAGCGCAAAAGCACCCCCTGGGCTGTACAGCGACTGAGGGTAATCGTCAGATCGTCACCCAGGAGGGAGTGGTCTCCCGGGCCCAGAATCCGGAAGTCGGCCGCCATAACGCTGCCAGTTACTTGTCCCCCGCCCGGACCTGAGATGAGATCGTCCTGGACGATGACTAAACCGTCAATACGCGCCCCCTGTGAGAGCGTGAGGTCACCGTCCACAAGAAGGACGCCCTGCCCATTTCCTCCACGGACCTCTAAGTCACCTCGGGCCCAAATGACGGGAGCATAGCTGGCGCAGGACGATGCACCCGTTGGGTCTCCCCAATTGCTGGAAACAGTGCGATCGCACGTCCCCCCGGTAATCTGCGGCGATGGTCTTATCACACTATTTGGTGCTAACACGATCGCTGCATTCGCGGTTAGAGATCCCCAGGACTCTGCGCCAAACTGCTGAAAGCGTGCCATCGCCCCAACCAGCGAGTCTTGTAGAACTTGAGGACTACCGACTAGTCGTGGCCCGGTATGAGTAGCGCAGCTTCCCTCACAAATGCGCGTGGAGTCGGGGGTGGCGACCGCTGCCCCGCTGCCAGTTGAGGTACAACCGCCTGACCACTGGGGTGGTATGGAGTCAACTCCGCTTATGACGGCACTGCCCGAGAGTGCAAGCGAATCTCGGATGGTGAGTGCTGCATCCAGGGACAAGTCTGGCAGTGCGAGTGTGAATAGCGCTGATATTCTTCTCCTGGCGAGGCTGTGCAGCGTCGAGTCGCCACTTTCGCCGAGACTCTCAACGTGCCAGAGAAGGGGCGAGATTCTGCTGACCCGTGTTCGGGCTGTTGCGGAGTCCCACTGAGTTGAGAGTACAGGTAGGGCTGCTCCGGCGCTCAGAGTTTCGGGTTGGAGAGATTGCCAGTCGCGTACGACGGCGAGCGCGCCGGCGTCAGCGGCGGCCTGAGCCTGGACGGTTGAAGCATCGGAGCGTGCGCGACGGGTCTCGGCCAGGCTCAGATGCACGAGCCCTGAAGTGACAAGGCCAATGATCAGGAGGCAAACGAGCGCCATCATCAGGGCGATGCCCTTTGGTCGACGTCTCATTGGCGGTTCCGGAATGTGACACGCAGCTCGACGGAGTCAGCGTTGTGGCCGGATTTAGAGCGTTGCACTGAGATAGCGCGAAAGCTTGCGTTGAGTGCAGCGATCCTTGAGGGGGTGGTTGTGCGGACACCGGTGGAGTCCAACCAGACCATCTGGAGACCGGAAGACGTGACGCTTCCATCTGTTAGGGGTCCAGCGACGGGTTGGATGACGTTCCATGATCCGGTGATGGCGTTACCGTCTGCGAGCCCAAGCATCCAAGTTTGAGCGGACTTGTAGAGCGCGAGTCGTTGCGGCCTGAGGATTCTCAGCGGAAGTGCAATCGCTGAACTTGGAGGTGGTGGCGTGAGGTCCAGCGTCCACCCGACTTTGGATGCGTCTCCGGGTTGTGTGAAGCTGGTACTTGCGCAAGCACCGGTGAGTGAGTGGACACCCACAATTGTGTGTCTGGTCCAGTGATCGTCTGCAGTGGACTGCAGGGCGCCGTTGTTGAAGATGACGGCCACGTCTCCGGCTTTCGGCGCATCGACGAGGGCGGAGAGATGAAGTCCTGATGTGAGAGATTGCGGAACGACTTCCGCCGAGTTGGCGGCTGTTCTGCATGCGAGTGCGATACCGAGTGTTGAGTAGAAGGTGGCACTGGTGTCGGTCGCGACCTGGAAATCGCCTTCAGTTGGTGCCGCCGTGGCGATTAGTGATTCGGTTACATGTGAGGCCGCTTGCAGTTGGCCGCGACGTTCGATGGCTGCTGTTTGTGCGTTGACAGTGCGGATCGATCCGCTGAGAGATCGCAGAAGGGCTGAGCTGATAGTGCCGAGTATGGTGAGAGCGACGAGGAGTTCTGCGAGCGTGGTTCCGTACCGTGACTTGGGTATCATGGACATGCCACCAGCGTTTCAGCGGCCCATGGGTTTCCGCTGGTTGGAGTGACCTGCACGCGGACGAGTGCAACATCAGCGCCTGGCGCAACCGACCAAGTGAAGACCGCACCTGTCCTCGTGTTAGTGCCGGAACTCGAGGCGCAGGGTCCGCCTCGCAGAGAATCCAGCAGACGCGCGACATGCTGAGCGTTGCTTTGTACTGTGCGCGCGCGCTGGGCGAGGTGAGCAGTGGCGATTTGAGTCGACACAGCTGCGAGCGCGCCACTCGTAAGGACGATGATGGCGACGAGGACTTCGACGAGTGACAGACCAGTTCTTTTGGTCTTGAGATGACGCGATAGGTTCATGCCACATGGTACGGTGGCGGTCTGCAAGGAGCATCATCGTTTCCTTGCAGATGGAATCATTCGATTGCAGGCTCACGTTACCGCGAAGGTGAAGCGGCGTGTCGCGTGTACTTACGGATTCGATCCATATCTCTTAAGAACCTGGGTTGTCTCTGAGTTCTATAACAGAAAAGCCAGAGGGCGACGACCCAAGTATGGATCGTCGCCCTCTGGGCACCTGATTGAAGTTCAACTAGATCAGGGCACGCACTTGGGCTCGCCGTCGACAGTCGCCGGGGTCACAGACGAGACGCCAATGAAGATCGCGCAAGTCTTGCTCGTGGCGCTATGCCAAGCGGTGGCGCTCCAGCCGGTTCCACCGGTTGCTGCTGCGGTGACGCTCACGCCAGCCGACGGAACGAAGCCCGTGCCGGTAAGAGGCGTCGCTACACCAGCCAAGTTCGAAGCTGTTCCGCCCGTGTAGACCTGATTGTCTGAGAAGTAGCCTTCCTCGGCCGTGGCCATGTTGCGAAGGTCCGACTTCATCGAGGCGAGATACGCCTTTTCTTTCGTGCTGGCGAACTTCGGAATCGCGATCGCGGCAAGAATGCCGATGATAACGACCACGATGAGCAGCTCGATCAGCGTGAAACCCTTTCGTGTCATGTTACGCATGTTTACTCCGGGTGCCCTGTGGGGTTGGTGAAAGTTCTGTCCTGCGGGTACGTCCTCGTTGTGTCAACAAAGGCAATCAGTGGACCAGAAGCCGTGCCAATCATCGAACGTGTTGTGCGATAACGGTTTGGACGTTTCGTTGGACTGCCAGCAGACTGCGAGCTGAGGAGATTTCTGCGCGCCGTCTTGCAGTCTGCCACACGCCCAACCACATCGTTGGCTTCCTGCCCCCCAAATCGCGCCGAGTTTCCACTCGAGCACGTCATCCCATCGTCAAACACTCGGAAGACGCTTGGCCAGAGATGAGGTAACCGTATGGCCGGGCTCGCATTAGCCCTTTGTGCCGCACGTCACGCCACAGTGCGGAGAGTTGCTCGTTACGGGCCCGATGGGGGCTCTGTGGCCCCTATCGGCCGTCTCCTGGCGGGGTGAACAGATTGAATCGGACAATATGCCAGAAGGCGGCGACGCCATCCTTCCAATTGATCTTCTTTCCTTCTGCGTATGTCCGGCCCGAGTAGGAAATTGGTACCTCGTAGATGCGTGCACCGGCCTGCGCGAGCCGCGCTGTCACTTCGGGTTCGAAGCCAAACCGATTCGACGTCAGTTTCAGAGACCTGGCGAGATCACCGCTAATCGCCTTGTAACAAGTCTCCATGTCGGTCAGGTTCAGGTTCGTAAACATGTTACTAACTAAGGTAAGCAGCGAATTTCCTACTGAATGCCAGAAGTAAAGCACGCGATGCGGACCGCCCAGAAAGCGAGAACCGAACACGGCATCGGCTTTTCCTTCGATGATCGGCTCAAGCAACTGAGGCCAATCGGCTGGATCATACTCCAGGTCAGCATCCTGGACGATCACGACGTTTCCAGTACTCGCGTTAAGGGCAGTCCTGATGGCGTAACCTTTCCCGTGATTTGATGGCTGTTTGATCAGCACGTCGATCAGACCCTCCTCCTTCAGCTGCTCTAGTAGCTCGCGCGTACCATCGACGGAAAAGTCGTCGACACAGATGACCTGCTTCCTCACCGGAACGGTATGTACCTGATCCAGGATACGACGAATTGTTGCCTTCTCGTTGTAGACGGGAATAAGTACGGAAAGAACAATGTCCGAAGGAGCGACAGGAGTTCGTCCTTGCATTCGCGGGGCTATCGCGTCTACCCCGAGTGGAGTCCTCGACCTCATCGATTCACCCTGCGGTACATCGCCATATGCGATGTCCGTCCCGTGTATCGGAGCATGGAGTGAGGGGGCAGAGCGAGAGCATCGGCGATTTGGACTCCCTTTGCCGAGCCAACGATGTACCAATCTGGATCATAGTCGCTAAACAAGTCCAACACTCCTTTGAGCGCCTGTTCATAGTTGGTTGGACGCGTATACTCTATAGAGTAGTAAGGGGTCGTTGGGACAGCTCTCCTACCGCTGTACAAATAGATGATGAGATCATCTTCCGTCGAGAGAATATCTGAAGGCTTGGTGTAACGGACAGCCCATTCGACTGTTGGCTTCGCGCGCACACCAGCATCACGCTGAACCGAGGTCCACCACTTGTGCGTGAATCCGTAGTAGTTGTAGAAGACTGAGCCACCAGCCATAGCGGCAAAAACCAGGCTCAGAATGGAGCGCCAAACGACAGAGCGCCTTTTGGACGAGAGAAGGCGCCACAGCGAGAGTGCGCCGCAACCGATCAGCAGAGGAAGCAGAGGCCAGATCCCGACGAGGAACCGAGCCGGTTCGAAGGGCCAGAACATAACCACCAGCATATACAACCCAACGAAAACCAGGGATACCGGGGCATTGCGATAGTATCGTTTTGTCCCCATTAAAACGATTCCGAGGAGTATCGTTGCTGTCAGAAGGCGCGGAAGCGTCGGCACCACGGGCAGGAAGTAATTACCAAGCATCCCCCCCGTATCGACGATGTTCTTCCTGAGCACTTCGAGTGCGAATCTAACGCCGCCTTCCGCATATCCGTCCAGGGCCCAACCGCTGTAGGATCCATACTTCCCACTAAGTGAGGACGCGATCTCACCGGAGTGGAGCTTTACCCAGATCTGCCACGGCGCCATAAAAGCCGTTCCGGTCGCTGCGGCCGCCATCGCCGGACGCCAGAGTCTTCGCCAGACGAGGATCAGGAAGAGCGCTGCCAGTGAGACAGTCCCAATTGTACGAACAAGACCGAGTGTTCCACAAAGCGCTCCAGCAAGCACGGCGTCACTGATTCGTCCATCCTTCGCTGCACGCTCAGCCACTAGCAGGCCAACGAATAGCAGGGCTAGAAACATCGGTTCTGACATCACCACCCCGGTTACAAGAAGCACCACAATAGACAACGTGCCGCTCAATGCTAGTAGCAGGGAGATCCAGATCGGTGCATCGAAAAGACGACGACTAAAAATGAATGATCCGCAAGCTGCCAAACCGAGCATGGCGGCGTTCGCAAACTTGAAAACGGTCACATTCTCAGGAAACTGAGGCCAGATCTTCCATAGAAGTGCCAAGAACGCCGGATAGCCTGGGGGAAAGTGCGTAGCATGCGGGCTTCCAGGGAGGTTTATGAACCGAAAACCGTGACCTTCCGCGAGTGACTTGGCTAAAACCGTGTACATCGCATCATCCTGAAAT
Organism: uncultured Gemmatimonadaceae bacterium; assembly: GCA_964649855.1. Lineage (GTDB taxonomy): Bacteria > Gemmatimonadota > Gemmatimonadetes > Gemmatimonadales > Gemmatimonadaceae > CAZYTS01. The sequence goes on from CAZYTS010000042.1 coordinate 18,242, forward strand.
GCACCAACGGGCCACGGTGTGATCGTTAGAACCGCTACTGCAGCAACAGCCGCAAAAAGCACAAGGACGACGAGCTTCTCCGAGCCAATCAGGTTGCTCACCGTCAATGGCAATCCCGAAGGACCAGGGCGATCAGCCACTGCAGCAGGAACACGTGGACTAACGAGATCGAAGCGCATTTTTCTAGCGAGGAACGGCGAACGCGGCCCCAACCGGGAACGTCTGCACCATTTGCAACTTTCCTGTGGTTGAGTCAGCCAGTGAACCTCTAACTGCGTAGACCGCGTAATCAGTGCTGGCCAGAACGTAGTCCGGCCGGTAGAGCGCAAGGATTTCCTTCAGTTGTTCAATTGCAAAAGGCACTGTTTGTCCATGGATGTACTCCTTCGCTGTGAATACACCGTTCGGAATCGATCTTCGCCCAGTGTATAGGTAAAGCAATGCATCTGAGTCCGTCGCCAGTACGACATCTGGTGCGGTGTTAGCATCGACCCACTCTGCGATGGGGCGTAATCGCTCACCAACAACCTTTTGAACGTTCAGATCGCGCTCCGCCTGTAGAAACATTCTGGAGTTGTACAGCAGATGGCCAGCGACGAGAAGAAGGAGGACCAAGCGCACGGCATGTCGACCCAGCGACCATACACCAGCAGCTGCGCGCGCGACCGACGTTGCTTTCCAGATCGTCGTGAAGCCGAGAGCCGCAGTAGTGCCCACCACCGGCCAAATAGCCCATACAAATCTGTCAGGGGGGAAAGGCCATATGATCACAACCGCCATGTACGCGCAAAAGAACAGGACGATGACGGGAGCCCGCTTCACCATTTGCAGGCAGCCAGTAGCAATCACAACCGTTGCCGAAATGCCCATCAGGAGCTTCGTCCAAAGAGGCCACGTGAACGCCGTCCCAGCGGCCGTCGAGGTCATCACGAAAAGCGCACGCAAGTTCTTGGCAACAACGGCTTGAACAAATGAGAGGCCCTCAAGTTTGAAGGCGTCCACTAGCCACTGTGTATAGGAGCCGTATTTGCCAACGAATAATGATGGGACTTCTGACTGGTGCGCAGCGACCCAGAGTTGCCAGGGTACAAGGCCCACCACTCCGACCAACAGCACCACGAGCGCGCTTCGCCAATGGCGTCTGTAAGCCATGACGAGTAGCGTCGCGGGGAGCAGAACAGCACCCAGTGTTCTCGTCATCGTGAGAGCAACGGCCACGAACGCCAGAAGGAGCGCGTCTTTCACCCTCCCCGACGTCGAGGCCCTCTCAGCGAGAATGAGTGAAAGCGCAAGAACTAGCATGAATAGCGGCTCGGACAGCACCATCACCGAGAGGTAAAGAACGGGCCGGCATGCAGTGAACGCTATCGCTGTAATCGCCGCAACAGACTTCGTCAAACCAACGATGCGGTGCGCCAATACATAGAAGAGCGCAGCCGCCCCACCTACGAATACCGCATTTGCGAACTTGAATAACGTTACGTTCTCCGGAAAACTCGGATAGACTTTCCACAGAACTGCAAGAAAGGCCGGGTATAGCGGCGGATAGTGCGTAGCATTCGGTGCGCCTGGAATGTTGGTGTACCGATAGCCGTCGCCATTGGCGAGTGCCTTCGCCAGAATCACGTAGATTCCGTCGTCCTGAAAAACACCTACAGGCCATGGTCCGATTGAAAGAATTACCGACGTTGCTGCGAAGACTGCCAGCAACAGTGGCAACTTCCACATCAGGCGTTCACCTGTTGTGTTCATCGTCTCATTGAAAACACCACTAACCCAACTGGAAATGGGGCGCCGACCGCTAAATGCACGCGAGGATGTCGAGCTCACTTTGCCCCCACCTTATTGCCAAGCAACCCTTCGTCCGGAGTAGTTGAATAAGAGCGCATCGTTTCTTCGAGCCGTACTGCCTCCGCATTAAGCCTCGCATCGGTAGGGTATATGGTTCTTGCCAAGCCGAATTCTCGCTGGGCCGCTGGAAGGTCTCCCATGGACCAAAGTACTCGTGCAGCTACCCAGCGCCCCCTGTAGGACTCAGGATGCTCCTCAAGAAGGGTAATCGCATACGAACGTGAATCATGCCAGACGGGTACGCGCGTCCATGTCCGCACCAATGAAGTAGCTAGGACAAGACTCGCAGCAAACGTCACCGCGAGCCGGCGTTTGCTGTAGGTGAGAATCAAATGACTAACGAGGACGCAGGCAGCGATACTTGGGAAGTACAAGGTACGCTCTGCGAGCGCCACTCCAGTCGGGAAGAATACATTGGAGATTGGTGCGATGCACACCGCGAATAGTGCGACCGTGAACGCGATGATTCTATCTTTGCCCCAAGTTCGAACCGCAACAACGGTACAAACTGCGATTATCACGAGTCCGAGGATGACTCGTGGGTTGACCGACCGAGCGGCCACTAGAACAGCCGGTTCATAGTCGGCAGATAGGTGCAGCGGGAAAAGCATAAGTCTGACGTACTCCGGCACTATAGATAGCACGGTTAGGAGTCGATCAGGCACGGTCAAACCGCGAAGCACCGCGGAAATGACTGTTGTATGACCGGAGACAGCTGTGGCCATCAATAGCAACCACACTGCGGTAACCACTGCATAGCTTGCCCAAAGACCTGATCGCTCGACAATCGCTCTACGAGACTGTTGCGCGAACACGTGTCCTAAAAGAGCGACTGCTACAAAGATTACCGCATGCTCTTTGGAAAAGAGCGCGCACATATAGAAGAACGGGGCCATCCAGGACTTTCTCTGATGCGCCAGAAGTGCGGCCAGCATAAAGGCGCCAGCCATCAGTTCGAGGCGACCAACAACGTTGGCGACCGCTTCAACGTGAACTGGATGCACGGCAAATATGGCAGCAGCAAAAGTCGCCACGAGCAGAGGCAAGATCCCGCGCAGCCATAGCCAAAGCAGACACACAACAACCAGATGCCATGCAACGTTCACGGCGTGATACCATGCCGCTGACTCTCCAGCGACCAACCGATCGACAGCGAAGGAAAGTATCCCAAGGGGTCGGTACTGCCCCCCTCCCACCTCTGACGGCCAGTAAGGTTCGATGAAAGCCCGCCAAGACTCCTGGGGGGCTACTACGAGCGGATGGTTGAGGACGATCGCACGATCGTCAAGAACAAAGCCATTCTGGAGCGCATTCGCATAGCTGAGCGCTACGAGCGCAAACAGAAACAAGGCGAGCACAGCGTCTCGCGAACGATTGGAGACCGAGAAGCTTCCTTTTATAGGGACGAGTTCTGGGATTGCGTCGCTCCCTAAAGAGCGCGGTGGCGTTGCAGCTGTCATCTCCGTTCCCGTGTTCCACTTCTACGCTCGAAGACGGCGCCAACGCTAAGAGTCGCGATGTGTTCAAGTTGTGGAAAGTCGGACTGAGCCAGCCGACGGGCACCCGATATCGACATCATAGTCGAAGTTGCCACGTATTGTGGTTGATACACACGGAGCAGGTCCTGCGTTGTGGCTACAATCTCGTTACTTGTCTGCGCCCTCAGGTGGTCCTGTGCCCTGAACGAAGTTGCCGGAACGGTCTTGCGTCCAGTGTACAAATACACTAGCGCGTCGTCATCCGTCGCGATTACGTCGTCGAGCTGACTGTTATTCAACACCCACTCCACAGTTGGGAGCGCGCGGATCGCAGCGGAGCGCTCAACGCCGCTTGTTTTCTCACTCAGGTACTCCCTGACATTGAAGGCAAAAAGGCCCAGGATGTTGGCCGCTGCCCACAGTAGGGAGGCTTGTTTTCTCCAAACGAATGGTCGCGAAACGCCCTTGTCGGCAGATCGAACAAGGGTGAGAAGGCGCTGTATGCCAAGCGTGATTATCAATCCTACGACTGGCCAAACAGCAAAAAGGAAGCGACGTGGCGAGAATGGCCAAAGCAACACCACCGTGAAGTAGCC
>CAZYTS010000043.1:0-22044 GCA_964649855.1 uncultured Gemmatimonadaceae bacterium
CGTTGATCAACCATCCCAGTCCCATCATTATCCCGCGAGGCAACTCGCCGGGTTTACCATCGACAAGGATGAACCATGGGAGGTGCGTGAGCACCTGTGTGCCAGCCCCAAGGCCGATGGCGTAGGCACGGACCATCCAGTCACCGTGTGAAGAAAAATCCCTGCGACGGATTGCATCTGCGCCTACTATGACTGACAACAGCATGGCCGAGCCGAACACCAGGCGTTCGATATAGACCATCCGTCCGTCGCCCTGCGGCCAGGGATAGCTGAGCGTCATCCAAAGGCCAGACACGGCAACAAGAAAGGCACAGGGAAGAAGTATCTTGCCTAAAGTGCGATGCCACTTGCGATTGCGCCTGCGGAATCCAGCCGAAAACTGGAATGCACCTGCAAGGCTGTAGATCATTGCTGCTGCAATGTGGATGACGATTGGCACTGGCGCCGCGAAGAATCGCGCATTTTCTGGTGTTACGGTGCTACCGCTCGCCAATTGCCCAAGTCGTGCGGTGCCGGCAATCGCCGGCACCAGGCTGAGCAGAATGAGCCCTGCGGGAACCAGCCAGTCAGAGCGTTTAGCCGTCATGACCCGCTCTTACGGTTGAAGCGGAGGGCTGCCATGACAACAACGTCGTTGCGTGAGGCAGAGGCCCCAGATCCAGCGAGCGGTTTGAAACCAGTGGCGTAGTCTCGAACTTCAACGCGAACTCCGACTCTGCCCAGACCCACCTCGCCGCCGGCCGCCAGGTAACCGGCCACGTTGTGTGTTGCAGCTACATCGAGTTTGCGATAGTTGTAACTGCGCGCTCCAGCCCCGGCACCTGCAAATCCTTTAAGTGACACTCGACAGTCTGCACACAGTTCCTTCGTGCGGCCTTCGAGACCCAGGTCATATGTAAAGACGTCGAGTTTTGGTGATCCCAGCGCTGCGCCGTCTTTGCTCCTGCCCCAGGCAAAGGTCCCGGTTATTGCCACTTTGGGGGCAACGAGCCAGGAAAGCTGCGTCGCCGTTACCTGAGCGTTGGTCAAGGAACTGCGCATAGCGCCGGTTGGAATCAGGGCGCCGCTCGTGATCCTGAACTCAAAGGGTTTTGGATTGCTCACCTCAGTCTGAGCAGACGCCGTAGTTGCCGCAGCGGCAAGGGAAAGCGCGGTCGCGCTGGCTCCTGCGAGGCGACGGAAGGCCGAATAAGTGGTGGTATACATGGATTTGTCTGGGTGAGTGGTTCGAAGGGCGGTGACGCCTTCCGTTATGGCTGCAGATGTATTAGTGTACGACGTACACAGTACGAGTGTACTATATACACAGTTTCAAGTCTGTCAATAGCCAGTTTTTGCACGGAGCCGATATGACGAGCCGAAAACGAAGCCAGGCCAGGAAGGGCCGGGCGTCAGAGCGTCCCGCCAAGGGCGAACTCACCCATGCTGACGTGATGCGGGCGTCGGCGCGTGTGGACCCGGAACTGCGCCGCCGGAGCGAGCTTTTGTGGGAGGACCGCTCCCGACCTACAAGGGGTCCCAAGCCAACGTTTACGCACGACGACGTGATTCGAGTGGCGATGGAGATCGCCGATAAGGACGGTCTGGGGGCCGTCACAATGAATGCTGTCGCGACAAAGCTTGGGTTTACAACAATGGCGATCTACCGCTACTTCCCTAACAAGGAAACGCTATACGATGCCATCGTGGACGCGGGACTTGGCCAACCTCCTGCGGATATCGAGAAGGAAAGCGACTGGCGCGTTGCAGTTACCAGGTGGTCGCATGCCAAGCGGGAAATGCTCAGCGCACGTCCATGGGTTGCGGAACTGCCCTTCGTAGCGGCGCCACACGGACCAAACTGGCTGAGCTGGCTGGAGGCACTGGCATCACCCTTATCACGCTTGGGATTGAGTCCTGCAGATGTAGGTCAAATGATCAGCGTGATCGATGGCTACACACGTGGTGCATCGGACACATCGATTTCACTCGCGCGAGCACGTGCGCGTGGCGTAACGGAGCTTGCCTGGGCAGCGGCCGTTGGTGCGGATCTCGGGCGCGCCGTTGGAGATCCGCGCTTTCCGGCTTTCGCGGCAATCATAACGGCTCCGCAGGATGAGTCGCCGAGGACAATGCTGGAGTCGTTTGACTTTGGTCTGCAGCGCGTACTCGATGGCGTAGCGCTGTACGTTGGTTTGGGGTCAGATCAAAGGGACGTGCTCGGCCGCACGATTTGACTTGGGCGAACCTGGGGGCGATACTCAACGCAGTGCGCGACAGGGCGCCTCCTACCCGCGGCGAGGGAATACTCCCACCTGGATTGGTTGAGTAGCGTGCGTCCTGCACCTTCTTTCAGCCTGGAACTCAGCGGGGAACAGGCGATCATGAAAGGAGGATGCCATGAAGTCGCTCCCCGAGCGCCCGTCTCTCGAATCACTTCGAAAGCAGGCCAAGAGGCTCGCGCGTGATGTAGCCAGCGGTGACTCTGCCGCAATAGCGCGTGTAAGAGACCAACTACCTAACCTCGCATTGCCGCTCAATCAGCGGAGCGCGCAACTGATAGTTGCGCGCGAGTATGGCTTTGCCGGATGGCAGGATCTGATTCTGGAAGTCAGCAAACGAGTGGGGAAAGGTCTTGAATCAGCAATTCGCCAGGCAAGGCGGGCCGTACACGACAACGATACAACATTCCTCAGGCAGCTTATTCAGGATTTTCCTGCGTTGTTGAAGTTGCGGGATAAGGGCGGCCTCCTCGGATTTGCCACGGAGTCGTTTGGCGACAGCTATGACGCCAATCGCGAGGAGTCGTTCACGCGGTATGAGTGTGCTGTGCTGCTGATAGACGCCGGAGCGGTGGTCGTGCCGGAGGTCTATGAAGGATTGCTGGATTCGCGTACCCGGAGGCTTCTCCGTCTCTTCGAGGAAAAGGGATTACTTCCCCGCACTCTTCGCTTCCGGGCTGCGCTGGGTGAGATCGATGAGGTACGCGCTTTGGTTGAAAAAGGCGCTCAGGGGCTGGATGAGATCAATGAAGCGTTTCTCCGTGCATGTCACTTTGGGCACGAGGATGTTGCTCTCTTTCTGCTGGATCAGGCGACGCGGCTCGATCCACGGCTCGGTGCCAGGATCGAGAAGAGTGGTGGTCGTAGTGAGTTTGTCCGTTATCTCATGAAGGAACGGGCGCTCACCTTTTCTGGGGCCGACCCGCGCGAGCCGTGGCGGGCGTTTCTGATGGAACACGTGATGCGTTCCATTCAGGAGGGACGCCTGCAGGAGTTTGTTGACACTCTGAAAAGCGAACCATGGATGCTTGGCGCTGAGTACGTACGGTTTCAGGTCGGCATGATCGAGCGCGCCACGCTACGTGACCGCGGCGAGTTCATCACCGCCCTGCTCGATCTGGACCCTGCCCTGCTCCGCTCAGACCCCACGCCGCATGCGCAGGCTCTCATCGAGATTGCCTTTGTCTACGTAAAGCCACACCTGCTCCCGGTTCTTAGCCTAGTCTGGTCGGTGCCTGACGATTTGGTGCATGCTGCAGGCGTCGGAGAACTTGAGCGGGTAAAGCGCTGGTTCAACGAATCCGGGGAGCCAGTGCTGGGGAGTCTCGCCAACCACTACCCCGCGAATGAACCTAGGGTGCTGCAGCACCTGCACTGGGACCCGCCGTCTGTGCAACAGGTGCTGGACACGGCGTTGGCATTCGCGGTGATGAACAGTCACTTCGAAGTGGCTGACTTTCTGCTGGCGCATGGCGCTGATATCAACACCAACTGGGGCTCGCATGAACCCGCCAGTCTCCTGCACGAACTTGTCATTCAGTCTGATAGCGCCGAGCGGCGAAGCCGCAACTCCGTTGCTATGAAGTTTCTGATAGACCACGGAATCGACATGACCATCAAGGACTATCGCTGGAGGAGCACGGCCGCGGGATGGGCACGCTACGCGGTCCAAGACGAAGAGCTGGCCTTCTGGTTGGAGGATGAGGAGAGGTTGCGGAGTTCCCGAGCGAAGCAAGCGTGAATGCGCGAGGCTAAAGAGCCAGAGTCAGAGATCAAAGCCACTGGGCTCCTGCCTTCGCAGGAGCCGCGGTGGGTTTGCGATCGAAGAATCGTCATGGCAGGTATCCCAACGCACGCCAGCCATAGGCTTCGCAGGAGCCGCGGTGGGTTTGCCATCGAAGAATCAGCGGTAGGTTTGCCCTCACCGCGGCGTTCCCGGGCGACGCGAGCGAACGCGAACGAGACCCGGCAGACAGTGTCTGTTGAATCTCCACAGTCCAGACATCGCGTTCCCAGAGGCAAGTGCTCATATGACTTCTTTGCGCAGATTCGCGCGTGGAGGAGCGAGAGCAACTGTGAGACACGGTATTCAAGGTCGTGTCAACGGAACGGCTTGGAGATTCGTAGCGACGTGGAGCACACGATCCCCCTCACCTCCATCTCATGCGCAACTGGCTCCTCTTAACAGTCGCTCTTGCAGCAACCCCCGTCGCAGTTGCGGCGCAGGAAGTCGACTACCATCGCGCCGACGTGATTCGCACAGCCGGAACCTACGTACTCGGCGCCAGTATCGATCCGACCTGGCTCGACGACAGTGTTCGTTTTGTGTATACGTCGACGGGCAAAACTGATTACGGAACCGTCTACCTCGTCGATCCCGCCCGCGCTACGCGGCGCGTTTACTTCGATCACGCACGGATGGCAGCCAGGATCTCTATGGCTGCAGATACTATTATCGATCCGAGCCACTTCCCGGATTTTACACCTGTGGACAGCGGCAGGTCGGTCGAGTTCATAGTGCACAAGAAGGTGCTGACGTGCGATCCATCGAGCTACAACTGTGCTGTGCAGGACAGCCTTGATTGGGCGCTCAAACGCACACTTAAAAACGGACCGTCGTGGGCCAATCGGTCGCCGGACGACAAGTGGGACGTTTTTGCATGGCGCTACAATCTTTACCTGCGTCCCGCAGCGCTTTCCGACTCAGATGCTGTAGCTTCGGCCGACTCGGCGCGCCGAGCTCGAAGCGACACTGCATCAAGGAATGACCGGCAGGGTCGGCGCAGGGGTGCTCGTCAGGACTCGATTCCCCTGCCCCGTGGCTCAATCGCTCTGACAACAGATGGAGAGCGGCTCTTTGCCTATGGAGGCACAAACCGCAATGTGTCAGCGGATACGCTCAAGCCTCGACCAGCTCGTATAAATGTCAACTGGACGAGAGACTCGCGCCGCTTCACTGTGCACCGTGAGGATTTCCGCGGGACACGCATCTATCCGCTGTACTCGTCAACGGGAGACCAGCCAGTTGACCGCAGCTATCACTATGCGGTTCCAAGCGACTCGATAGTGCCTACGCACGTGACGCATGTTATCGACATAGTTGATCGTACCAACGTGCGCGCCAAGGCTGATCCAACACCAATGACTACGGTCAGCAGCAGAACCTTCTGGACACCTGCTGGTGACAAGTTCTACATGCTCAACGCTAATCGCGGGCCGAGCAGGATCTCCGCACTTTTAGTCGATGCGCGAACAGGCGACGCGACTACGATCACGCGCGATTCCACGGCTACCTGGGTGGAGCTTTCGCACCAATTTGGACGTGAGAACTGGGATGTACCCAAGGGTGGCGACGACCTTGTCTGGTGGTCGCAGCGTGATGGATGGGGGCACCTGTACCGTATTGGTGCAGACGGTCGAGTAAAGAACCAGATCGAGTCAGGTCCGTATGCCGTCGACCGTCTCTTCAGGGTCGACAGCGCGACGAGATCCGGTGCTCAAACGGTGTACTTCAGCGCTTGGGGCAGAGACAACGATTTCCTCTACTACTCGCACCTGTACCGAGTGGACATCGATGGCAGCAATATCCGACCATTGACTCCGGAACCGGGCGACCACTCGATCGTCTTCACGCCCAAGGGCCCGTACTTCATTGACACATATGCTCCAGTTGGTGTCGCACCGACCATAGCACTTCGCTCGGCTGCGGACGGCAAGGTGATCATGGAACTTGGCCGAGGCGACGCGGAACTGCTGCAGGCCGTAGGTTGGCGTCCACCGGAAATCATTAACGTGAAAGCGCGTGATGGTGTGACAGACATCTATGGCCTGATGTACAAGCCGAGTCACTTCGATTCGACCAAGACATACCCGATTCTCGATCACATCTATCCCGGGCCGCAGGTTGGTAGTGTAGGTCGTTGGGGTTGGTCAGGCACCGGCGAGCCGCAGGCGATCGCGGAACTCGGTTTCATCGTTGTTCAGATCGACCACCAGGGCACGCCGCGCCGCTCCAAAGCTTTCCATGATTTCTACTACAGGAACATGGGAGACAATGGCATCCCTGATCATATCGCAGCCATCAGGCAGCTGGCCGCCCGCCACTCGTGGATCGACATCTCTCGTGTAGGCATCTGGGGTCACTCAGGTGGTGGACTGGCATCTACTGATGCGATCCTGCGATTCCCTGACTTCTACAAGGTGGCCGTCAGCGGCTCGGGTAACCACCATCCCAACACATATGCCTGGTACTGGGCCGGTCGCTATCAAGGGCCTTACGACAAGGCGTCGTATGATTCGGCCGCCAACTACACGCTGGCCAAGAATCTCAAGGGGCACTTGCTACTTATGCACGGCGACCTGGACAACAACGTGCATCCGGCAAACACAATCAAGATGGTTGATGCATTGATCAAAGCGAACAAAACGAACTTTGATCTGATGATCTTTCCAGATGCACCGCACGGGTTGCCGGCTTACAGCGTGCGGAAGCGCTGGGACTACTTTGTGAAGTACTTGTTGGGAAAGGAACCACCAGCCAACTATGACATGATTCCGCCGTTGCGCCGGCCGGGTCCGCCCCGGCCCCCAGAGGCGCCGCAGCAATAAGCCGATGAACGTAGGTAGGAGCCGGATCCACGTGTGGGTCCGGCTCTTTTGCTATGGCCATGGTATGAGTGTCTTGGTTCTGACCTTGGACCTAAGGCCCTCAGCGCTAATGCCCCATTCTCCTGCAACTGCAGCGAGCTACCCGGCGCAGCGGCTAGTTAGAGAAGTTGCTTGATGAGCCCAACGAGAGCATCGCGTTGAATGTCCTTTGTTCCAGACACCTTGACGTGACGCACGTACTGCCCGCTGCCCACCAGGAGACGAGCAGGGTCCTTGAGTTTTGATCCGGCGTAGAAGCCAAACTGTACGTGGTCTGGTTTGGCGTGAATGTAGATCTTTGGCGTGGGTCCCCGTGTCCAGCACCCTTGGCCCCATTTCACGGTTTGTGTGAAGTCAGGGGCTGTCTTCTTTACGATCGCCGCCAGTGACGCAATGAGTCGCTGGTTTGCCTCGGACTGGTCGCGCTTCCACTCTGCGAATGAGGCATAGGCCTTCATCTTCTGGGGCTTCATGCTCGTCCTACTCCCTTAAAGCAATGCCAAATCAGAAGAGTAGCGGTGGTGTGGCACATTCTCAGGCGTTGACTGGGGTGATTTGGCTCCTACGCTGCGCAGAATGCGCCGCGGCGGCGAGGAGGAGTACGGCGCCGTTCAAAACCGGCAGCGCAAGGGTGTCTGACACCCTTGGGAGAAGGTCGGCCACGAACGGGACAAACGAGATGCTGAGCAGGATTGTACTCACTGGTACCAGCAGATACACGGCGTAGTATCCCCACGGGCGCTGCCGCCAAAGTCCAATGATTGCCAGCATCATCAAGGCCAAATGTATCAGCGTCATGGCCAGAAGCTCGGCAGAGCGCTCTGTGGCAAAGAGTCCCGAGACAAGCCGCCAGTAAACCAGCAACGTGGCGAGAAGGAGTCCCAGAAGAACGCGATTCAAGACCTTATGCATGATCTCGCTCCAGCTATCATCCGACAATAAGCTACAGCCGCGGCTCCGGAAAGATAGTGATTATCCCTCAGCAGGCGCTTTGCCAAAAAGATAGTGATCATCCCTTAGCAGGCGCCTTGCCAACTACGCCGAGATGCGTGTCGCGAAACGCTGACTCGAATTTGAGGCCGAGGCCGAGAGCTCGATCGAGGCCGATATGTGCGACCCAAATCAGACACAGCGGCCAGGCTTGAGGGAGCCATCCGCCAAAGGCGAGCCCTGCGAGTACAGCGGGGCCAAGGTACGTGTGACACGCGTTGTATGCTCGCGCGCCAAGACGCGGACCTGCGGCGTAGCCGACTAGTGCCAGATCTGGCGCAAGAATCAACAGAGCAAAAAGGCCCCACGATCCACCCATGCTCCAATACGCAATTACAGCGGCTACCAGCGCGGCCAGTCCCTCGGCTCGCAGAAGAATGCGAGGTGGACCCGAAACAGGTGTATGCATTGGAGATGTTAGCCCCAGTTGGAGTTGTAAGTCGCGGCACCTTCGTGAAACTGGGCATGTGACTTGTCCGTACCAGAGAGACGCGGCGACCCCTTAAAGCTGGATTCAACAGCTGAACTTGACGCCGCACAAGCCACATATAGGATTGGCTCGTCACTTCCACGATCCAGGCAATGCGCGCTCTCAGACACTGGCCCCTCGCACTACTCCTTGCAGCCTGTAACTCGGCGGAGAACTCTGCAACACAGGATTCGGATTCCATCCGTGTGGCAAGAACCATCACTCGCCTGCGGCCTTCGGTCGAGGTGCTTACGCGTCCGGTGGTGCACTTGGCGCTCGAAGAGCGGATGGAATACCACAAGGTTCCGGGGGTCAGCCTGGCGGTGATTTCCGGAGGAAAGATCGTGTGGGCGGGTGGATTTGGCGTCAAGGAGGCCGGCACCAATGATTCCGTCTCGGTGACCACACTCTTTCAGGCTGCGTCGATCAGCAAACCAGTGGCCGCAACGGCAATGCTTCGACTGGTCGCGGAGGGAAAGGTTGCTCTCGACACCAACGTTAACAGCTACCTGAAGTCGTGGAAGGTACCCGACAACAGGTTTACGACGACTGAGAAGGTGACGCTACGGCGGCTGGCAAGCCATAGCGCCGGTCTAACGGTACACGGCTTTCCTGGCTACGAAGCTGGGCAACCAGTACCAACAGTCGTACAGGTGCTGGACGGTGCCAAACCAGCGAATACAGCGGCCGTAAGAGTAGACACTACACCGGGCGCGATCTGGCGTTATGCAGGTGGTGGAACAACGGTCGAGCAGCTGCTCATGACTGAAGTCACGGGTGAGCCGTTCCCCGCTCTGATGAAACGGCTGGTTCTCGACCCCGTCGGTATGAGCAGCAGCACATACGAACAGCCGCTTCCGGAGTCACGTGCCGCCGATGCTGCTCGCGCCTACCGTGGAGACGGCTCGATGGTGAAGGGACGGTGGCACACGTATCTGGAGATGGCTGCAGCAGGCCTTTGGACTACTCCAACCGATCTCGCCAAGTGGGCGCTGGCGATAGCCGCAGCGCGTGCGGGCACTGATACTACCCTTCTGCCGCGTGCTGTCGCGGAGGAGATGCTCACCGTGCAGAAGGGCTCCTGGGGAATCGGCCCTTCGCTCAATGGCAGCGGCCGAGCTTTCAGGTTTGGGCACGGCGGCGCCAATGAAGGATACCGGGCCGAACTTCTCTACTATCCAGAAGAGGGCGTTGGCGCGGCGGTAATGACCAACTCTGATCGCGGTAGCGCACTCATTCAGGAACTGCTCTACGCGCTGTCCGCAGAGTACGGCTGGCTTGACTACGCGCCAAAGCGGATCAATGAGGTCGAGCGTGACAGCGCGGCGCTTGAGCCATACGTCGGTAACTACGTCCTCTCCCTAAACGGACAGAAGTTGCCTTTTGCAGTCGAGTTTGTTGCTGGCAAGCTGCATTACCGAGTGGCAGGAGAGTCCGAGTCATCTGAGCTGATACCCGCTGACTCCGCGGGTGGGTTTCATGCACTCAACAACGGATGGAAGATCGAGTTCTCCGGCGATTCGGTCATGGTAAGGCCTAACGAGTCAATGGTGATTCCCGGCGTGAAGGCCAGATAGCCCAGAGTCTCGCGGCGAGTGCACACACTTTTTGGCAGTACAAAGCTGGCGTACGAGTTGGTGCGTGGGCTCTAGCTTACCGCGTAGAGATGCCCGTCTGTGCTTCCAAAATAGACCACACCGTCCACTACCACGGGCGAGGACAGGACGGAGCCTAACGTCATCATCGTTCGCATGCCGATCATCATGCCGTCCAAGGTGCGATCAGGGTACATGAGGTTGGTGCGTAATCGCCCGTTCTCATCCGTATAGCGAGCGCCGTTCTCCTTGGACCCATCCGTCCTAAAGGTCCCGACAAGAGCTCCGCTCCGCACATCCACTGCGTTCAGGTAGCCGTCGGACGTACCGTAAAAGGCCACGTCGCCCGCCAGGGCCGGCGACGAGAAGGACACTGCTTTGTTGTGCAGGTCAAACTTTACTGCACCAGTGCGTGCGTCAACGGCCTTGAAGCGCGTGCCGTCTGAAGTTGGCAAGTATACGACGCCATCGCGCACAGCCGGGGATGCGATTGTCCATCCTCCCTTGTTGTCGATCGTCCACGCCATCGCACCGGTTTGTGCATCGACCGCGTGGAAGTGCCCATCTCGTCCCCCAACATAGACCATGCCATTTGCAACTGCCGGTGAAGAAGCCAGGCCGATCTGGTTGTAGATCGTCGTGTCGTTGCCCGTAGTGTAACGCCACCGCTCTCGGCCTGTAGTCGCATCGAGTGCGTAAAGATTGCGATCCCAGCTACCAACGTAGACCAGGCCATTTGCTACAGCAGGTGAGGCGTGCACGACGTCGCCTGTCGCAAAGGACCAACGCAGTGTGCCCGACGCTGCATCGAGCGCATACACACTCTGATCTCCACTGCCAAAATAGACTGTGTTGCCGGCCACTGTTGGCGACGACAGAAACACATCAAAGGGATCAGGCATCCTCTCAGTTCGCGGAATTGCACCATGAATACCTGGTGCCGTAAAGCGACGTTCTCCCTTGGTCGCGAAAGACCAACGTTTTTGCCCATTTGCGGCGTCGACCGCATAGAAGTTGCCGTCAACACTCACTATGTAGACCAGGCCGTTTGCTACGGCTGGCGATGAGGCAATCGGGCCCTGAGTCTGAAACTTCCAGCGCTGGGAACCATCAGTCCGATTGATTGAGTAAAGTGCGCCGTCAGTACTCGCTACATATACTGCATCGCCGACAACGGAAGGCGAAGAGATCACGCGGCCGTTTGTCTTGAACTTCCACACCAGAGATGCTAGCGATGGCACCGCAGACTGATACACGCCATGGTGTTGGGGTCCGCCCCGAAACATCGGTGACTGCGCCGTGCCGGACGCCGCTAGGAATGTCGATGAGCCGAGTAGTGCGAGTGTGCGATGGAGTCGACGCATAAAATTTGCGAGAGGAGCAATGCTTATCGGGTGGAGCTGAGAGCTCAATCAAGCTGATCGACCCTTTGCGGCACACAACGCGTCTGGTGCAGGCGAACACCTTGATGCCATAGGGCGTTCGTACGCAGGACCTGCGTGCGCGCCAGTTGGCGAGAGACGAGATGCCGCGGTCGCGCTCGGATCGGCACACTCAAGGGATAACACTCGCCTCTCGTAGATCACTGCCAGCGATGTTGCCCCTTTCGCAAATGTGCACTACAGCTGAAGTTGGAGTCCGTGATGCGTGCCGCCTTCTGGGCTATTACGGCCCCCCAAGAGCTGCTTCGGCCCATCGTTTGCGCGCCAAGTCAGCGCGCTCGCGGCTTTCTCGGGGTCCTTCTGGCTCTGGTCTTTTTACCACTTGCAACGATCGGCGCCCAGGCTCGCGCCACAGGTACGCTCTCAGGCATCGTAGTAGACAGCGCAAGCGCGCCTGTTCAAGTCGCGATTGTAGAGGTGCGCTCCCCTTCCCTTGCCAATCCGTCGATCCATTCGACCGATGAGACGGGACGATTCGTCTTTGATGCTCTCGCGCCGGGTGTGTACGACCTGACGGTGCGCAGAGTTGGCTTCCAGAGTGCGACCCTCAATGCGTTGCGCGTTGCGGCCGGCCGAATCACGGAAGTACGGGTGGTGCTTGCGCAGTCACCCACGCAATTGTCTACGATCTCGGTGCTCGCTTCGGCTATTGCAGTAGACGTTACAACTCCAGCTCAGGTGGAGCGGCTTGAACGGCAATCAATCAGGATGTTAGCCACGGGCCGAGACGTCACCAGCCTGGTGGGACTCGTCCCTGGATCACGAGCCGGCGTTGTATGGGGTGGTGGCGGCGAGCTTTCCAACAATGTGCAGCTGGACGGAGTTAGTACAGGCCACCCGGGTGTAGGTGGCGATTTTCTGAGGCCTAGTGTTGACTGGATCGAGCGCGTGGAAGTACGAGGACTCGGCGCCGGAGCTGACCAGGGGAACTTTCAGGGAGGAGTAATCAATGCCATAACGCGCACGGGAACTGATCGTCGTGAAGTTGCTCTCCGCGCTTACGTTGAAGCGGCTTCTCTTTCCGAGAGCAACTTCAACCTGCGCGAGGACGGCTTTGAACAGGCGGGGCGACGCGAGTTGAGCGGAGAGGCCGCGGGACCGATCGTTCCCGGACAGCTGCACTACTTTGTTGGAGCACAAGCCGTTGCTCGTGACCTGCGCGTGCCAGACCTCACAGTGTCCAACGAAGGTGTGGGATTCCGCGACGTACAGACAAACCAGCGCGAAGTTCGTGGGCTGGCCAAGCTCACCTGGCGACCTGACGTGACGCGTCGAGTGGACCTCATAGTTGGAGGCACCAGTGCGTCGACCGAGCGCATGGGCCTCACCGGCCTCGACGATCCCGACGCCGCGCAGCGGGTAAGCGCACCGTCGGCCTTTTACGAGTTGGCATGGGCGTATCATCCCAACGCCCGTCATGCTTTTGACGTGCGTCTCGTTGGCTACTCCGCAACCGAAAGGCGCTCGCCTTACCACGGAAATAACGTTCCGGCAGTGCGTGGCTTGTCCTTTGGACGCGAGCCATACTACCAGAACGCTGAGTTCAGAGAGAGGCTGGATCCCAGCAATATCGCTCTAAAGGGCACCTGGTCCACACAGTTCACGGCGCTTGGACGCAGGCATGGCCTCATTAGTGGTGTGGAGGCGTCGCGCGGATCGTGGGAACGGGAGACTCTCAGAAATGGCGGCGTCACCTGGCGGGCCTACCCCAATCCTGCCGACGGTTCACTGGATCCCAGGGATCCGTCGACGTGGGCAGCAACGGGATCGCAGTGGGACGGAGAGATGAGGTTGAACAGTGGAGTTCGCTCTGCAGCTGTATTTATTCAGGCAGAACTGGCGCTTGGGCCGCGACTGACTTTGAGCCCTGGCATGCGAGCGAGTTACTGGAAAGGAGAGTTGCATTCGCTCTCAGGAGCAACGCCTGGCTTGAGCGCTACTGGATGGGATCCACGTGTAGGCCTCGCGTGGGACGTCTTTGGCGACGGTCGCACGGCGCTCAAGGCACACTGGGGCCGCTACCACCAGGGCATGGCGGCTGCGCTCTTTGACAGGCTCGCCGGAGCCGATGTCTATTCCAACGAACTCTTCTGGCCCGACAATCCAACACCTTCTGACCCGCGCTTCGCACCAACTCCGCAGCAGCGTGAAGCAAGCTTTCTCGATCCCAATGGTCAGCCTCTCGCACCCATTGTAAAGCGCTTTGACGAGTCCGGACGTGCCGACGGATACGGCCAACCCTACATGGATCAGGTCGTGCTTGCAGCGGAACGCGCCTTAGGCACACGATGGAAGGTCGAGGCTGTATACACGAACCGTCGCAATCGGGATATGGTGGGTCTTCTGGACCGCAATCTCGCCACGAATCATACGCCGATCCACGATCTCGCAATACGTACGCGCTTTGGAGGCCTGATTGCAGCTCCGTCAGGAGAGCCGTTATTGCTGGGGACTGTTTGGATCCCCAACGATCAGTTGCGTGCAGTTCTGATTCGCACGCAAGGCGAGTTCAGACCACCACCTGTGGGATTCTCATATGATACCATAGCGTCCCTCACGTGGGACCCGGATTACGTCGTTACCAGGCTCCCCGACGCACGGCGTGTGTTTCAGCAGGCTTACGTTGCGCTACGCACTGAACAGGATCGCTGGGCCGCAGCGGGCTCGTTTGCCTGGACGAAACTGGAAGGAAACGTGGCGGGAGTCACTGCTTTTGGCGGTGTTGGAGAGGCATTCCGTGCCGGAGGATGGGCGCGACCAAATGAAGCCACCAACAGCTCCGGGTTGCTCGACAACTTTGCTGAGTTAGAGGCCAAGTTCTGGCTGAGCGCTCAACTGCGCTGGGGTCTGCAAGGTGGAGTCACACTCACCCACGTCACGGGTGAGCGGATCACGCCATTCTTTGAGCTGGAGTCGTTCAGGTACCGGTATGCGACGGCGCACTTTGGGGGAACGGCATATCCGTCGGACCTGTTGGAAGGTGCAGAGGGTCAGACCATTTATCTCGAATCACGCGGGAATCGCCGACTTGCAGATCGTACCATTCTGGACCTTCGCCTGGAACGCGGCTTCCGCGTGCGCAACCAGAACGTCTTTGCGACCATCGATCTCTTCAACGCACTTGGCGAGAATGCAGCGACCGCCGTACGGCTCAGAGTAGACGACGGCCAGAGCGGCGACCCGATTTCGCGATACGGGGCGCCCAGCCAGCGAGTATCGCCTCGTCGCCTTCGAATCGGCACTAGAATCGAGTTCTAGGCCGACGTCGACGCTCCAGCGCGAAGCAATTGCACTGTGTTGCAGCGTCGTCTTGCTCACCCAGAGAGCCTTCACGCACGACAAATGCGCGTGTGAAATGAGCGAGAGAGCCATCTCAAAGACCTTCGCGAACAGCCATCCAGCAAATGCAATCGTACACGAACCGCAGTGCGATCAACTTGTGGGTCGCGGCACCAGTATCCGTGGTCGTTGCCGGCGTCGGCACGTTCTGGGTAGCGCAGCAAGGACTGCCCGCAAAGAACGCAAACCTCATGATCGGGGTGATCTGCGTTATCTGGTTGATTGTGCTCTGGCTTGTATACCTGGCGTTTACAACTGGCATAACGCACGTGAGCGTGGAGCGCGACAAGAGCGTGTCGATCCTGCGCCGTTACCCACACAAGACCGTAGTCAGGAGACTTGTCAGGGATCAGTTGAATCCCGCAGAACTGATCGTTTCGCCGGATCCCGAAGGGGCCACAGTGTACACAGCACGCGTCACGGTAAAAGATGGAGACGAGTTCAACCTCATGACCACCATATCCCGGGAGCGATGTGAGGAAGCGTGTTGGCACTTCAACTCGGCGCTGTTTGGATCGTCGCGCAACACCGCATAGTTGGCCTTGCTAAGGCGCTGAAGGTCGCCTTAGCGGCGACCTACAGCCAATCAAAAGTAACCTGCGAGCAACGGGAATGGTAACCTGAGTCTGTTCCCACTCCATCACGAGCTGACCCGCCGTATCGCTGCTGCCTTCCCAGCGGAAAGTGAGTTGCTCAACGGGACTGGCGCTGCTGGCGACAGGTCGCTTGAAGGACCCAGCGTTTCCTTCCATTACGCCTTCGTTGATTGGAATGCCCCAGCGCTCCACCTGCCGGTTGATCACAAACTCCCACTCAGCCTGGGCAGGCACGGCATAGATCGAATAGGAACCGGCATCGACGGCCAGGTCACCGATAGTGGCGTTGAAAGGAAGGTGGATGGTAGTCGCCTCGTTGGCGCCGAGTCGCCATGGCGCGCCATATGGCACCAATTCGCCCATAACGGTGCGGCCATTGGCCGAGGGGCGGCCGTAGCAGAGTAGTGCTTCCTGGCCACCCAGGGTAAAGCGAACCTCCCCGAGCGGGCTTGGGCGCGCCGCCGCGTCGGCAGCAGTGCCGTTGTTGATCCAGCAACTCGCTGCGGATGTGGCCGCGGCCGTCATCGTAGCGGAGTCGGTCACGGCTTCGCGTTCAGCAGATGAGCACGCTACGCCAACAAGAGCGGTCAGGATCAGTGCCGGAGTAATGCGAGCAGTCATGGGTTTATGGTTGAGTGTGAGAGGCTCGGGGGATCTTGCATCCGGGGTCCGGCCGGGTCAATTGTCGAAGGAGTGGGCAAGGTGCTCGATGCTACGGAGCAGCCATCAAAAGTGCCTGGGATCGTAGCTTCAACTCTTTGAGACACGATGCGAATACAATTGCGCCCCGGTATGTCACCCGAACAGAGCCGGCCCCAAGCGCGTCACTTGTGGATCGGCGTGCCGTCAGACCAGTTGTTTACCCCCACAAGGAATACCATGATAGACGGCAGTTCCTTCGCCTGGGATTCTTCATTAGGTGAGAAGAACCAGAAGGGACTGGCCAGAATCGGTGAACCTTCGGCTCCGGAACCCCAATCCTCTGCACTCTCGAGGCGAGTATAGAACATGAGATGCGGGCCGTTATGCTCTCCCTGGTCGGTGAGGTACGCCGAACGCGACATCATATACGCCATCGCACCGCCTTCGAGATTCGGCAGTTCCTGATTCTTAAAAGCAGCCTTGAGCGCCACAAGGATCTCCGCCGTTGACCGTCCTGCCATTACCATCGATGCGCGCAGGCGAGCGATCGGTATGAAAGAACGGGCGGCTTGAGGGTTGAGGCAGCCTGCCGCTCTGATTTTGGGGTTCCAGAACTCGGGCCAGTCAAACGGACCTGTCCAGCCTCTGTCCACCATACAGACAAAGCCGTTCTTGCCTTGTATTGCGGTTTCGAAGCCGCTGCGACCCAGAACGAGTACCGTTGCATCGCGGGAAATGGCCGCCGGCGCGGCGCTTCGCGCCAGGGCAATCTCTGCTTCACGATCGTGGATGAGGTACTCGTCGATCGGAGCCATCCGGGAATATGTCGAACTAGCCTGTGCCGCGGCCTGCTGCGCGGCAACGAGTGAAGCAAACAATAGAATGCGTCTTAATGATCCAACTACCTTGTCGGACATTGGTTGCCTCTTGAATTGGTGGATGAGACCGCGAGCAGCAGTGTAGCGCAGCTCTATTCCGGGGCTGGACTAAAGAAGATCTCGCGAATCTCGACCGGCGTCCCGAACGCTTTGGCGCCTCTGCGCGCCCACGACAGCGCCTCGTCAAACGTTGCCGTTTCGACTATCGTGATGCCGCCAACCAGTTCCTTGGCTTCCAGATATGGACCGTCGGTGATCAGTATTTCGCCGTTTGGCTGAGTGCGTAGGGTGTGCGCTGCACCCAGGCCCCCGGCGAAGCGCCTGATTCCGGCGGCGACCATTTCGCGGTTGAGGGCGTGGATCTGTTCGGCTGCAGTCTCGTCCTGAGCGGAGGGATCGAAGTTTTCGGGGAGGTACCCAGAAATCAGATAGTGGGGCATGCGGTCTCCAGAAGGGGTCTGCGGGTGGGTTGGTGCAACCACCCTGCACTACCACGACGAACGACGGCGTCTGAATTCGACAAGGAATCGAAAAAAAGTGCCGGGCCCGATCAGGCAGCCCAGCAGCGCGAGGATTTCCTATTTTGCAACAAAGCTCGCATGCATCCCCATCACAATGTGTGGTGGTAAGGAATCGGCGTCCTGGAAGTTGCAGATCATCATGTAGGTTCGCCCCGGTGCGAGATCTGCTGTCAGGCCGCCCATGGCGGTCGTTCCGGGTTCAGCGATGAGAATCCCCACAACGCCATCCAACAGATCACCCGGATCACGCCCGGCGGCAGCATATGCCAGCACCGAATCCGCCGTGATCCCCGCAACCAACTGGCCCATTACCATCTCGTGAGGAACCAGGCCCTGATTCGCAAAGAGAAATCTTGTTGGCCCCGACGGCAACTCGGCCGGTACCTGGAAGGCGTAGTCTGTGCCCGGTACCAGCACTTCTGACATTGCCACTGGCGTCGCCTGGCATGCCAGCGCCACGGCAGCAACGATTGAAACGCCGGCCCGAAGGCGGAAAGGAGGTAAACGTACGGGAGGCATCGGCGTTGAGTTTTAAGGGTGACGGATGCTTGAGGCTTAGCCCTCAAGTCGAAATAGCCTAAGCGCTAACGGTTGTTAGGCGCCACTCGCTGGACGAGGCATGTGAATAACATGCTTGCGGAAGTTTATTACAGTGCCCCTGAACACGTTGGATACCACAAAAGCAATCGGCAGCTCGGGCTCGGCGTCCAGCACAACCTGAGCGGAGAATCCTCTATTCCTCAGAAACTCCGCCGCAGCATTTGCGCTCGTCGCAGGATCCGCTGCTACCAGCCCGATGCTCGAGGTCGGCGAGCCTAGTCGTTCGGCGACATCTGGGTCAGGGTGGTTAATGATTGTTCCGTCCCACATGATCGAGCGAAGTACGCCCGATGTGTTGGCCTGGAATCGCTCACGCACGCCATGCTGCGCGAGGAGCTCCACGATGGTTGCCTTTGCCTCCGGTGACGCGGCTGTAAAGATCCGAGAGCCAGGATCCGGGAAAGGCAACGGGTTTCTTCCGGCAAGAATTAGTGCAAGCCAGGCCAGAGACAAAGCGAGGAGTGCCAGAAGCACGGACGCGAGCCAGAGCGGTACGAACATGCGATTCTCCGTTGCAGGGCCCGCTTGGTTCGGGCCGGGCACAATCAGTGTCCAACAACTGCAGGCTCTCCAACAGAGGGGCGTGCGTACCGCGGCTCGCCCCTTTCCCCACGGATATATATCAACTACCTGGCGGCTTGCGGCAAGGCCCCCGTTCGAGGCGATACTTGGCGCCTCATTTGGAACAGGAGTAAGCGATGACCGATCATTCCGTCGTGATTGTGGGTGCTGGACCGACTGGGCTCATGCTCGCTGGCGAACTGGCACTGGCAGGCGTTGACGTCGTACTCGTGGAACGCCGGCCCAACCAGAAGCTTTCTGGTGCTCGAGCGCTTGGGATCTCTTCGCGCACGATTGAAGTCTTTGACCAGCGTGGCATCGCGGATCGGGTTCTTGCCGCCGGGCAGATTGCGCAGGTAACGGGTTTTGCTGTCACGCGACTGGACATCAGCGACTTTCCTACCCGGCACAATTACGGTCTGGCACTTCGCCAAAAACACATAGAGCGCATTCTCGCAGAGTGGGTCATCGAGCTCCAGGTGCCCATTCTCTATGACCGCGAGGTAGCCGGTTTTGTTCAGGACGATACTGGTGTGGAGATAGAGATCACCGGTGGTAACGCATTGCGTGCGCAGTATCTCGTTGGGTGTGACGGCGGAAAAAGTGTCGTACGCAAGACCGCAGGCATCGACTTTCCTGGCTGGGACCCAACAACCAGCAGCCTCCTGGCAGAGGTGGAGATGACCGAGCAGCCACCTTATGGCGTGCATCGCGCGGTTACCGGCAGCTACGCGTTTGGCAGGGAGGAATACGAAATCAAGGACGGTCGGATCGTCTACAAGGACGTTGGCCCTATTGGGGTAATGGTTACTGAACCCGACGCTACCGCGCGCGGCGAACCAACACTCAGTGACCTCAAGCGGCTGCTTATTGCCGCTTGTGGAACAGACTATGGCGTACACAGCCCCACCTGGATCTCCAGGTTTACAGACATGACGCGTCAGGCAGCGAAGTATCGGAGTGGACGCGTGCTATTGGCTGGCGACGCCGCACACGTGCATTCGCCAATCGGAGGGCTTGGACTCGGCACTGGTGTACAGGATGCGGCAAATCTGGGCTGGAAGCTGGCGCAGGTAGTAAAGGGCACGTCTCCGGATACTCTTCTCGACACGTATCACTCCGAGCGCCATCCAGTGGGTGCGCGCGTGCTCAAGGCGACGATGGCCCAGGTGGCGTTGCATCGAGAGGACGCGCGAACGCTGGCCGTGCGCGACATAGTGGGCGAACTCCTAACGATGGAGGAGCCGCGCAGGCATATCGCAGGGATGATGTCTGGTCTGGATATCAGATACGACTTTGGTGAGGGGCATCCGCTACTGGGGCGTCGTATGCCCGATCTGGATATCGCCACAGCGGATGGCACGCAACGTGTATTTAATCATCTTCATCGCGCCGAGCCCGTGCTGATAACCTTCGCGGGACCGTTGAGTGCAGAGATCGCGCGCTGGTCCGGCCGTGTGAGGTACGTTGAGGCTGATTATGCTGGTGAGTGGGAGCTTCCGGTGCTGGGCAAGGTCACGGCGCCGAGTGCCGTGTTGATTCGGCCTGACGGCTATGTGGCGTGGGTTGGCGAGGGGACGTCGGAAGGGTTGCTGGATGCACTAACGAAGTGGTGTCCCAGTCTCTAGTCCCTGCCCCATAGATGTCCTACTACATTCACAAACCAGGAGGGATGTCATTGACCGATGCAGAGTATTGGAATGAGCGCTTTGCGAGCGAGTCGTATGTTTTCGGCACGCAGCCAGCGGTCTTTTTGGCAGACAACGCTCACTACATTCCTTCGCGATCACGCGTTCTTGTGCCAGCGGACGGTGAGGGTCGCAACTCCGTGTTCCTGGCTGAACAGGGTCACACAGTAGTCGCCACTGATATCGCTGAGGAGGGGCTCGCGAAGGCTCGCAGGCTCGCGGCTGCTCGCGGCGTCAGTGTGGAGTTCCGGCACCTTGATCTTGAGAGTTGGTCGTGGCCAGAAGCGGAGTTTGATGCGGTGGTGGCAATCTTTATTCAGTTTGCGCCTCCCGCTTTCCGGGACAGAATCTTTGCGGGTATGAAGCGCGCGGTGCGCCCTGGCGGGATAATCCTCTTGCACGGCTATACGCCCAAGCAGCTCGAGTATCGAACGGGAGGTCCGTCGGAAGTTGAAAAGCTCTACACGGAGGAGCTATTGCAGACGGCCTTTGGCGATTGTGAGATTCTACGCCTCGAGTCGTACGAGCGTGATCTGGACGAAGGGGAGCGGCACCGGGGTCGCTCGGCGCTCATTGATCTGGTTGCGCGCCGTCCGTAAAGGTGAATCGCGACCGATCAGCAGCGTTGGCCAGGAACAGAGGCAACGCATTCCCGTGCTGCACCTCCGCTGAGACCGCAGATCGTTCTCACTCGTCCATCACCCAATCGAAGCATCGCTTCATTAGGGTAAGTGGTGGTTAGGTATCACCGACGCGAGCGCCAGCGACGCGGGTGCCTTAGCTGATGCAAGATCGCAATGCACTGCCTCCTCCAAATCTGCAGCCGCCTCAGGCTCGATGACGAGCGGACGAATCACGAGAGATCCTCGGCTAGTTGGATCCGTTCCTCGGGCGTCAGATGGCTGAAGTCGAAGTTTGGAGTTCCCATACCTCAAAGCTGCCACGACCGCCCATCTACCACAAGCTGTCGGAGGCCCAGAACGGTAGTGGGAGGGACGACCTTTGCGGGTATTCGGGACAATCTACATGTGGCGACGCGCGGCAACTCTTCTCTAATCCGCAACGGGTGGTTGAATTGACGGCCCTAAAGACCGGTCGGTTCTCCGACGCAGTGTCTCAAGCATCATCCTGTTTGCCTGCCGACGAGGGGACACATTGATTGCCATCGCTTCCGCCGATAAGGAATGTCAGGGCGTCGGGTAATCGAGCCCTCCACGCGTCGTACCAATGCGTAGCTCCTTCCTTCTCCGTAAGCAGGACTGCCGGACGCTGCCGCATCCGATCCATAGTTGCATGCAACGCACGTGCATCGACGACCATCTGCTTTCGTGCTTCCTGCGTATCGCCTTCCGCAGTGCCAACTCCGATGTAAACCCGCCCGGGCCACAGCTCCGCTGTAGCGGCGTCGATCAACAGCCGTCCGTTACCAATGTGAAGTGAGGGACTCTCGAGAAGTACGAATCCCAGCCGGTCGGGATAGCGCATGGCGGTATAGAGCGAAATGGCGGCTCCGTACGAGGCTCCCGCGAGTCCCGTGCACGGACCGACCGGAATCGTTCTGAACGATTCTGCAATGAGCGGAGCGACTTCCTCGAACAGGAACTTCGGGAATCGTTCTCCGTTAGGATCGGGAGGCGCTTCGGTCCACGTCTGGTCCGGATACGGCAGATACTCGCTAGCGCGGTCTCGGACGGGAGTTATGGACTCTCTGGTGGATCCTCCGTTATCGATCCCGACAAAGATGAAATGCGGCATTGCCTGCTTGCTCCATAGCTCCTTCACGATGCTCGGGACACCCCACGCGTCCCACGCGGC
>CAZYTS010000044.1:0-16262 GCA_964649855.1 uncultured Gemmatimonadaceae bacterium
CTCGATTCGATCGTTGGCCAGATCAATGCCGACATGATCGGGCGAAATGCTCCTGATTCGCTTTACATCGTTGGGCCAGGCGCAGCTCCTAATGGTCAGAGCTCAGTAATGGGCGCAATCGTCGACTCCGTCAACTCGTCACTCGCGGAGCCTTTTGTGTTCAACCGTGAGTGGGACACCACGACTCACCCCGAGCGCATTTACTACCGCAGCGATCACTACAACTACGCTCGCAAGGGCATCCCCATCGTGTTTTTAACGACGGGTCTGCATCCTGAGTATCACCAGGTCTCAGACGAAGCCGATCTTATCAACTACGAAAAGATGGCGCGGGTGGGAGATCTGATGCTGCGCACTGGTATGGCAATCGGAAACAGACCGACGCGTCCCAAGCCAACGGCGGTGCAGTAGGAGGGCGAAGAGGGCGAAGAGGGCGAAGAAGACCTCGCCATCCTCGCCCTCTTTGCCATCCTAGCTCTCTTTAGCCATCCTCGCCATCGTCGCCCTCCTTGCCATCCTCGCCCTCTTTAGCCATCCTTGCCATCTTCGCCCTCTTTTAGCCATCCTCGCCGTCCTTACTCGCTCGTCGGCCGGTTTGACTTGAGGTAGAGGTTGAGCGAACCGATCTTGGTCTTGGTTTTCATCTGGACCATGATTCGCTGCGAGTCGTCGCTGAGCCAGA
Source organism: uncultured Gemmatimonadaceae bacterium (assembly GCA_964649855.1). Classification (GTDB taxonomy): domain Bacteria; phylum Gemmatimonadota; class Gemmatimonadetes; order Gemmatimonadales; family Gemmatimonadaceae; genus CAZYTS01. The sequence goes on from CAZYTS010000044.1 coordinate 683, forward strand.
TGCGCGCTTCGCCCTGTTCCGAAAAAATTCCCTTTGCCTTGATCACGGGCTGAATCACGATCGTCTTAAAGGTACCTGCGGGTACCTTGATTGTCTCACGTCCGAGAACGCGGACTCGAACGGGGTTGCGATCGGGGCGAAAGTAGCGGTCAAAGTCATACGTCTGACCGTCTTCCAGTGGAATCGTTCTCACAAAATAGATAAAGGATCCGTCGTCGAGCGGTGCGGCCACGCTTGGCTCTTCTTCACCCTCTCCCTCGCGAAAAGTCTGCCGTTCGGGAAAGATCTCAAAACGCCGCTCGCGCGTCTTTCCACCCTCTTCCAGATCCTGCACAAAGCGAAGGGAGTAGAATCGCTCGCGGTCGATCCAGCTCTCGAGTACATCGTCTACCCGGTAGAACGGAATCCCACCGCGGATTCTAAAACGCGTGCGCCACGCCGGACGGCCCCGAACCTCTTCGAGACCCAGCACCTCCATCGTGCCCGTGCCTACCCGAAGCTTGCCGAAATGCACTTCGTAGGTAGCCTTCTCCCCAACGGCAAACGGCACTGGATAAGCGGCCACAGCGACACTGTCGCTTCCGTTGCTGCTCTGTCCTAAAGCTTCGGTGGCAACTGTGTAACTGAGCGCGCTCACTATTGAGAACGAAAGGGCCCGTCTGATCATGATTCTCTGGCGCTGGGCCTCACCGAGCGTGCACGCGCACCACGACTGAAGCGCAACAGCGCCCAGCTGTCGGCCAGGGGCCTGACGCGTGATTCGCGCGGTCGGAGGTCGTAACGCGGCTCCAACTCCACCGACTCCGTGCGCCTGGCGTGAGGCAAGAGCGAGAGCAGGACGTCGACGTTTGCTGCCCATCCATCGGCGCTCACCAGTGGCGTGCTGCCGCCGGCCTTCAATGCGTCACGGATGACCGAAACGCGATAAAGCCTGAAGGTGCCGAAAGGGTCTCTCACTCCGTTTGTGCTGACAAAAGGACGCAATACGAGCGGAGCCAGACGCCTCAGGCGCCGAATCGGACGCGGTGCAGGAGGGGAGCCATCGGCGTCACCAGTGACTTCTCCAACAACGATGTCCGCTCCCCCCTCAAAGCGCTTCACAAACTCGGGAATGCGCTCCGGCGGGTCCGTAAAATCCCCCTGCATCGTGATTACCGCGTCGCGGCGTGCATAACGAGTGCGCTGCGACGCAACTCTGAAAAGCTCCGTCAGTGCCCTGGCATAACCAACCCGCTCGTTGCCGCCAAGCACCGTCAACGGAAGCACCGCCGTGTACCCAGCCAGCGTCTCCGCGGTGGCGTCTGTGCTGCCGTCGTTGTAGACCAGAATCTCATACTCCCGCGCGTAGTCCTGAAAAACCTTGCGCAACTGCCAGAGGAGCACGCCGATCGTGGGAGCCTCGTTATGGACTGGGATCGAGATGTAGAGCACGTGTCACGGGTTGAATGGCCGCTCGAAAGGTAGAACGGTCGAACCCCTGTTCATACACCACCGGGCGCATTGGTTACCCCTCAAAGCCCTCTGACGACGATGCTCCGAAGCTCGGCAGTGGACGGCCCGTCACTTTGGCATAAACCTGCGTCGTTCCCTCCAGCATCCGTTCAACTGAAAAGAGGCTCGCACGCCCTGGGCCTCCAGAACCCAGTCGCTCCCTCAGACTTCTGTCGAGGATGAGTCGCGCTGCCTCGCGCGAAAAGGCTTCTACGTCCCCTGCAGGTACCAGAAGTCCCGACTTTTCCTGCTCGATCAGCTCCACCAGGCCGCCCACAGCAAAGGCCAGCGGAGGAATGCCCAAAGCCATGGAGTCGATGACAGCAGTGCCCAACCCTTCAGCGCGCGCCGGGTGCCAAAGCAGATCGAGCCCTGCCATGGCCGCGTGGATCTGGTCTACAAAGCCGGCGCGAAAAGCAGTCGCGCCCCCCATGGTCACTGTGCCTCCTCCATGTCCGCCTAACAACAGCAGCCGGCATCGGGCGCGAGCCTCGTCAGGCAGGTGAGCCGCAATGTGCACCAGCGTTGACACACCCTTCTCAGCCGTCATCGCCCCAACTACACCACACAGCACGGCGTCGCGCGGCCAGCCCAGTTCCGCTCTCCAGTCACGCGGTTCGGCGACGTGTGGCGTGGGTACGCCGGAATAGACCACGTCGATCTCTGACGCGCTTACGCCACCCGCAATCATGGCGTTACGAACTGCCTGAGAGATGGCTATAAAGCGTGAGACTCTCGAGCCGTACTTGAGTCGGCCGTGAGGAGTAAAAGCGACACGACGTGTGACGACTAGCGGCAGCCGCACCCCGATTAGTGCTGCGAGGGCGATGGTGTGCGCCCGAGCGTCGTGAGCATGAACGAGGTCAGGACGCCACGCACGTATGAGACGCCGCAACCGAGTGGCCGCTGCAATGTCCCATTCTCCACGCATGCGAAGTGCGCTTGCCGCCAGGCCGGCGCCACGCAGCCGTTTTACGAGAGGGGCGTCGCGCTGACCAACGACCAGAGCTTCCAGCCCGCGGGATCGTTGTCCCGAGGCCAGAAGAAACACCTGGCGCTGGCCGCCCCTCCAATCGCGGCCGCTATCGATGTGCAGGACGCGCAACGACATAGATACCCAAAGATGTGCCGGACCGCGGGCCGCTGCAAAGGCATTGTTCCATTTGTTCCAACTTGCGCGTCGATATCAAGCAGGAGCTCGTGGTGTATTACTGGTGGTAACAGTACGGAGGACAGCATGTTTCCTGGTACGATTCGCCAACGCCTTACGAGAAACGATGCACAACTGGTGCTGCACCTTCTCGCGCGCCGGGAGCCTTTGGCCCGCGAAGCTCTGGAAGGAGCACTGCGGGAAGAAGGGATCGACGCGTTGCTCGATCACCCTGCCTTGGCCGATGCAATCAGGACGCAGGAAGAAGGATTCTTTGTCTCGCTCCCGCTTTTCACATATGTCCTCGTGCGCAACGCGCTTCGCGATGCGGAGGAGACAGATCGCAGCATTGCTGACTTTGTCTCGTCGATCGTTCTCTACTTTGCGGAACACGGCAGGGCACACCGCATTCGCGAGCATGACGACGTAGTCTACAACACTCTTGCAGATCTTGCGGCTGACGTTGACTCAAGTGATCCGTTGCGCGCCTTCCTTGCTCGAGCGCAGATGGGTCACCTGGCACTCTGGCTCGCAGGGCTCTTTCCGGATTGGATCGAGGAGCGGCACCACCGCCGCGGCGGCCCCGACCTGGACTACTATGACGAGATGGGCCAGCGCGGCTACCTCATGGCGGCGCAACACCGCCTGGCAGCCCAACACGGCGTTCAGGAGCTGTTGGGGTCAGTGAGCGCGCGCTTCCCCAGGCTCCGAATCGCCCTCAACCGGGTGAGCGATCGCGTCTTTTTCCCCAACTACAACAGTGCGGACAAGCTGATGCGACAGGTGAGGTCTGATTTCGGGTTGACTTCGGGATGAGCGAAGGGCTGAGGCACTGAGCGGGCGAAACCGTGGCAGCCTCGCATCCTCGACGCCTCGAAGTCTGGAAGCGTCGAAGTCTGGAAGCCCCTCGAAGTCTGGAAGCCCCGCGACGTCTGGAAGCTTCTCGACGTCTGGAATCCTCGAAGCGTGAAAGCCTCGAAGTGCGGAAGCGTCGCATCGTCCCAGCTTCCCAACCTCCCAGCTTCCCAACTTCCCAGCCTCCCAGCTTCCCAGCCTCCCAACCTCCCAACCTCCCAACTTCCCAACCCCGCCTGTAATCTTCCGTAATGTTTGAAGACCTTCGGCGCGCCTTCCGTGAGCTGCTCGACGGCAACGTCGCCCCTTCGGATCGCAGAGAACTCCTGCAGGAAATGCGCGGCACCCTGGTGCAGGCGCGCATGGCCGTCGACGACCTGCGACAGGGGATAGAAGTCTCCGAAAAAAAGCTGGCGCGTGAACGCACCGAACTCGAAACGGTTCTGCGCCGGAAAAAGCTCGCGGAATCCCGTGGCGATACTGAGACCGTTGACGTCGCGGTACGCTTTGAACAGCTGCACGGTGAGCGTGTAGCCATACTCGAAAAGAAGCTTGCTGTTCAGCGCGACGAGCTTGCGATGCTGGAGCGCGAGGTCGAGGAGATGACCGGCCAGCTCAAATCAGCTGCTGCAGGTGTGGGTTCAGGCTTGCGTTCGGGGGCGGTGGCCGACGAACTCGATCTCGATTCCCGTGACTCGGAGCTCAAAAGAGATCTCAATGCGTTGGACCGCGAGGCGCGGCGCGCGGCGCACAACGCCGAGGCTGAGGCTCGCCTGGCGGAACTCAAGAAACGCATGGGCCGCTGATGCCCGCTGGGGGCTTGAGCTGAGAGTTCAAGCTGCTGCGGCGCTTCTGATGGCCGGCACACCGCTTTTGGGATCCGCTCAGCCGGGTCGTACACAAGTGCGCTGCGCGGGTCAGGTCATTACTGACGTCGTCATTCGAACGCAGGGGCCGTCTTACGGATCGGTCTTTGAACGCTCACGTCTGGTCGGTGACGTGCTCTCGCGGCTGCACACCGCAACGGCTCCGGATATCGTGCGCAACTTCATGCTCATGAAAGCGGGGGACCGCTGTTCCGCGCTGCGCCGCTCCGAGAGCGAGCGTATTCTGCGATCGATGCCGTTTATTGCCGAAGCGTCTGTAACTGCATACGCTGACGGCGACGGTGTGCGCCTCGAAGTAGTAACAGTTGACGAACCATCGATAGTGGCGGACGCGGGTGTAAGCGGCTCGTCGCCTTTTCTGACGCGGCTTACGATGGGAAGCGCCAACCTGGGGGGCAACGGCGTTTACACCTCATTGCAGTGGCGCGACGGCGGCTTCTATCGCGACGCGGTTGGCTTGCGTTACCGGAACTATCAGCTGTGGGGACGTCCGCACCAGCTGGACATACACGCCGTGCGCCGCGAACTCGGCAACGAATGGGGAAGCGAGGTCTTTGCTCCATTTCTCACAGACATTCAGCGTACCGGATGGAGGTTTTCGGCTGGAGGCAGCGACGAGTTTGTGAGGTTTCTGCGCGGCGAGGATCAGGAAGCACCGTCGTTAGGCGTCCAGCGCTACTACTTTGATGCCGGCGCTGTGGCACGAATCGGACCCCCCGGCCTGCTCGGTCTCGTGGGTGCGCAGTTCTCCCTGGAGGGAACCGATCCGGACAACGCTCCCGTTCTCATTACCGACTCCGGGATAATCGATGACACAACCGCCGCACTGGTGAATCGCTACTCGCGGACCCGGAGCGCAAGGCTCAACGCGCTGCTCGGCCTCAGGCGCATTCGCTTTCTTCGCGTGACCGGTTTTGACGCGCTCAGCGCGCCGCAGGATCTCAGGACCGGGATCGAGGCAGCAACAACTATCGGTACGAGCCTTGGCATGTCGAGCGGCGCGGCGCGCGACGAGCGCTTCATGGGCGGCAGCCTCTACCTTGGCGCGGGGACACAGTGGACCTTTGCGGCGCTCGAAGCTGTTGTAGAAGCTCGCATTGATCGGGAAAACGAGTGGCGCGACGTGCTGAGTCACGGCCGCCTCGCGTGGTACGTCAAACCACATTCACGTCATCTGATTACTGCAGATCTTAGTTGGGCTCGCGCCTCAGATGCTCGTGTACCTGTGCAACTCGCGCTGGGTGAGCGGATCGGTGGTGTTCGCGGCTACGAGGGGGCCGAGATCGGGGGTGGTAGCAGGCTCGTCGGTCGTCTGGAGGAGCGGTGGCGTGTGGGGGCGTTTGGCGGCAGCGTTGGTGCCGCGGTGAGTGTTTTTACCGACGTAGGTGCGGTCTGGGCGGGAGACGTGCCGTTAGGCAGGAGCAGCGGAATGCGGCAGTCGGTCGGAATGGGGTTTATTGTTGCGGTTCCTGCGCGGTCTCAGCGCATGTGGCGCATGGACGTTGCGTTCCCGCTCGATCGCAGAGACGGTGCAGGTTTTGAATTGCGGCTTTCGAGCGATGACCGTACGAGAAGGTTCTGGCGTGTGCCTTCAGACATTGGCCGAGCGCGGGAGCGAGTACTGCCGCAGTCGGTCTTCAATTGGAGGCAGTAGCTGCTGTATTTATACGGTAAGCACAACGACACTGGGTCCCGGCTCGCGCGCACTTCGTGCGCTTGGCCGGGAATTCGGCGCGGTGATAACCCCAACCTCCCCGCTTCCCAACTTCCCAACCTCCCAACTTCCCAGCCTCCCAGCCTCCCAGCCTATTTCGTATCCCGCATCATCCGCCGGATCGGAATTATCAGCGCTGCCAGCACCAGCGTTGATACAGCAAGCGCCACAGAGGTGCGCTGGAACAACGCGGGCATTGCTTCCAGTTTGTTAGGATCAACACCGCCACCCACGAGTCCCGCAAAAAGATTGCCCAGAGCTGTCGCCGTAAACCAGACGCCCATCATCTGTCCGGCAAATTTGCGTGGCGCAAGCTTGGTCATCGAACTCAATCCCACAGGACTGAGAGACAACTCGCCAATTGCCTGAAGCGCCAGACACGATACCAGCCACATCATTCCCACCTTGAGCGATCCGCCGCTCGCTACCACGCGTTCTGAGGCGAGAACCATTATCTGAAACGCTATGGCACAAAACGCCAGGCCAACCGCAAACTTTGCGGGACTCGAGGGATCCTTGCCGCGTTTGCCCAGTGCCACCCATAGCGCCGCCATCACCGGTGCCAGCGTCACCACAAAGAAGGGCTCGGCGGACTGAAACCACGTAGCTGGAACCTCCCAGCCAAAGAGATTCCGGTCGGTGAAGTCTCGCGCAAAAAGGTTGAGCGACGTGGGCTGTTGCTCGAACGCCGCCCAGAAGATCATCGAGAACACGAACAGAACCACGACCACCGCAACTCTCTTCTTTTCATCTGTAGTGAGCCCCGCAAAGAAGAAGAGATAGGCAAAATAGGCGGCCGACATTGTCAGCATCACCGCCGACATGCTCTCGGCGACTCGCACGGGGTCGATGGTGATAACACCGGCCAACGTCGCGATGATCACAGCGGCGATTACCGCCAGGAAACCAAGCGAGATGTTGCGCACCTTTCGTTGTTCATCAGGCCCCGCTGCGGGGGCCACACCCATCTCGCCCAGGGTGCCGGATCGGAGCCGGTAGGTGATGAGCCCAATTGCCATGCCAATACCAGCTGCACCAAATCCATAGTGCCACCCAAGTCGCTCGCCCAGGTAGCCCGTTATGATGGGGGCGATCAGCGCTCCGGTGTTGATGCCCATGTAAAAAATTGAGAATCCAGCGTCGCGTCGCGAACCACCCTCGGGATACAGATCACCTACTATAGCAGAGATGTTTGGCTTGAGAAGGCCGGTTCCAATCACGATCAAGACCAGTCCCACAAAGAACGCCGGCCGCGCGAGTAGCGCGGAAAGGCCAATCGAGAGATGCCCTAAAGCGATAAACACTCCGCCGTACCAGATCGATCTCCTGAGTCCCAGCCAGCGATCGGCAATCCAACCCCCCGGCAAAGAAGCGAGGTAGACCGACGCAGCGTAGATCCCCACAATCGCCGAAGCCTTGTCGCGCTCAAACCCGAATCCGCCGCCAAAGACTGCCGCGGTCATAAAGAGCACCAATAGCGGCCGGATGCCGTAGTACGAGAAGCGCTCCCACATCTCCGTGAAAAAGAGCGTCGAGAGTCCCCTCGGGTGCCCAAAGAAGGCGCGGTCGTCTGAAGGCTTGTTCATGTGATCTGGGTGAAGATTCTCTTGACCGTCAGGCGCTGGCGGTCGGCGGCGGTTTATGGAGTGCTGATTCAGGAATATGCGTCAGCGGGGCGTGCACTCCGCCAGTCCGTTGTTGTTCCGTCCACGAAACGATGGTTGGCGGCTGCTTGATACAGGCACAGGTATGCTTTGATGTTTTGTCTTCGAGCGGTGGTACAATCACCTCACAGGCACGATCTCGTGCGGGATGATGGCAGCGGGGATGAAAAACACAACCACTCGGCGGATTTGCGCTCGATGGTGGATCGCCCTGCAACACGATCCTCAGTCGCTTTCTCTCAGGATCCGGAACGGGAACCGCCGAGAGGAGCGCCTGTGTGTACGGCATCAGCGGCTCACGATAGAGATCGGCCGAAGTGGCCTCTTCCACGAATCGTCCCAGGTACATCACCGCCACACGATCCGCCATGTGTTCCACCACCGACAGGTCGTGCGCAATGAACAGGTAGGACAGACCCCGGCTCTTCTGCAGGTCCTTGAGAAGGTTGATCACCTGCGCCTGCACCGATACATCCAGTGCAGACACGGGTTCGTCGCACACGATCACCCGTGGTTCTACAGCCAGGGCGCGTGCGATGCCAATGCGCTGGCGCTGTCCTCCCGAGAACTCGTGCGGATATTTGGAAGCGTATTCGGGTCTGAGTCCCACTTCTTCGAGTAGCTGCGCCACTCGTCTGTCTACTTCTGAGCCTTGGGCGAGTTTGTGTACGACGATCCCTTCTCTGATTGTCGCTCCAACAGTGAGTCGCGGGTTCAGAGACGAGAATGGGTCCTGGAAGATGATCTGGAGGTGCCGGCGCATGGAGCGAAGCGCCTTGCCTTTGAGAGAGCGGAAGTCCACGCCGTCAAACTGAATGCTGCCGAACGTGGGCTCCACGAGGCGAAGGATAGAGCGGCCGAGCGTGGTCTTGCCGCAGCCTGATTCACCCACGATGCCTAACGTTTCGCCAGGGTAGAGGTCCAGCGAAACGCCGTCTACCGCTTTTACCGTTCCTCTTACCCGTCCAAAGAGTCCGCCCCGGAGGGGAAAGTGAGTACTGAGGTTACGAACGCTGAGGAGTGGCGACGGGCCATCCTTGTCTTGCGGCAGGCGGAAGCGCTCGTGTTCCGTCATGCCGGCACGTTGGCAAACGGCGAAATGACATGGAGCGGGCGGCGGCGCTCGGGCTCGTCCACCAGGTGGCAGCGCGCCAGATGAGAAGGCGGACCCTTTAGCTCCGGGGCCTCGGACGCGCAGCGTTCCCAGGCGTGCGGGCAGCGATCCCTGAAGCGGCAGCCGTCGGGCCATTCGGTGGGTGCTGGCACCGAACCGGCAATCGTGAGAAGCCGATCGCGACCATGGCCCACGCGCGGCATCGCGCGCATAAGACCTTCTGTATAGGGATGCACAGGACGCGCGAAAAGCTCCTTCACCCCCGCCTGTTCCACGACCTGCCCGCCATACATCACCAGTACACGTGCTGCGGCCTCCGCTACCACGCCGAGGTCGTGAGTTATCAGAAGTATGGCTGTACCAAGCCTTTGTTGCAGCTCTGCGAGCAACTCGAGTATCTGCGCCTGAATCGTCACATCCAGCGCAGTCGTTGGCTCGTCGGCAATCAGGAGTGCGGGATGCATAACGAGAGCCATGGCTATGAGCACCCTCTGTCGCATACCTCCTGAAAGCTCGTGCGGGTATTGCGAGGCGCGTTCACGCGGAGCCGGGAGACCAACCAGGGAAAGCATCTCTACCGCCCGGTCCCAGGCCTGTGAGCGCGAAGCCCCATCGTGTACGCGCGCTACTTCGGCAATCTGGTCCCCCACCGATAGAACGGGGTTGAGTGCCGTCATTGGTTCCTGAAAAACCATGGCCATCCTGTTGCCCCTTACTCTCCTCACTTCTTCGTCACTGGCGCTGAGCAGATCGCGGCCCTCAAAGACGATCTCGCTGCCCCTCTCGATGCGTCCGGGAGGATCGATCAGCCGCATCAACGAAAGGGCGGTGACCGATTTGCCGCACCCGGACTCTCCGACTACACTCACGGTCTCGCCGGGAAAAACATCAAACGACACACCGTCAACCGCTCTGGCGATTCCGGAGCTCGCGTAGAACCAGGTCCGCAGGTCTCTAACTCTGAGGAGTGGTTCGCGCGTAGCCGCGTTCTTGTCGGCAGTCTGGGTCATCGGCGCTGAAGCTGGCGCGGATTCAACGCACTCCGCAAGCGGTCTGCCACCGCGTTGAGTGAGAGCGACGTCAGAATGAGTGCAGCGCCAGGGAAAACTGTGAGCCACCATGCCTGCACGATCTGATCTCTACCGTCGTAGATGATTCGTCCCCAGCTCGCCTCGGGCTCAGGAATCCCGTAACCAAAGTACGACAGCGCGGCTTCGAGCACGATCACATGACCCACGGCGACCGTGGCAGCCACGAGCACTGGCGCCACGGTGTGGGGGAGGACGTGTCGCATTAGAATGGTAAAGTGGCGCGCGCCCAGCGCCCGTGCCGCTGAGACAAAGTCCCGCGTGCGCACGGTGAGTGCTTCGGCACGTGCCAGTCGGCTTACACCCATCCAGCCGGTCGCACCGATCATCAGAATCAGGCCAGTGGGGGTAACCTGTCCCCATAGACTAATAATGGTGAGCAGCAACAACACTCTGGGAATCGACAGCAGTGTATCGACTGTTCGCATCAAGAGCGAGTCCAGGAACCCACCCGCATACCCCGCTGCAGCACCCCATACGAGCCCAAGGAGCGCCGACATCGCGGCCGCCAGCACAGCGATTCGGAACGAGACCTGCGCACCATGGAGCATTCGGCTCAGGACATCGCGGCTCACGGAATCGGTACCCAAAAGGTGCGCGACCGACGGCGCCTGGAACTTGAGGTCAACTATCCCGAGCTGCTCGGCTGGATCATACGGAGAGATCCAGGGCGCGAGCACTGCAAACAAAACGAGGAGTGCGAGAGTGATCAGGGCAAGCTTGCCACCAACGTCTCCCCACACGGCGTGCCAGAGCCGCGGCGCCCCGCTGGAAAGGGCCCCTCGTTCTCCCACGCCAGGCGGAGGCGTTATATCGTCTACGGCGAGTGCCGCTACAGAAGGCGTATTACGCACGCCTTGTCCTCGGATCCGCGGCTGCGTAGAGCAGGTCGGCCAGGACGCCGGAAAGCACCACCAGAGTGCTCGTCAGCAGAGTCACGCCCAGTATCACGGGGTGATCTCTGTTCCGAATGGCGTCGAGTGCGAGCTTACCCATCCCCGGCCAACCAAAGATCGCTTCCACAAAAACTGCCCCTCCAACCAGCGCCGGGAGGAGCAGGCCCAGCAGCGTTATCGACGGAAGGAGGGCGTTGCGAAAGGCGTGCCGCGTGAGGATCGTGCGCGGCGGAACTCCCTTGGCAACTGCAGTTCTCATGTAGTCTTCCGGTAGCACGTCCAGGAGAGCTGCCCTCTGATGTCGTGCTACGACTGCCATCACAAGCAGCGCCAGCGACAAAGCCGGGAGAAAGAGATGGCGCACAATGTCCCAGGCCTTGCCAGCAGGCGACATGTAGTCGTGCATTACTGCGTCGGTCATCCCACTCACGGGGAACCAGCGTAGCTGCAGAGAAAAGACCAGAAGCAGGCCAATGGCGATCCAGAAATCCGGGATCGACCCGATCGTTACGGTAAAGGCACTGGCGCCGCGGTCGAACAGTGAATTGCGCCGCCACGCCTGCCAGACGCCTAGCAGAATCCCCAACAGAAAGCCCACGGTCAGTGCTGTTCCCATGAGCAAAAGGGTCCGCGGCAGCGACTCGGCAATAACCGTAGAAACGGGGCGTCGAGTGCTGAAGGATTCTCCCAGGTTACCACGCGCCACGCTGCCCAGGTAGCGCACGTACTGCGTGCTTAGGGGCTGATCCAGTCCAAAGCGCTCGCGCAGCCGCTCATGATGCTCCGCCGAGAAGCGCCCGTCTTCGATCATCGTCATGAAGGGCTCGCCCGGAGCGGCATGTATGAGGACAAACGTCAAAGTCGTAACCGCGAGAACGGTTACGAGCCCCAGTAGCAATCTCCGCGCGAGAAAACGCGTCATGCCGGTAGTCTACGGCTCAACCGCCTGACGAGCGAGAGAAAACTCACGCCCGCCAGGTCCACTCTTGCGATGAATAGTGCGATTCCAGCTCCCTCGTGCTCTGTTCGAGTGCGTCATCCAGTTCCAGTTCCGTTGCACGCTGGTCCCAGTCATCTCGAACGGCCTGGAAAAGCATTGCGGCAAACTCGGGAGGGGTGATCTCGCGACCTGCCGCCTCAAAAAGTGTTGCGGCTTGGGCGATAGGTACGGCGCCGTTGTGCGAAGCCCGCGTCAACAAATGCTGGTCGTCGTGCACGAGGAGGGAACCGTGTTGGAGCCAGGCGCCCTCCTCACGGACCTGGGCGCTGCCGGCAAGTTTTCGTCCGTTGGCAGTAAGCTCACCCTCGGCCGGTAGCTCAAAACACGCCGCGCTGCTTGGCCGCATCGAGCGTCCGCCCCGCGGTTCAATGGTCGCAGCTACGCCCAGCATTGTGAGCGCATTGAGCAGTAGTTGATTGGTTTGCGAGTAGCTCGCACGTAAGGATTCGCCCTCTGCAATGGGCGCCGACACGGAGTAGGTGATTTCCCGATGGTGCACGAGCGCGCGACCGCCAGTAATTCGGCGCACGACGTCGAGCCCGGCGTCGGCGGCCAAAGCGGCGTCATAGCCACGCCTGGCGCTCTGGTTTCTGCCAAACGAAATAGTCGGTCGGTTCCATGAGTAGACTCGCACAACGCCTTCTCCCGAAACGGCTGCCCGTCGCAGCAACGCTTCGTCGAGCGCCATGTTCCGGACGCCAATGGCGGGCGGTGTCAAGAGGAGTCGCCAGTTCATGGATCAAATCTACGTCTCGTCGCGTGGCCTTGAGCCCAAGACTAGCTTTGTTCGAGGACGTTTCACTTTCTGATTTGCCGGTGCCTGGATGGGGCCGGAGATCCTGATAAAAACACCTGTTCCCAGCATGTCCAAACTTCGCGAGTACCTGACCGAGTCCGACACCTTTGTCAGACGGCACCTTGGCCCTTCTATGGAAGACATCGAGGCGATGCTTTCCGCTCTCGGCTACAAGACTCTGGATGAATTCATAGATGCAACGGTGCCAGAGGGAATTCGATTCAAGCGCACTCTCAACACGGGTCCAGCGCGAACAGAGCACGAGGTACTCGACACGTTGCAGAGCATGGCGTCAAAGAACGTCGTAGCTAGGTCCTACATAGGCATGGGTTACTATGGTACGCTCGTGCCCCCGGTTATTCAGCGCAACATTCTGGAAAATCCGGGCTGGTACACCGCGTATACGCCATATCAGTCGGAGATTTCGCAGGGGCGAATGGAAGCGCTCCTGAACTATCAGACGATGGTGATGGAGCTGACGGGGATGGAGATCGCCAACGCGTCGATGCTCGACGAGGGGACAGCGGCTGCTGAGGGGATGCATCTTGCGTATGGAGTGAAGGGTAAGGAGGGGAAAGAGACGATCTTTGTGGACGAGAGATGTCACCCTCAGACCATCGACATCGTAAAGACGCGCGCCTGGGCGTCGGGTATAGATCTGGTTGTTGGGGACGCCCGCAGTGCATCGTTTGGGAGCGACGTCTTTGCGGTCCTGCTTCAGTATCCAGCAACCGACGGTGCGGTTTACGACTACCGCGAAGTAGCTGAGCGTGCGCACGCCGCTGACGCGCTGGTGGTAGCGGCTACCGACCTCCTTGCGTTGACGCTCCTTACTCCTCCGGGCGAATGGGGAGCCGACGTGGCGGTAGGTAACTCGCAGCGCTTTGGCGTACCCATGGGATTTGGTGGTCCGCACGCCGGTTTCTTTGCCACAAAGGACGAGTACAAGCGTCTGATGCCGGGCCGATTGATTGGGGTGTCGCGTGATACACGCGGCCGCATGGCGATGCGCATGGCGCTGGGCACCCGGGAGCAGCACATCAGGCGCGAGAAGGCAACGAGCAACATTTGCACGGCTCAGGTACTTCTGGCAGTCATTGCGGGCGCGTATGCAGTATGGCACGGGCCTGCGGGCCTGACCCGCATTGCCAGGCGCGTGCACTCGCACGCCGTTGCCCTCGCAGATGCTGCTGAGCGTTTGGGGCATACAGTGGTGCATAATGACTTTTTTGATACGGTGCGCATTCACCTCAAGGGTCGCAGCAGTGACGAAGTTGTTAGCGCTGCTCTGAAAGCGGGTATCAATCTCAGGCGGATGAGCAACACCGACGTTTGCGTCGCTCTCGATGAAACGGTGGGTGAGCGGGATGTGGCGGACATCGTCGAGGCGCTCAATGGAGGCAGCGCCCCATCGTTCTCGATGGCCGATGTCGCAAAGTCTTCTGACGCCAGATACGACGAACGCTTCAAGCGCACGAGCGCATTTCTGGCGCATCCGATCTTCTCGATGTTTCACGCCGAGCATGAGATGCTGCGCTACCTCCGCAAGCTGGAGTCGCGCGACCTTTCGCTGGTGCACTCAATGATTGCACTCGGCTCCTGCACCATGAAGCTGAACGCTACGGCGGAGATGTTCCCCATCACCTGGCCTGAGCACGGCAAGCTGCATCCATTTGCTCCGGCAGATCAGTTCACTGGCTACAAGGTACTCTTTGATGAACTGGAGCACGATCTCGCCGAGATCACCGGTTTTTCGGCTGTTTCACTGCAGCCCAACGCAGGTTCGCAGGGCGAATACGCCGGACTTCTTGTCATCAGGCACTACCACGAGTCAAGAGGCGACAAGCATCGTAACGTTTGTCTGATCCCGCAGTCTGCGCACGGTACCAATCCGGCAAGCGCGGCCATGGCGGGAATGAAGGTTGTGGTAGTCAAGAGCACACCCAACGGCGACATCGACGTGGAGGACCTCAAGGCAAAGGCTCAGCAGCATGCTGCGAACCTTGCTGCGCTGATGGTCACTTATCCCTCAACGCACGGTGTGTTTGAAGAGGCTATTACGACGGTCTGCAAGGTTGTGCACGAGAATGGGGGCCAGGTCTACATGGACGGCGCCAATATGAACGCCATGGTTGGTGTGGCGCGTCCCGGCGACATTGGCGCTGACGTTTGCCACCTCAACCTCCACAAGACTTTCTGTATTCCTCACGGTGGAGGCGGTCCGGGAATGGGTCCCATTGGTGTGGCGGCGCACCTGGCGCCGTTCCTGCCGGGGCACGCTGTGGTGCCACAAAAAGGACGCACGGTGAGTGGTGCTGTGTCGGCGGCGCCATGGGGTTCGGCGTCGATCCTGCCGATTTCGTGGGTCTACATAAAGATGATGGGTGGTGAGGGTCTGGAATTGGCAACCAAGGTGGCGATCCTAAATGCCAACTACGTGGCGCATCGCCTGGCTCCGCACTACCCCGTGTTGTACAAGGGTCGCAACGGTCACGTTGCTCACGAGTGCATCGTGGATCCCAGGGCGCTCAAGCAGAGTAGTGGTGTCGAGGTCGAGGATATCGCCAAGAGACTGATCGACTACGGGTTCCATGCGCCCACCGTCTCATTCCCTGTGGCGGGCACATTGATGATCGAGCCGACAGAATCTGAGTCCAAAGCGGAACTGGATCGCTTTTGTGACGCCTTGATTTCGATTCGTGAGGAGATTGCCGAGGTAGAGAAGGGAATACTCGACCGTGAGGACAACCCTCTCAAGCACGCGCCGCACACGCAGGACCAGGTTGTTTCGGACAGTTGGTCACGGAGTTACACACGTGAACGGGCGGCATTTCCTGCGCCGTGGACCAGGGAGCGCAAGTTCTGGCCCTATGTTTCGCGCGTTGACAATGCATACGGCGATCGCAATGTGATGTGCGCGTGCCC
>CAZYTS010000044.1:16362-22042 GCA_964649855.1 uncultured Gemmatimonadaceae bacterium
GGCAGGGATTCAACCTTGACCCTTATCATCCAGCCGGCGCCGTAAGGGTCGCGGTTTACCGCTGATGGATCGCCATCCAGCGCATCATTGATTGCAACAACTTCGCCCGCGACCGGAGAAAAGAGTTCCGAGACCGCCTTGACCGCCTCAATGGTTCCAAAGGTGTCGTGCGCCGAAAACTTTGCTCCAACTTTCGGAAGCTCCACAAATACGATGTCTCCGAGCTGGTCCTGAGCGTAGTCGGTGATGCCGACCTCGTAGACGTTGGCTTCTGCCGTCGCCTTGATGTATTCGTGGTCTGCGCTGTACTGAAGATCGCTCGGTATGTTTGACACGGGACGGTTCCGGGGAGTGTGGTCTGGGGCGAAGTCTACCCGAGCGCCAAAGACGTTGTCAAGAAAGGAAGCTAAGAGGTTGGGAAGCGGGGACGCACGTCGAGCTCGACTCGAACGAGAGCTTGCACTCCAGGATTTTTTATCGAGTGCGGCCCAACCTCCGAACTCGCAACTTCTCAACCGTCGAATCGTCTCACGCCGCCTTCATGATGTCGCGCCACACGGCTTCCACGCGCTTCTCGAGTTCGTCAAACGAGCCATCGTTGTCAATCACATATGTCGCGCGCTCACGCTTTGCTCTTGAATCGAGTTGAGAGCGCGCCATTCGCAAAGCCTCATCCCGGGAAAGCCCGCGATCTTCTGTAAGGCGTGTGAGACGCGTTTCCTCCGGTGCGTCCACGAGAAGCACGGTGTCGAACCCGGCATCGAGACCTGTTTCGTACAGCAACGGTATGTCGCAGACGATCAGTTCGGCGCCCGCAGCGGTTGCATCGGCAACTCGCTGACGCCTAAGCTCCTCTACCGCCGGATGTACGATGGCGTTGAGCCGGTCGAGCGCTTCACGATCTCCAAATACCTTCTGCCGCAGCTTGTCGCGCGCCAGCGAGCCGTCTGGGGCGAGAACTTCTCTTCCCCATTGTTTCACGATAGCGGCTAGTCCTTCACTCCCCGGTTCCACCGCCTCACGGGCGAGGATATCTGCGTCGATAATGGTCGCACCGCGGCGCGCAAGGCTTCGCGCTACCACCGACTTGCCGCTGGCAATGTTCCCCGTGAGGGCTACGACAACAGGACGTCTAGTGGGCAATCTTTACAGGGTTTGTGCAACCGCAGGAGCTGATCCCGTCGATCCTCGGTTCGAACGAATATAAAAGAAAAGCGCCGTGATCGCCCGGGAGCGACCACGGCGCCAGGTAGTATCAGCCCTACGGTACGCGGGTTGCTTCCCAACGAGTCGTGGATATCAGCGAATCGGGTTTGCTGGCGAGCACGATCGAAGCGTGGCCGACGAGTTTGTCTCCAGCGAGCCGACCAATCGAAGTAAACATCACTGGTGCGCTCCCAAACCGCGGATTGGAGAACGCCGCTGACGTTGCAACCATGCTGTCTGCGTCAAACGTGGTAGTAAACGTCACGGTATCCGTCGAGCCTTCGGGAATATACTTTCCCTCTGTACCCGAAGTGGATACAATCGTCCATCGACCGCTGACAGAGTCAGAACCCTCCGCCATGGACGCGCCGGCCCACGTACCGCTGACGTCTGCCGCTGTTAGTGCTGGTGTTGCAGGCATGGCAGCTGCCATTGAATCCGGCTGCGCATCTTCACCTCTCGCGCAAGCCAATACTACTGTCAGTAGAAGCAACTTCCGCATTTGGGCCTCGATCGTTGGGGGATGAGTCTGCTGCAAGCGCAGACGGCATCAAGCGTACGATCCCAAAGCTCAGTGCGCCAGTGCACCCCGTACGCAGCCCAGCGCGGCCGCGTCCGCGAGGCAATCTCTCAGGCCGCGTCTTGCGCGTCCCCGCCGCCTGCGCCTTCGCTCAGCATGCGGCTAACTACCCACTCGGCGCCACCGTTTCGGCGGATCTCGGACGGCGTCGCCTGAACGTAACGCTGGCAGGTGTTTCGGAACGCACTTCCAGAAGGAAAGTGCAGAGCCATTGCGATGTTATCCGCGCTGCGTTGGGCGTCTTCCAGAAGGTGCGCCGCCACCACCAGGCGACCCCAGGTGATCAGCCGCTGCGGCGAAGGCATGCCGGCGTGCTCAAGGTGCTTGGCAAGCACGCGCCTGCTCAAAGAAAGACGCCGCGCCAGATCCTCTGGTGTTAGCGACTCGTGCGCTCGCGTCACGACCAGGAGGATTGCGTCGCGAACGCTCGGCCTGAGCGGTTCCAGGACGCCGCGCAGCAATCCGGCCACGCCGCGCGCTTCGGCCTGTTCAACGATGGCTGCAATCGACAACGCATCGTCGTCCACATTTGCGATGATCAGGGCGTCCATGCCGGCTCGACCCGCGTCAAAGAGGTCTCGAGCCCGTTCTGGACCCACGTCCACATACGCGACCGTTCCCATTCGGGGAAAGCGCCGCTTGAGATGACGCAGCGGCTCCAGGCTCATCTCGCCGTGGGCGAAGAGGTCGAGGATCGCCAGATGCACAGGTTGTCGCTCACATAGCCTGGTCACGGCGTCAAAATCCGCGCAGGCTTCCACGGTATGTCTGCCGCGGATCGCCGACCGGATTCTGAAGAGCCGAGCAGGATCTGGAATGAGCGCTGCTATTAAGCCCATGTGCAGGTTCGAGTTAACGCCGGACGCACCCTATCGGAAATAGACGGGCCAGCGGGGGACGGAGTCACTTTAGAGGGCGCGACGTTCCGACGCTGCGACGCCTCGCGGCTGCGACGCCTAGAGGCAGCAACGCTGCGACGTCTCGGTGTTATGGCGCTTGGGGACCTCGATACTTTCGTTAGGCAGGGCTCGCGGGACTCCCTGACC
The DNA here is from genome assembly GCA_964649855.1 of uncultured Gemmatimonadaceae bacterium. Taxonomy (GTDB): domain Bacteria; phylum Gemmatimonadota; class Gemmatimonadetes; order Gemmatimonadales; family Gemmatimonadaceae; genus CAZYTS01. The sequence goes on from CAZYTS010000044.1 coordinate 19,195, forward strand.
TCTGTCGCAGCGCCGCACACCCGTGTCTCACGAGGCCTCGGGTGTAGCAAAAATGCCACATTTCCACCGTAGACTGGCTTTTCGAGGGGTTCGAGCCACGTTAACCCGGCTAGAATCTCCGCTAACGGACGTGGGCGCCGCTTTTGCTCTACAAAGCCCTATTAGTTCAGTGCGGGATTTGGACGTGGTTGCCTGCTACCGGACCGATGCTCAACAATGATCAGCAATGGATCAATGCCCTCTCGCTACGTCCTGGGAATCTCAGCGTTCTATCACGACAGCGCAGCCGCCTTGCTGAAGGACGGCGCCGTGATCGCCGCCGCGCAGGAGGAGCGCTTTACCCGAAAGAAGGGTGACGCGGATTTTCCGGCCAGGGCCGTCGAATACTGCCTTAAGGCGGCGGGGATCGATATCGGCGACGTCGAGTGCATCGGTTTCTACGACAAGCCTCTCCTCAAGTTTGAGAGGATTCTTGAGACGTACCTCGGCGTCGCACCACGGGGCTTCAGGTCGTTCCTAAAGGCTGGACCTTTGTGGATCAAGGACAAGCTCTACATGGACCGCCAGCTCCACGAGGCTCTGGGTTACGAAGGGCAGATTCTCTACGCGGAGCACCATGAGTCTCACGCAGCCAGTGCGTTCTTTCCTTCGCCTTTTGGCGAGGCGGCGATCCTAACGCTGGATGGCGTCGGGGAGTGGGCCACGACCACACTTGGTGTGGGGCGCGGGTCGGACATCGAGATACTAAAGGAGCTGCACTGGCCCGACTCGCTGGGACTCCTGTACTCGGCGTTCACCTACTACACCGGCTTCAAGGTCAACTCGGGCGAATACAAGGTGATGGGGCTCGCCCCCTATGGCGAGCCACGCTATGCCAAAATGATCCTCGATCACGTCATGGATCTGAGAGAAGACGGGTCTTTCCGGCTCAACCAGGAATACTTCAACTACCTCTCAGGCCTAACGATGACGAGCGAGTCCTTTAATCGCCTGTTTGGTGGCGCACCGCGTGAACCCGAGTCACCGTTGACACAGAAAGAGATGGACCTTGCCCGTTCGGTACAGGACGTCTGTGAAGAAGTGATGTTGCGTACAGTTCGATCCCTGCACCGCGAGACGGGTCTTTCGAGCTTGTGCATGGCCGGCGGGGTGGCACTCAATTGCGTTGGGAACGGTCGCATTCTTCGCGAGGGTCCATTTGATAGGATCTGGATCCAGCCAGCGGCCGGTGACGCGGGTGGCGCACTGGGAGTTGCTCAACTCATCTGGCACCGGCATTTACAGCAACCACGGACAGTCACTCCAAATAAGGATGGCATGTCGGGTGCATATCTTGGGCCGTCCTTTACAGCGGACGAAATCCGGTCATTCCTGGACGCGCGCGGCGCAACATACGAGGTCCTGAGTCGCGAGGAAGTCCTTTCGAAAACGGCCGAGGCACTCGACGATGAGAAGGTTGTGGGGTGGTTTAACGGCCGCATGGAGTTCGGACCACGCGCGCTGGGGGCCAGGAGTATCCTGGGCGATCCAAGAAGTCCGCGGATGCAGGCGCAGATGAATATCAAGATCAAGTTCCGCGAGGGGTTCCGGCCTTTCGCGCCGAGTGTGTTGCGAGAGGAAGTGCAGAACTGGTTCGAGCTCGATGTGGATTCTCCCTATATGCTGCTGGTTGCGCCGGTGAAGGAGGAGAGACAGATCCCGATGCCGCAGGAGACAAGTGAGCTTTGGGGAATCGACCGGCTCAACATTCCTCGCTCAGACATACCCGCAGTGACGCACGTGGACTACTCGGCGCGTGTGCAGACCGTGAGTCGCGATACGAATCCGGATTATTACGATCTGATCCAGGCCTTCAGGTCGCGCACAGGTTGTCCGGTTCTGGTGAACACGTCATTCAATGTTCGCGGCGAGCCAATTGTATGCACTCCGGATGACGCCTATCGCTGTGTTATGCGTACGCATATCGACGTGCTCGTGCTTGGGCAGTACTACCTCGAAAAAACAGAGCAACCCGAATGGAAGGAAGGCCGGCAATGGCAGGAAGAGTTCCAGCTCGACTGAGCGCTGTGGAGGGGCGGAAGTTCGCCCTGACGGTTGGAGCGGCGTTTCTCGTTCTGGGAGGCGTCATCCAGTGGCGATCCGGCATCTCCAACCGCATCGCTGTGATGCTGTCAGAAGTTGGTGTGATTCTCGTTGTCGCCGGTTTGGTCATACCTGGTCGCCTGGGCCCTGTTTACAAGCTGTGGATGGGATTGGCGGCCGCAATATCGCGCGTGACGACTCCCATCTTTATGGGGATTGTCTATTTCGTGGTGATCACACCTACAGGTCTACTGATGCGGCTCTTTGGCAAGCGGCCGCTTGTCCATAGAGCGGAGTCGGGGAGCTATTTCGTCGCGCGGTCGCACGGGGGCAAGAGCGACATGAACAGACAGTTCTGAGGAGACATAGCCATGGCATCTCTGGTGAGAGAACTCTGGGCGTTTATGAGGACGCGTAAGAAATGGTGGCTGCTGCCTACCATTGTGTTAATGCTGCTGGTCGGGGCATTGCTGGTATTTGCGCAAGGTTCTGCCCTGGCTCCTTTCATTTACACGATCTTCTGATTCAGCGGTGTTGCCATGGCCGGCCTGCAATCCCTTAAGCGTGCAATCCTGCTGATTGCGGGGAACGTGATGTTGCTCCTCGTTCTACTTCTTCTTTTTGAGGTGGAGCGAGCGTCGTTCTCTTTGCGCGAGATCTGGTCGGTACGCGTCCCGTTGCCGAGCGTTTGCATACGATGTACGACGCGGAACTCGGTTGGGTGAATCAGCGTGGGGTGAGCCGGCGCGACATGTACGGGCCGGGT
>CAZYTS010000045.1:0-21598 GCA_964649855.1 uncultured Gemmatimonadaceae bacterium
GGGCTCATTGGAGAGTCCGACGGGATCAGAGAGGTACTGGTCCAGGTCGAGCAGATTGCTGGTGTGTCGAGCACCGTGCTGATCGAGGGTGAGAGCGGCACCGGTAAGGAACTTGTCGCCCGCGCGATTCACATGCTCGGCCCCCGTCGTACCAAGCCGTTTATTGCGGTAAATGTTGGAGCGCTTCCCGAGACGCTGCTTGAGAGCGAACTCTTTGGGCACGAAAAGGGGGCGTTTACGGGTGCTGCAGAGCGACGTTTGGGGCGGTTTGAGCTGGCCCACGGCGGAACGATCTTTCTGGACGAGATTGGAGACGTGCCGCTTTCGACGCAGGTAAAGCTGTTGAGGGTGCTGGAACAGCGCGAGATAACGAGAGTCGGAGGGACAACAACGATTCCGGTGGACGTGCGTGTAGTTGCTGCGACAAACTCTCCGCTGCGAGATGCTGTGGCCGACGGGACCTTCAGGGCTGACCTCTTTTACCGCCTGAACGTTCTGCGGATCTACCTTCCGCCGCTGCGCGAGCGAAAGGGCGACATTCCCGTGTTGATACGGCGTTTTGTGCGCGAGCTATCGGAACAGCATGACCGTCCCTTCCAGGGAATCTCTCAGGAGGCGATGGAGGTGCTCACGGACTATGCGTGGCCCGGCAACGTGCGGGAACTGCGCAACCTGGTGGAGAGCATGGTTGTTCTCGCGCATGGCAGAGAGATCGGGCCAGAGGACATTCCGCGATCGATCAGGGAGGGTGGGTTGCGGCACCTGCCGGTGCGGATAGGACCGGTGGTAAGGGGGCAAAGCGGCTCGGACGGCCACGAGCTGGAGTTCATTCTTCGGAGTCTCGTGGAGCTCAAGCTGCAGATGGAGGATCTGCGCCGGAGGCTGGACGACGTGGCGTCGGAGCAGGGGGGCTCGCGCGTCGAGCTGGTGGACGGCGTCTGGTCGGATGGGACGAGGGGTGCGATTGGCCCCGGCGGATTAGTCGAGCGTCATCGGATAGGGGCCCCCGTTTCGGGAATTGAGCCTAGGGGCGAGCATCGGGAGGAGAACGTGGTGATGGTCCGTCCCGGGATGACGATGGCTGAGATCGAGCGGGCGGCTATAGAGGCCGCGTTGCGGGAGACGCGTGGCAACCGGCGCCGAGCGGCGGAGCTCTTGGGGATAGGCGAGCGGACGATGTACCGGAAGCTTCGGGACTATCAGTTGCCTGTGGAGGATGTGGTGCTGGAGTAGAGCTTTCGCGTGTCTGGGGCGTTTTCTCTTCGATTGGCCCGTCGCCCTCTCGTCATTGGTCCCTCACAGTCTTGGACAAAATGACCTATCCTGGTTTAGCGGGAGGAGAAGGGTGATTGGTTAAGGGATTCACATAAGTTACGATGCTGCAATGACCTCTGAGACAGAAATGGGCAATTCTGTCCTTGAAAAACGGGCGTTGTAGCAGCATTATGAGCGCCGCCCTCCGGATGCGGCTGTGGAGTGTTGGCGCTGGGTGCGGCGGTGGTGGGCAGTAGGGGGAGCGGCGATTCAACCAACCAGAGTAGTGGAGGAGCAAGCGTGGTCCCTCAGCCGCAGACGTCGCCGTTAATCGCGGGGAGTGTACTCCCTATTAAGCGTGCGGAGGAGCTTTTATCGACGCTTCCGGGAGTGATAGCCGCGCGGATCATAGCTGGGGACAGCGGGGCGGTGGATGAGATCCACGTTTTGACGTCGGCGGATCTGACTCCCAAGCAGACGGTCAGGAACATAGAGAGTGCACTTATAGCGCATTTGGGGATGCGAGTGGACCATCGGAAGATTTCGGTGGCGACGAGCATTGATCCCAAGGTGTCGCGGGAGGAGGTGGCTAAGGCGGAGGCTCCTGGAGTGAGCGCGAATACTCCGGTATCTCAGCCAGTGGTGGAGGCTGAGGCGACGTTAGGGAGATCTTATTATTTCGAGGATGTAGAGGTCAGCCGGTCCCGCAGTAAGGGTCTGAGTTGTCGCGTTACCCTGGCGAAAGACGGTAAGTCATTCGTTGGTGAGGCGGAGGGAATGGAGAACGAGCGGTCGCGAGTGGAATTGGCGGCGCGGGCGACGTTGCGGGCGTTGGTGGGGGAGCCGGTGTTGCGGCCGTTGGATTTGGAGGGAGTGAAGGTGGTGGAGGCGTTCGACCGGGAGTTTGCATTCGTGGGGGTGACGGTACAGCATGCACGCGAGAGCGTGTTGTTGACGGGTAGTTGTGAGATCAAGGACAGTCCGGAGACAGCGAGTGTTTTGGCTGTACTTGATGCAACAAACCGTTGGCTCAGCCGTCGAGGGTAGCAGGGCGGGGGTGGGGCGAGGGACCTGAGAACTGGCACTCGAGAATAAAGAGGCTAACGCACAGCGGACATAGCAGACAACTGAGGGGCCCCCGTTCCCGAGAAGCAGGTACGTAGAGCGAACAAGAGCGTAGAGCGGGAACTACAAGTAGTTGAGCGGAGCCGACCTGAAAAGACCTACTGCATGACGCAGTTAGGCAACTTGAAGGGAGGTCACGCGATATGCCGTTTATTGATTGGATCCTTGGGCTTGTTGCCTCGATAACTTCTTGGCATTAGCCAAATAGGAAGGATCGGGGGACCCGAGTTCGCCTCAAATAGTCTCAGTGCTGCCAGCACACTACCGGATGACAGCAAGTCGTTCACGCCTGAAGTCGCGACCCTGGCGGGGTTTGACAGCCAAGCTCGAAGCCAGCAAGACTTCATCAGATGAGGCACGTAGAGCCCTGCCGATCGTTCTCGCGGTAACGATTGGGGCAGTTGTTGCGTTTGCCGAATTGGCGGACCACCCTGTCGTTAACTCTCCGACGGCCATCTGGTTGAGCGTCGTCCTGGTGGTTGTTGGTATCCTCACTGACGCGCTCTCATACTTTCAATCCAAGGGCTCAGCGGGATCTGCTGCACTCATTCCGCTCGGAGCGACAATACTGATCACGCCGGACTGGCGTGGGTTGATGCTAATCGCAGGTGCTCAGGCATTGATGCAGATCGCCCATCGGAGAGGGGCGATCAAGATGCTCTTCAACACATCGCAAGTTCTCCTTGGATTCAGCGTTAGCGCGATCGCGTTTAATACTCTCGGTGGGCAATCGTTTGTCCTCATGGAAGGCACGAGGTTTGTCGACGCCGCACTACTAAACTTGTTGCCTGGTGTAGCGGCGTTAGTCTTGTTCATTCTCCTGAACCAGATAACAATCAGCGTGATAATCGCTGCCACCGCACTAAGGAATCCTATCGCGGTCTGGTCAGATACTTTCAGGCCTGCGCTTGCGATTTCGGCCGTTCAAGTGCTTGTAGCGTATTACCTCGCATGGTTAAGCGCTAACTTGGGTGCTTGGGGAGCCTTGGGAATAGTCGTGCCAATTCTAGCACTCAAGCAACTGGCTCAGACATCTCATGAGCTCACACAGGTCACTGAGGAACTCCTTGACCTGATGGTTGCGGCAATCGAAGCCCGAGATCCGTACACTTCTGGTCATTCCAAACGCGTTGCCGAGTCCTCGCGGATCATAGCGAAAGCGATGGGATTGTCAGAAGCGCAAGTCGAGCGTGTAGAGGTGGCGGCACTCATGCACGACGTTGGTAAGATCGACGAGCGTTTTGCGCGGATTCTAGCGAAGGAGGGGAGGTTAACTCCGGAGGAATGGGAGACGATGAAACAGCATCCAGTGAGAAGCGCAGAACTCGTAGGTATGCTAACGAGTCTGAAGGATCTGATCCCTGCAGTGCGTCACCACCATGAGAACTGGGACGGTACTGGATATCCGGATGGGATCGCTGGCGACAATATTCCTCTAGGTTCGCGAATCATCATGTTCGCAGACACCCTGGACGCTATTACCACTGATAGACCGTACAGAAAAGCCTTGGACCCGTCGGAGGCGCGCCGCGAGTTCATAAAGTTCCGCGGCAAGCAATTTGATCCCGAAATTTGCGATCGTGTAGTTTCTGCGGATGTTTGGGCTGACCTGTACGCCGCCGTTCGAAAATCGAAAGAAAGCGAACCCGATCCGGTTCCCGAGCCCCAGCAACGAGCCGCGGCCGGCTAAGTCTCTGCGCGAGGTGACGTTTGCAGAGTGGTCAATTCTTCTGCGTTGCTAAGGATTCGTTCCAGGCGTTCCACCGTTCCTAGATTGGATCTAGTTGATGCCCGGTAGTGCTCCACTACCTCACGAGCCCGTTCAACTCGTTGCTTGCTGCAGAGCGCCTCTACGAGGATAGCAACTCTGTCATCCTGACCTCCAACAGCATTTCCCAAGGGCTGAAATGCGATCAACTGGTCAATCTCGACGTCTTCAACAGAGCCGGGGTCAGCAACGAGTTTTAGAGCTACGCGCGAGGCAACCCAAGCATGGTGCGAAGCTGTAGCTGCAAAGGGAGATCGTTCTGGTAGGTGCGGCATAAGCTCGATGGCCATCGTTTCATCTCGCGTCGAGTAGGCAAGCACTGCCCTATTCGTTAGGCAATAGGCTGCATACAGTACCGTGCCAGGAGGGCAGCCCGACTCGAGTTTCTGAAGTACTTCCGCAGCTTCATTAAATTGATTTAGCTGCAAATAGCTACTGCATGAGTGCTCCCAGCAGGAGTATAAGTGGTATGTGAGCTTGTGTTTCTCGGCCAAGGCTGAGCTTTCTGTCACTAGCTCAAGCCGTCGCTCAGCGGCCCCTATTCGTCGAAGACCAGACGAGGCCCAACGAGGTCCCATAATCTTGATTCGCAGATCAGAATGCTGCCGCGAGACCCGCACTATTTGCTCTGCTACCTTCATCACCTCTGGTGCTGGCTCGAACACAACGGCGGCTACGAGCCTAGCAACAAGCCCATAGATGTTCTCTTCGTCGTTCTCGTCGAACTCACCAATCTTCGACCTTACTTCGGATACTGTCGCTGCATCGTAACATTGGTCGGCCGTCATAGCGCAGATCGCGAGAGCTCGAAGCCTACTCGAGAGTGGAATCGCTTCCTCGCCGACCATCTCAAGCAGGGGTCGATAGTCCAGCGGTTTATCGATGGTTACGATTCCCACTTCGGCGGCTAGGAGCCGCATTTCCAAGGATTCATTCGGGCCGCTAGGCGGCCGTTTCATGGACCTCCACTTCTGTAAGTGTTCAACGGTTGCGGGAGTGTTACCACTTAGGAAGGCTGACCTTATTAACCCTTCAGTAACATTGGACCTCTCCTCATCTGTTTGGGCATGCACCGCGGCGCGCTCGTACGCGCTGTGAGAATCGGTACCCAAGCCGAGATTGAAGAATCGTTGGCCGAGCCTCATACCGACGGAGAATATCTTGACTGAATCGCCGACGTACTCCCACTGAGTGAGACTATCCGCCAACAGGTCAACGCTGTCCTCTCGCTCAGCTTCCGCCTCGAGCAACTCCGCAATCCGTGTCCGCAAAAACCCAACAACCCCAGTCGTGGAGATCCCGATCGTTACGTCTCCCACTAGGTCGTGCTTCGCCCGCATAACCGAACCCGACGCCTTCACCAACCCCGCAATCTCCAACTCCTCCAAAGCCCCAACAAAATCACTTGGCGTTACACCCAATACCTCCGTCACTCGCGCCAAAGAAGCACGCGTCTGCAAAAGACTAATCACTAACAACACACGCTGAGCCTCTCGCGTCGTCGCAGCATACTGCAACTCAATCAAACCCCGGATCGACGGCGGCGCCTGACGAGCATCCCCTCCTCGACCCACATGACCCGCTAATTCCCCCAGATAAAACGGATTGCCGCTCGCCGTCGTCGCAAAAACGTGAGAATCCTCCTCCGATAACATCACCCTGTTCTTCTCACACCACGCCGACAAATACCGACGCGACTCAGCATAATCCAAAGGCCCCAACCGCACATGGCGCGCCCGACCGTCTGAACCATTGATCCCCAGCCCAGAATACCACTCCGGCAAATGACGCGTCGCCAATAACAACAACACACTCTTGCCAGGTAGGCGATCCACAATATCCGTAAAAATCCGCCATGCCGTCTGGTGCAACCGCTGAGCATCATCCACAAACAGCACCACAGGACCCTCGTCCGTTATCGCTGCCACCAGCTCCGACAACGCGTAAACCAGTTGCGCATACGCAATGTCTGCCCCCATCCCGCTGATCACCGTCGACTGACTCGACTCGGGAGAATGCAGCTTCCGCAAATACTGCAAATGCTCCTGCGAACACCCCAAGGCTCCAGGCTGGGACAACAATGCCTGCGTCAGCGTCAACAAACTGGAAAGAGGAGACAGCGAATCCCCCGACGTACACGGGTACGATACGACCATCGCTCCATCCAGAACAGCCAAACGCAACAGCTCGTTGGTTATTCGCGTCTTGCCAATCCCCGCCTCCCCCGTAACTACCGCACACTGCCCACGCCCCTGACGCGTCGCCACAAACATCGTGCGCAACTCCCTGAACTCCTCCTCCCGGCCCACGAAAGTCACCTCGTACTTCCGCGGCAATAACGCATCGTCCAATGACTCCGAAACGCGCCGCTTGAGCGTACGCACCGGAATCCGGAGCGCGTCCGCAACTGTACCCACCTCCTGCTCATACGCCTCCAGCATCCGCAGCGCCTCAACCTTGCTCCCATCCATTACCAACGCCTCTGCCAAACTCAGCGTAGCGGTCTCATTAAACGGATCGAGCTCCAAAAGCGCCCGGGCCAATGTGTGTATCTCCCTGAAACGCGCATGTGTACGCGCCTCACGAATTGCCTCCACCAGTGCAATTCGCCGCACGTTGTCCGCCCGATCCCTGAGCTCGTCGAGCCAGACAGCGTATGCAGGCCCAAGTTTGGGCATGTAGGCCGGCAGAAAAGGCTGCGTCCCAATCGCCATCAATTCCTCACGGCCCGCTTCGCCAAGAAGGAGGCGCCTGATGTCGATGTAGGTGTCCTCCCCGTTGATCTCGACCCGAGCCCCCTTGAGGCTGATTGGCATGCCAAGTCGGCGAAGACGGTACAGCGCCTGACGAAGCGAATGCCGGGAATGATCGAGCGGCGACGTCGGCCAGATCATGCTGCAGACGTGATCGCGCGGCGCACCCTCGCGCTCTGACGTTGACGCAATCAGCAGCACTCCAAAGTGCACATCCGAATCTGGCTCCACTCGGCCGGAAGGAGTCTCAAATAGGCTCCTCCCAAAGGTCGTCCCGTACATCATCTCGGATCGATTCTCGAAGTCCGAACAGCTACCACCCTTTCCAGCTAGGGGCCAGTAATATGGATCGGTCCGTCACATCCACGTCACACGTCGGAGCAAAATCGTCCCGCTCCGACACGGCCCGCATTCCGACAGGGCGCTAAGAGACAACGTGACCGAATCGGTCCATAGCCCTTGGAAGGTAGCTTCTGGGTCCGGCAAAGATCGTACAGCTGAGTTCGCCATCGCAAGCGCTCCAGCAGCCACGGAGGGACTCAGAGGACTCTGAGGCAGCATCCAGGCGCGTCGTGGAGCTCCCTCTCGATCCACAGTCGCGGTCCTCAAAAAATGTAAGCCTCATGTAAGACACGTCTCACCATGGTCAGTCGTCACCTAGCTGGGGGGACGTGCAGCACCATAAGTGAACGTGCCGAAGTGGTAACGGGTCAACGCTCATGAGGACTTCCATTAAATGCCCTTCCAACAGGAGAGCCACGTAGCAGTAATTGCCGGCCCCCGACATCTGCCTGCTCCCAATCAACACCCGGCCGCGGGTACAACTGCTGATTGGGATTTTGGCCGACATGCCCCAGCCAGTGCTTCCAGGCTCTACGCCGGGCCGGCGCATGACCTCAACAGCATGCTCACAGCCATTTTGGGCTTCGTCCAGTTAGGTCGCATGCGAGGAGCAGAAGATCCGGAAGGCTTGCAGGAAGACCTCGAAGCGATCGACGTAGCCGCGCGGAGGGCCGTTCACCTGGTGCGCGAGCTCGTCATCGCCGAGCAGAAGGGAAGGGGCCCGGGGCACAACAACGCTGACCCTAACGAGTGCATAGAAGAGCTGGCGCCGGTCCTGCGCCGAATCGTGGCTCCATGCGAAATTCAGCTCGATCTGCACAACGACGCTCCACGCGCCGAGATCCCGCGTGAAGCCCTCGCTCGCGTCATCTTCAACCTCGTCCTGAACGCGCGCGAAGCAATGCCCAAGGGCGGGAGAATCAGAATATCTACACGCCGCGTACCGGTGACGACCGGCGCGCAGAATGGGTCCGCCAGTCACGAGCTCCAGCTATCGGTAAACGACACCGGCGTAGGCATGGATTCCGCAACGCTCGCCAGAATCTTTGACGCCGATTTCACAACAAAAACCCCGGGCCGCGGCAACGGTCTGGGACTCTGTACCGTGCGAGACGTGCTGCAGCAGGCAAGGGGGCGGGCCACGGTGACAACCGCACCGGGGAGAGGCACTACATTTATTGTGCATCTCGCAGCCATTCGTGGCTGCAGCGCCTGAATCAGGACGATTTGAGGAACTGAGCGCGCTTCTCGCCGGCCTGGGTGACGAGCACCACTCCCTGACCGCGAATTCCGACGATCTCCATACCGCCGCACACTGCGGCGATTTTCCGGCGCACGCGGTGCAGCGCAACGTCGAGTACTCCCGTGCCCGTATCGTTGTGAAGACCCCAAACCCGCAAAAGGATCTCACCCCGCGGGATCAGCACGTCGGGACGCTCCATAAGCATCTCGAGCACAGCGTACTCCTTGGCCGTCAGCGGGATTAACTCCTGACCACTCACCACCGACTGGCGCGACCGGCTCAGCGAAAGCACACCCGCTACCAGCAGGTCCTCCCTGTCCGCCAACACGCGGCGCTGAGAAGCTCGGACGTGTTTTAAAAGGGCCGACGCCGTAATCGGCTTGCGAACCCACTCGTCTGCCCCCGCCTCCAGGCACTCCACCACACGTGGGTCGTCCTCGTCGGCCGCGAGAACCATCAGCGGGACGTTGTTACCGGAACGGCGGATCGAATCCACCAGCTCGCTCGCACGCCCCTTGGTGACGTCTACATCGATCACTACGAGGTCGTAGCGAATGGCATGTATCAGTTGAAGAGCCTCGCTGAACACCGACGCAGAATCGGCGTCGTGCCCGTCAGGGTGAAAAAGTTCGCGTAGCTCCTCGATACTTCTGGCGCCATCCTCGACAACCAGCATGCGCATGCCCTTCTACTCCTCCTTGCCCGTGACTCTCACGGAAGCTCCAGGGGTCAACTGTGCTCCTCGCCACCCCGCATCTCAGTGGTTTACACGCGAGACCCATCGTCAACCGGACACAGCAATTTGCCGCACCTGTACACCCCCAATCTGCTCAAACGGACCCTCCGGGGCTACAACTGACCCCTTCCATCTACGCCCCCGCGCACGTTTCTGCTGAGCACGCCTCCTAAAAAGGACGCTCGTCTGCGGACGGACCGTAGATCGACGGGACCGGAACGTCAAGAAGCCGGAGGTACACGGTCAGTTGACCACGATGATGGACGAGATGATTGATGTGAGACCGGACCACGTTTCTGCGGGTCTCCTTCCACAACTCCATATCGCCGTTCTTCAGGACCCATTTTTCGTCCAACGCGTCTTCTTTCACGTCGGCTATCGCAGCTCTGGCCCCAGCAACTGCCTTGTCGAATGACTTAAGGAGCGTTTCCGTGGTTTCCGAGGTGTAACCGGCACCCTTGCCGAGGTCGAGGTCCTTTTCGGTCAGAGCATTTGTGATCCAGCCCGGCATCCATGCAACTAGCTGCGCGAGGTGGGCCAGTCGAAAGGATTTCTCGTGCGGCCGCCACTCCCCCTTCTCACTGGGCACTCGCTCTATGACCCTGCGCGTCACCGCCATCTCCTGATCGAATTCGGGCAGAATCAACTCCGAATACTTCATGGCAATCTCCTTATTTGGATCTGAAAGCAGATCAGCGTTTGATGAAATCGGTTGATGAAGGTCCGTTTCCAGCAACCTGAATGACGGTCTCGCCCTGGCTCCCCGAGGCCTGGAAATGTGCGACCCCGCGAGGAAGCCGGTAGAGCGCTCCCGTGCGATAACTCCTCAGGCTGCCATCGTTAAAGGTCTCCCCAAAGCCCAGCTTCCACTCGCCGGCAAGCACCGTGTAGGTTCGTTCCTCAGGATGCGTGTGCGCTTCGACGCGCGAATTGGGCGGAAACCGCATTCTGATCACATAAGGTCCCTGAGTCATCGGGTTCCCAGCCAACACCGCGATAAATCCGCCGCGCACGACTGGATGTGGTCGCCATTGGATGCTGTCGGCTTGCACTGAGACAAACCCCTCAGGCGCCTGAGCGGCGATCTGGTTAGTCGCCAGGAGTGATGCCGTGATTGCGGCCGCGGCAAATGCCAGGCGACGCGTCTGCTGCGCCGAAGCTGTCATACGTAACAGTCGTGTGAGTTGTGCACCGCATTCATCAATCGGCGCGTAGGGGAAAACATGACGTGGTCGGAGTGTGCGCACAATACCGGCCACGCTTCTGGACTTGAGACGGCGGCCCCAAGCCGGTCGACGGTGCAGTAACCAGGCGATGCCTGCATTGACGATGCATTGCGATACAGCAGTCGTTCATACAACAACCATAACGATACAATGCCGGAACAAAATCCCTTTACGAGGGTAAGTCGCGCATCATCGCAAGGAGGTATTGATGACACGCGAACCAACCAATCAGTTCCGGGATGAGAATCCGCATCAGGGTCCCAGTCACTCCTTTGGCATTCCGTCAGAAACCCGCGAGAGAGCGCGTCCGAGCGAACACGAGAGCACAATGCAGGAGCGGGAGCAACCAATAAGTGCGCGCCGTGAATCGAGGCGCGCGGTCGAGAATCCTCGGCGCGGTCCCGTTTCGTCCTTGGAAAGAGCCGAGTCTGGAGGTCCGTTTACTATGATGCGCCGGCTGGCCGACGACATGGATCGTCTTTTTGAAGAGTTCGCTTTTGGCGGTGACCTGGCGTCGCGCGGCTTTAGAGGAAGTGGGAGTCTCTGGAGTCCGCAGGTGGAGACGTTTCGTCGCGGCGATGAGCTTGTCGTTCGCGCCGACCTCCCAGGACTCAGCAGAGACGACATCGAAGTTGAAGTCGACGACGGGGTGCTCACGATCCATGGTGAGCGCAACCAGGAGCAACACGATGAAGACGACGGCTACTATCGAACCGAACGCAGCTATGGCCGCTTCTCGCGCTCCATCGCACTACCCGAAGGAGCCGACCCCGATCGTTGCGACGCGATGTTCAAAGATGGAGTGCTGGAGATAACTATTCCCACCCCTCCTGTGCCGCAACGCAGAGCGCGTCGTCTGCAGGTCAAATAAGAGATTGCATCAAGCGGAAAGACACTGGACCCCTGCCTTCGCAGGGGTCGCGGGTACTGTTGAACCCTGCCTTGGCAGGGGTCGCGGGTACTTTTGAATCTTTGCCTTGGCAGAGGGCGCGGGTACTGTTGAACCCCTGTGTTCGCAGTGGTCGCGGGTACTTTTGAATCTTTGCCTTCGCAGGGGTCGCGGGTACTGTTGAATCCCTGCCTTCGCAGCGGTTGCGGGTACTGTTGAACCCTGCCTTCGCAGGGTTGCGGGTACTGTTGAACCCTGCCTTCGCAGGGTTGCGGGTACTGTTGAACCCTGCTTTCGCAGGGCTCGCGGGTACTGTTGAATCCCTGCTTTCGCAGGGGTCGCGGGTACTGTTGAACCCCTGCCTCCGCAGGGGTTCGGATTCTCACGCCGTGCGGTGCTTCTCCAACACCTGTGTAACAATCCTGTCCGCGCCCACGCCCTCAGCTTCGGCCTGAAAGTTCATTACGACGCGGTGCCGAATTACACTCATAGCCACCGCGCGAACGTCGTCGATATCCGGCACTGCCCGGCCATCCATTGCTGCGCGCGCCTTGGCACCAAGCACCAGGTACTGCGAAGCGCGAGGGCCAGTGCCGTAGTTGATGTACTTGCGCACGTCAGGCAGCGCGTCGGGCTCAGAAGGCCGCGTTGCACGCGCCAGACCCACGCAATACTTGACGATCGTTGGAGGAGCGGGCATACGACGCACCAGACGCTGCAATTCAAGTACGTCCTCACCGCTCAGCACCGGAGTAATCGTAGCTTCGTGTGCTCCGGTAGTTGAGGTTACGATGCGCTCTTCTTCCTCAAACGATGGATAGCCGACACGCAGTTCGAACATGAAACGGTCGAGCTGGGCTTCGGGCAATGGATACGTGGCTTCCTGCTCGATCGGGTTCTGCGTCGCCAGTACAAAGAAGGGAGCGGGCAGCGTGTGCGTCTGGCCAGCAACCGTGACAGTCTTTTCCTGCATAGCCTGCAGCAGTGCCGACTGCGTCTTTGGCGGCGCTCGGTTGATTTCGTCGGCCAGCACCACGTTGGCAAAAACGGGCCCCCGCACAAACTTGAAGACGCGTCGGCCGGTCGCGTGATCCTCTTCGAGCAACTCGGTGCCGGTGATGTCGCCCGGCATGAGGTCAGGGGTGAACTGAACGCGCGAGAATTGGAGATCCAGCGCCTCGGACACGGTCTGAATCAGCAGCGTCTTAGCCAGCCCGGGCACGCCAACGATGATGACGTGTCCGCCCGCCAGGATCGCACAGACGAGATTCTCAACGATGTCCACCTGCCCAATGATGCGGCGCCCGATCTGGTCGAGCATGCTCTTTCGCGCGGCGACCAGCTTTTTGAGCAAGTCCAGGTCACGCGCGTCGTTCAGCGGTCGTTCGGTAACGGAAGTCCCCACAGTTCAATCGGTAGAAGGTCGCAGGAAGCTAACGCACGCCACACGCTGAGACAGAGCGGTGTTACGGGACGAACCGTGGCCAACTGGAGCGTAGGCCAGCGTACCGTGAATCGTGCGAACTCTGTGGATGATATGGCCCGGGTGGTGGGCCGCGTAATGGAGCTACCGAGCTGGAAGCTCGAATCTGGTCCGCTCTTCGAGTGGGTGGTTCTCGCTCCTAAGGGAAACAACGGCGACATAAGTCCCGCTGAGGCTTCCGGGATCCCAAGCAGTCGTGTAGGAGATGCTCTCGTTGCGGTCCAGTACCCGACTCTGCATGGCCTGTGTGAACATGCGCCCCTCGCTCCACTTCCAGATCTCCCTGCCCAGGGTGTCCTGGACGACAAAGTCATGCGTCTGGCCGTTGGGGAAGCGGAGCTCGACGTGCCGGTCGTCGCCGTTAGTGACCCTAAGGTCAAAAACGACTTCCTCCTGGACGGAGATTTTGAGGTCACCCTGGACGCCTTGCTCGGTCGCCTGCGTCGTGTTCTGGCGAGCTGGGCTTTCAGAGGCATGCCCCCGGGGTCCGCAGGCGTACGCGATCGCCGCCGTGGCGATCATCAGGGACAGTATCCGGGGTTGTGGCGACAAGTTACTGGGACTTTTGGAGTTCGGCGGGTCCGAGTGGCCAGTTTGGGGGGGCTCGGAGGCGCCAAGGTAGAGACTACCTAACGAATAGTCAAGAGTGACGATCGGGGCTAACTAGCGTCACGGCAGCGTGTTTGGCTCACGTATCTCAAGTGACACAGCGGCGTTTGGGGGCCTTTGGATTTGCTTGCGAAAAATTTCACAAAGTCCTAAATTCCGCCCCGGAATGGCCACTCAGCGTCAGAAGGACCGGCACAGGGAGCCAACCGAAGCCGAGGACCGGCGACAGGCTCGTCAGTTTGGGAAATACGCCGGAGCCGGGCTGCAGTTTGCTGTGTCGATTGTGGTCTTTTTGTATCTGGGGCAGTGGATCGACGGCAGGTTGGGGACCGCGCCGTGGGGGATGATAGTTGGAGTTTTCACTGGCGCGGGCGCCGCGTTCTACAGCATGTACCGCAAACTCATGGCCGATCTCGAACGCGAAGAGCGCGCGAGGCAAGAGAAGTGAAGCAGGCGGTGAGGTTTGTGGCTTCTGGAGCGGCGCTCATAGCTCTCCTGGCCGCGGTGCTCCTGCTGCTCTACGAGGGACAGGCTGAGCGCAGGGCTGTGCTGGTTAGCGCCTTGGTCGCTGTGATCACTCAGGCTTTTGCCTTTGGGTTAACGCGGGGAATGGCGGAAAAGAATGTGGTGGCGGGATGGGGACTGGGAGCGATACTGCGGTTGCTGGTGCTGGTGTTTTTTGCTGTCGTTGTGGTGCAGCGGTTTGGACTTCCCTCCGGCGCTGCATTAGTGAGTTTGGCGCTGTTCCTGTTTGTCACAACACTCGTTGAACCTCTTTTCCTGAAGTCATGAGCGCCGTTTTTCTTCGCGCCCTGATCCTTGCCGCTTCACTGGCCGCAACCGGCGCTGAGGCGCAGGAGCACGCGCCGCAGGCCGAGTCACATGCACCGGCCACGGGTGAAGAGGCCAAAGTTGACATCATTACGCCGCACATCACCGACGGCTATCACATGGAGATCCCTTACTGGGCTCCGCCGTTTTACAAAGAGGTGTGCATCGGCAGGCACGTGGGAGAACACGGCTGCGAAGCCTTATGGGGTGATGTCCACGTTGGGCCCCTCACTCTCAATTTCTCCCCCACCAAACACGTCGTCTTTCTGATCATGGGGGCTCTGATAGTCTCCGCGCTCCTCATCGGAACCGCGCGTGCCCATGCCAGACATTCGCACGCTATTGGTCGGCCCAGGGGGTTTGCGGCCGGCATCGAGGCCATGGTCCTCTACATGAGGAATGAAGTAATCCTGCCTAACGTGGGACACCATGGTAACGCCTACGTGCCCTTCCTGCTCACGATCTTCTTTTTCATCCTCACAGCCAACCTGCTGGGGTTGATACCGTACGGTTCCACCACCACCGGCAACATCTCGGTAACAGCCACGCTTGCCATAATCACTTTCGTGGTGGTCGAGATCTCCGGAATGAGAGCCCTCGGCGCTGGGTACCTAAACACGCTTTTCTACTGGAACAAGGAACTCTCGCTCCCCATACGGATCCTGATGTTCCTGGTAATGTCGCCAGTCGAAATGATCGGTAAGCTCACCAAGCCGTTTGCGCTCGCGATTCGACTCTTTGCCAACATGACGGCGGGCCACATCGTGCTCCTGGCTTTTGTCGGCCTCATTTTCACCTTCAAGTCGATTGTGTCGGCAGCTCCCTTTGCCATGGCAGTCGGCATTTCAATGCTCGAAATTTTCGTGGCATTCCTGCAGGCATTCATCTTTACCCTCCTCTCGGCGGTCTTTATCGGACAGATAAGAGAGGCGCACCACTAAGAGAAGAAAGCGTTTGTGGTTCTGGGTACCGGCAACCGCTCCACGCCGGAACCCTGGTACCCGGCCGAACGGCCGGGGAATTCCGTTGAGGCCCGGGCCTCGCTGACGGAATGCGGTCAAGTCTGACCGCGGAGCAACGTGCAGTAACACGCATCAATTCGGAGTTTCAAATGACGCTCTTTCCGCTGTTGCAGGCAGCCGCTGAAACGGTAGCCAACAACAACACTGGTCTCTCCCTCATCGGCGCCGGACTCGGCGCGGGCCTCTCCGTTATCGGGGCCGGCATTGGCATCGGACGTATCGGTGGCCAGGCAGTTGAAGGCATGGCTCGCCAGCCAGAGGCCGCTGGACGCATTCAGACCGCGGCGCTCATTCTGGCCGCACTCATCGAAGGCGCCGCGCTTTTCGGCGTCGTCATCGCGTTCCAGATTCAGGGCAAGTTCTAGCAGTAAGCGTGTCGGGTACCCCGGGGTATCCGGCACGAACCAATCCTGACTGACCACGGCATTCGAGCCGCATTCATAGAGTGATCTCCATGCGTAACACGACCATAACAGCTGCCGCCGCTGCGCTGAGCGCAACACTTCCCAGGACCGCTTTTGCTGCGGCACAGGAGGGAAGCACCAACCTCCTTTCGCCTAACGGCGGCCTGATGTTCTGGACGCTCGCAATCTTCATCGTCCTGCTCATCGTCCTTTCGCGTTTTGCCTTCAAGCCCGTACTCGCGGCAGTGGAAGCCCGCGAAGCGTCGCTCGATGAGGCAATCAAAAAGGCCCATCGTGACCGCGACGAGGCCATGAAGCTCCTGGAAGAGCAGCAGAAGCAGCTCGAAGCCGCACGCGCCGAGGCGCAGCGCTTTATCGCCGATGGCCGTGCCACGGCAGAAAAGCTGCGTGCTGGTATGCTCGAAGAGACAAAGGCGCAACAGCAGGAAATGCTGGAGCGTGGGCGCCGGGAACTCAACAATGAAAAGGATCGCGCCATTGCTGAGCTGCGCAGAGAGGCAGTCGACCTGGCGCTTGCAGGTGCCGGCAAGGTCATCGGTCGCAACCTCGACGACGCTGGCAACCGAAAGATCATTGACGAGTTCCTGACCGGACTGCCCAAGGCAGGGGCCAACTGATGCGCAACGAGACCATCGCCCGCAACTACGCCGAAGCCCTTCTCGAACTGGCCCGCAGAGCCGGTGATCTGGATGGCTGGGGAGCGATGGTTGGGGGGCTGTCTGATGCCATCGAACGAGACCCACGCCTCGCCAATTTCCTGGCGGCGCCGCAGATCCCAGCAGAGGACAAAAAGCGGATAGTTGGTAAGGCGTTCAGTGATGCCGTTCCACGGCACCTCGTGCTCTTTCTTCAAAAGCTCATCGATAACAGACGGCAACTTCTTCTCCCCGAGATCGCCGTGGAGTACGCAAACCTCGTGGACGAGACGTCGGGCCGCGTACATGCACAGGTCACAGTTGCACGCGAGGCATCCAAGGAAGACCGGGAACGGATTGCTGCACAGCTATCCAAAGCGCTCGGCAAGGTTGTCGTGCCGCACGTCGTCGTGAACCCTTCTATCCTTGGCGGCGTTATCGTAAAGGTTGGAGACCGGGTGATGGACGGTTCTGTGCGCAAGCGTCTTTCGCTTTTGCGCGGGAAGCTTCTGGCTGCACCTGGCCGGTGAGCGTGACCAAACTCTCGCTTGCAGTGGCTTTCTTCAGGTGAGCGGGCGCGCCGAAGTTCGCAGGGTAGACAAGCCCTGGGGTTACGAGATTATCTGGGCGCACACTGAGCGCTACGTCGGCAAGATTCTGCACATCACTGCCGGTCACGCACTTTCTGTGCAGTACCACAACGTGAAGGACGAAACCGTGTACCTTCTCAGTGGAGAGATGCGCTATTGGGTGCAGCTCGAAGGCGACGACCAGTTGCGCGACCAGAAGCTCGAGGCTGGTGACGCCTTCCGCATCACACCGGGCACGATCCACTATATGGAAGCCGTAACCGACTGCGACGTGCTCGAAGCGTCTACTCCGGAGCTCGACGACGTCGTGAGACTCAAGGACCGCTACGGTCGGGAGGGCACGAGCAACCCATGAAGGTGATCATTCCGCTGGCCGGAAAGGGTACACGCCTCAGGCCACACACGCACCGCACGCCAAAGCCGCTTCTCAAGGTGGCCGGAAAGCCCGTGATGGACTACGTCATGGACGACGTCCAACGCCTGGGGAATGTGGATCAGGTCATTTACATCACGGGGCACCTCAAGGAGCGCGTTGAGGAGCATGCGCGTACGCGCTACTCGATCCCCGGTGTTTTTATCGAGCAGAAGGTTCAGGACGGGACGGCCGGCGCTGTGGCGCTGGCACGCGATTACGTAAACGCTCCGGTTCTCATCATCTTTGTCGACACGATTTTTGACGCCGATCTGTCGGTCATCCACAGCACGGATGCTGACGGAATAATCTGGACCGAAGAGGTCGAAGATTATCAGCGCTTTGGAGTTGTAGTCACGGACGCTGACGGCAACATGACAAAGATCGTGGAGAAGCCGAGCGAGCCCATTTCCAAGCGGGCCAACATCGGTCTGTACTACATCAAGAACTGGCAGCTCTTGTACGAGGGCATCGACCACGTGCTCAGGCAGCCCAAGAACAAGGGTGAGTACTTCTTGACCGATGCCTTCCAGTACATGATCGAGCGTGGCGCGCGCATCAAGGTGATGGATGTGGCGGGCTGGTACGACGCCGGCAAGATCGACACGTTGTTGCAGACCAACAGGGCGATGCTGGAAAAGGGTAAGGCGCGTAAGCCGGCCGGCATAGGTGGAACGATCGTAGAGCCTGTCTACATCGAGGACGGCGTGACCATTTCCGACTCAGTCGTGGGTCCGAACGTTTCGATAGGTAAGGGCAGCGTGATCGAACGTTCGCGACTGAGCGACACCATTATTGGAGACAAGACGCGCGTTGCCAGGTGTGAGCTGACTGGCTCGCTGATTGGGGACGACGTGGTCCTGGTGGGAGTAAAGGGGGAAGTGACGGTGGGGGACCACTCCGAAATACGCTCTGCCGAATAGTCCGCTAAAGGGGGAAAATAGGTGCCGCAGGGAGGCGCGGCAGTAAATACTCTCATAGTGGGTGCTGGTCCTGCGGGGCTGGCAACGGCCGCGGAGCTCACGCGCCTCGGCATAGGCTACCGATTGCTGGAGCGCGGTGAATCGTTAGGCCATACCTGGGAAAACCTCTACGATTCGCTGACGCTCCATACCGGCAGGCACATGTCGACCTTGCCGGGCCTCGCCTATCCTCGAGGCACGCCGATGTTTCCCACGCGCGCCGTCTTTCTGGAGTATCTCAGGCGGTATGCGCGTCGCTTTCGTATAAGTGCCGAGACCGGTTGCGATGTCATTGGTGCGACACGAGGCAACGGGCGTTGGTCCCTCCAATTGGTTGGTGGCGAGGACGTTGAGGGTGAGAACCTGGTCATGGCCACGGGTATTGTAGCAAATCCTAAAGTGCCGCAGCTCGAAGGAAGCGAGCTATATACTGGTGAGATCATGCACTCGGTTCGGTACAGGCGTCCGGGGCCATTTATTGGGCGCAGAGTGTTGGTTGTTGGGGCCGGCAACTCCGCGGGGGAGATAGCGAGCGAGCTGGGCCGCGCCGGCGCGATTGTCACGCTCGCAGTGCGTTCCGGTGCGCACGTGGTTCCCAGGCAGATTGGGCCCGTGCCTGCACAGTACATTCGGTATGCGGTCGGCAAACTGCCTGGTGTTCTTGAGGGGCGGGTGCTCAAGGTTATACAGGCAGTGGTTCAGCGGCGCTCAGGTCCTCCAGTTCTTCCACGACCTTCGACTTCGCCCTTTGACGCGATTCCGATAATCGGCCTTCATCTTGTAGACGCTATCAGGGAGGGTCTGGTAAAGGTGCGTGCGGCCGCGCCGCTCCGTTTCACGCGCACTGGCGTCGTGTTTTCAGATGGCCCAGAGGAGGATTTTGACGCGGTGATTCTAGCGACTGGCTATGCTCCCGCGTTAGGCGCACTCGGGGGTAAGGTGCGGCTGGACGAGAAGGGGTTTGCGATTCGGAACGGCCGCACCGCGAGCGCGGACCAGCCGCGGCTCTGGTTTGTGGGACACAACTATGACTACAGTGGCGGCCTTACCAACATCCGGCGCGATTCACGCGAGGTAGCAGCAGAGGTCGCGCGAGGGTAGGGAATCACGCCCCCTGCGCAAGCGGGGTCCGAGTGTTTGTTGTTGTTTTGTAGTCAGGAGGAGACACTGGCCCCCGGATCTCGCGCGCTACGCGCGCTTCGTCCGGGGAAGCGAGACTCCTAAAATCGCGTCCCCTGCCCAAGCAGGGGTCCGAGTGTCTGTTGTTGCTATGTAGTCAGGAGGAGACACTGGCCCCCGGATCTCGCGCGCTACGCGCGCTTCGTCCGGGGAAGCGAAAAAACGCGTCCTGGAAAGGCGGTGTACGTAGCGTGCGGTTCTCGGCTCTCAGCCCCTCTGCTCTCCCGCCCCTCCTATAACCGTTAGCGCGCGGCTCAGGCCCAACGCGCCCTCACGGTTCTCGAACCACTCGAAAGGAGTGTGCGTATCACCGCCGATGCCGCCCGCGCCTAACGACACCGCAGGGATGCCCAGACTCAACGGTATGTTGGCGTCGGTTGATGCTATGGCGCACTCAGGACGCCGACCGATGCACTCCGTAGCAAGAAGCGCGACTTCCACCAGCCCGCTGTCCGCCGGCGCGCTCCCGGCAGGCCTGTCGCTCACTACCGCAATACTCACTTCCATCCGCCGCCAGCGTCGTCCGCGCTTCTCGTTCTCCACTTGCAAGACCTGTGTAGCCAACCGGCGAATCGATCGCTCCCACTCGTCGAGCACTCGTCGCGAAGACGATCGCGTATCAACATCCAGAGTGGCGTCTCCTGCAATGGCGTTTACCGCACTTCCTCCATGGATGCGCGTGACAGCAAGCGTCGAACGCGGAGTCTGAGGTCTTGGGAGATCGGCGATCGCCGCCGCCAGGCGCGCCGCCGCGTGCACAGGATTGGGCGCATCAGATGCCGCCCAGCTGTGCCCACCCTCCGAGGCAAAAGTGATGCGAAAACGTCGTGTTCCCAGCGCGTGAGTAACCACACGCTCGTCACCAGCGCCATCGAGAATCACAGCGGCCGACGCGTCTGCCGCGCTCGTCGCAAAGAGGTGACGCGCCCCCCGCAGATCTCCTTCGCCCTCTTCGCCTACAGTCGCAGCAAAGAGAACCGGGTGCTCAAAACCGCCAATGCGCGATAGAGCTCCCGCAATCTGAATCGCTGCCGCCAGGCCGCGTGCGTTGTCGCCGATCCCTGGCCCAACCAATCGCCCGCCGCGACTCAACACGCGGTGCTCGACCGAATCAGGAAAGACCGTATCCAGGTGGGCACAGACGGCGACCGGGGGAGCAGCCGTCTTTCCCCTGACGCGCGCAATGACATTCCCAACTTCGTCGACCTTTGACTCTACGCCGCGAGCCGCAAACTCCCTAACGACCGCCCGAGCTCGCTGATGCTCGCCACCCGTTGGCGATGGGATTTCAGCGAGCGCAACCTGGAGTGCAACCGTCGTTGCGTCCGACTCGGAGAATTCCCTCCCGAGAGGCTCCAGGCGTTGGTGTAGTGACCGTAGTTGGTCAGGAGACAGGCGCATGGCTAATAAGCGCACACGCGTGAGCGTAATTCAAGCCCCGCGCCCTAACAGCACCTGCTCCCCGGTCTGCTGTAACGGTCCGCGAGACGAGCCGCCACAAACTCGTCTCGCGTCATCACCGCACCTTCCGGATGGCATTGCCTCACGTGAGAAAGATAGGCCTCATAGTCTGGCGCTCCAATTATCCGGTGCACCAGCGACTGCAATGAGCGCAGCTTCTCCGAAAGCGCAGCAAGGCTCATCGTCTGCCACCTCCACCGGAACCTGCAGACACCCGATCCGGACCCAGGTTGTTCTCAAAGAGCTCAAAAATCCTGCGATACTCGTCAGCCCAGCTCGACGGTCGTACGAAACCATGGTCTTCTACGGGGTACACCGCCAGTTCCCAGTTAGTCTTGCCCAGCTCTATTAGCCTCTGAGTCAGGCGTACGATATCCTGGAAGTGCACGTTAACATCCACCATCCCGTGCGCCATCAGCAGCGGATCCTCCAGCCCCTCGGCAAAGTAAATGGGCGAGGACTGACGGTAGGCCAGAGTATCGTCCTGCGGCTGATTGAGGATCCGCGAAGTGTAGCCGTGGTTGTAGTGCGCCCAGTCGGTAACAGAACGCAGCGCGGCTCCCGCACCAAATTCCTTTGGCGCATTAAAGAGCGCCATCAGCGTCATAAAGCCGCCGTAACTTCCTCCGTAGAGTCCAATCCGCTCTGGATTG
>CAZYTS010000046.1:0-16974 GCA_964649855.1 uncultured Gemmatimonadaceae bacterium
TGACGCCGAGCGACTCGTTTCTCGGCGTCATCCGCTCTGGCAAATTGACGCATGACATCATGACGTCGGAGGAAATCAGCGTTCGCGTTTACGGCGGCGCTGCAGTGGTCGCGCACACGACCTGAGCGTTGCCCACCTGATACCTTCGTCTAATAGACCAGGCTCACTTTTGCTGGTAGCGTTGAGCGTTGAAACGGCACCGAGTACTCCAAGACGAGTCCCCGGACCCCTACAAGGCTCATACCAGACGTGAGAGGAACCATGAAAATCGTTATCATCGGCGGCACCGGACTCATCGGCTCCAAGCTGGTGAAAAAGCTTCGCAACCTGGGGCACGAGGCCGTGTCCGCGTCGCCAGACACCGGAGTCAACACCATCACCGGCGAAGGACTCGACCTGGTGCTCAAGGGAGCACAAGCAGTCGTTGACGTATCCAACTCGCCCAAGCTTGACGAAGAAACGGCCACGCGCTTCTTCGAGACATCAACCACCAATCTGCTCAAGGCCGAAGCAGATGCCGGCGTTGGACACCACATAGCGCTTTCCGTAGTTGGAACTGACAGACTCCAGGAGAGCGGATACTTCAAGGCCAAGCTGGTCCAGGAACGCTTGATCTCGCGCGGCCCGATCCCCTACTCGATCGTTCACGCAACCCAGTTCTTTGAGTTTCTGAAGTCCATCACCGATTCGGCGACCGAAGGAGATACAGTAAGACTCGCACCGGTCCAGATCCGCCCCATGGCTGCCGACGACGTGGCGAGCGCAGTCGCAAAAGTGGCGGCTGGGTCGCCCGTCAACGGCATCGTCGAAGTGGGTGGACCAGAAGAGTTCCGTCTGGATTTGCTCGTCAAGTCCGTGCTCAGCATGAAGAACGATTCACGCTCAGTCGTTGCGGATCCCAAGGCCCGCTACTTTGGTGCCCAGCTCGGCGAACGCACTCTCGTTCCCCAGGGCGACGCCAGGCTCGGCACAATTCTTTTAGAGGAATGGCTCCGGGAACCGCAGTATCGGCCCGCGTCACCCGTGCCTGCAGACAGCGCCGCAACGGTGTCGGCGAGATGACGAATTGCGCGGGCAGTGGAACTCTGCCTTCAGGAGCGTTGCAGTGCATACGGCACAATGAAGAATCGTGAACGTGGCATCTCGACCTCCGTCCTCGTCATCGGGGCCGGAGGTTCGGGACTGCGGGCCGCGATCGAACTCGCAGAACACGGGACAGACGTGCTGGTCGTTAGCAAACGAGCCAGAGAAGACGCGCACACGTCCCTTGCCGCGGGTGGAATAAACGCCGCGCTCGCAACGCTCGATCCACAGGATACCTGGCAGCAACATGCCGCGGATACGCTCAAGGAGAGCTACCTCCTCGCGAATCCAGTCACTGTAGAGATCGTTACGCGGGGAGCCGCGCGTGGTATCGCAGAGCTCGAGAGCTACGGTATGCCATTTGCGCGCGAGAGCGATGGACGTATTTCTCAGCGCTTCTTTGGCGCCCACACCTTCCGCCGCACTGCCTTTGCAGGAGACTACACAGGCCTTGCGATTCAGCGCGCGTTGCTCGAGCGCGTGGCTGCGCTCAAGGTGCCTGTTCTCGACAGCGTATACATCACAAGACTTCTTGTGCGCGACAGCGTTGTCTTTGGTGCCTACGGTTTTGACTTGCGGGATGGCACGCGCTACGTCATTCACGCAGACGCTGTCGTACTTGCTACCGGCGGACACACCAGGATCTGGCGTCACAGTTCGTCACGGCGCGATGAGAACGTCGGCGATTCTTTTCGTCTCGCACTCGACGCAGGGGGCAGGCTCCGCGACGCCGAGCTGGTTCAGTTCCATCCTTCGGGCCTCATTGAACCCGAGAACGCGGCAGGCACTCTCGTTTCTGAGGCAGCGCGCGGTGAAGGTGGAATCCTCCGTAACGCGCAGGGCGAGCGCTTTATGGCCAACTACGACGCTGAACGCATGGAACTCTCCACGCGCGATCGCGTCGCACTCGCGTGTTACAGCGAGATCAAGGCGGGCCGTGGAACAGAGAAGGGCGGAGTGCTTCTGGATGTCTCGCACCTGCCGCGTGAAACGATCATGCGCAGGCTGCCGAGGGTCTTTCAAACGCTGATGGACCTGCAACTCCTCGATATCACCACGACTCCAATGGAGATTGCGCCAACGGCGCACTACTCGATGGGAGGAGTATGGGTCCGCGCCGAGGATCATGGGACGGGCGTTGAAGGCCTCTATGCGATTGGTGAGGCTGCAAGCGGTCTGCACGGCGCCAACCGGCTTGGCGGCAATTCGCTTGTAGAGTTACTGGTCTTTGGGCGCATTGTGGGCGAAGCAGCCGCGGAGTACTCAGCCCAGTTGTCCGCACAACAACGCTCGGCTCACGCACTTGCTGCGGCGCGGGCCGAAGTCGACGACCTGTTGGCCGCTGACGGACCTGAGAACGTGAGATCGCTGCAGCGGGGACTCCGCAACCTGATGACAGAGCACGCTGGCGTTGTGCGCGACGAGGCAGGTCTTAGGATGGGACTCTTGGAGCTCGATGGTATCGAGACGCGGATTCTACAGATAGGAGTACATCCTGATCTCGCAGGATTTCACGATCTCGCCCATGCATTTGATCTTAAGGCGTCGGCTATAGCCGCACGCGCGACGCTGGAATCGGCGCTCGAGCGCAGAGAGACGCGCGGCTGCCACAATCGTAGTGATTATCCAGCGCTGGACGAGTCGTTGCAGGTGAACCTCGTCTGGTCCGGCGCTGGCCGGATCGAGCGCGAGGCGATTCCACCTATCCCCGATGAAATCGCGTCGTTGATGCACGATGTAGCCGCGGACGGCAAATTGCTGGAATAGCGCGGAAGCTGCAAACTGCGGAAAGACGCTGGGTCCCGGGTCTTGCTCGCTTCGCTCGCGTCGCCCGGGAAGGCGGAGTTAATCGCAGCTCCTGCGAAGGCAGGGACCCAGTGTCGGCAGGTCTAACTGTGGAAGGACGCCGGATCCCGAGCCTTGCTCGCTTCGCCTTCTTCGCCTTCTTCGCCTTCTTCGCCTTCTTCGCCTTCCTCGCCTTCTTCGCCCTCTTCGCCCTCCTCGCCCTCTTCGCCCTCTTCGCCCTCTTCGCCCTCTTCGCCCTCTTCGCCCTCCTCGCCTTCCTTATCTCAGAAGCCGCCCTGACGCAGCGAAGAAACCACGCGCGCGTTCTCGCTGCAAAGGGTTGGACCCACAAGAGTGCTACCCGTAGCCATCGCAGTCCAAACTCCCGTAGCACTCGAGGCAGGTGCCCAGACACTGTTCCAGCCGGCAACTCCATCAAAATCAGGGAGCGATAGGGTTGCCGTATTCCCGCCGATCCACGCCGGTGTGGCCGTTATGGTCGCGGTCTTGGACTGCGCACCCGTGGTGTAACTCAGCGAGATCACACCATTGTAGTCCGCGGCAAACCCAAACACGGCCTGCAGTCGTTTGTACGATCCCGGGAGAGTCGTAACAGTCGGCTGCTGAATCGCAGCCGCCAGGGTAAGACTACGCGGCGCCATCGAATGGAAACTCTCCGCGACCGATCGCTGCGCGATTGGATAGAGCAGGCCACCCTGACGCGTGGTCGTGCTGACGATCACCTGGTGGTAGTCACTCGCGCGCTGGCGTGGCGCCGGGAAGCCGCGTGCACTGAAGCTCGTTGGCGTCAACATTACCACTCCACCATAGAGCATTCCCGATTGGCAGGCTGCTCCCGTCATGTATCTCAAGTTGTACGCCAATTCTTCACCCGCAACAGTACCGGCGAGATTGAACGTCGCCGTTGCCGGCGCAAACGACTCCGCACCGTTCATATCAAGGGTTCCCAGAGAAGCGCCGCTGGGCAGGTCCACATCGCGCCTAACGAATCCACGGTCGGTGTTGGGTGCGCCGAGTATGTCAGCAATCGCATCGTTGCGCCACGCCACAAGATCCTGCGGACCATTCTGAACGTTCCCTATGCTCAACGAAGGCAAGTTGGCGTTAGCAAACCCAATACCGCCGCCTATCGACACGTTTACTGCATCTCCTCCGTTCATTCCCGTCACCGTACCGCTGAGGAGCTTAAGACTCAACGTCGGCGCTGCACAGAATACAATTGGGGCGGCAGACATTTCTGCGCGCGACATGTACTGCACCTGGAGCCCAGCTGTGTTTGTTGTCGGTCCCGGAATCGCGTAGGCAAAGCCCCCCTTGGAAGAGGCAATCGGGAACTGGAACACCTGGTTGTTGCTGGTGGTACGGGTCCAGGGACCGCTACCATCCTGGTACGCAACCCATGAAGGCCGGTTCAACCCGACACAGGCGGAGAAATCGAGAGTAACGTTACCGTTACCAGTAGGAGCTGACGTAATGGCAACCGGCAGCTGAACAATCACGTCCAGCAACCCCGGCGCGCTGCCGCGGAACAACAGGTTGTAGCTCCCTACAGCCAGCGCGGCCGACGCTGTTAGCGTGAAATTCGCCGAATTGGTGTTGGTGGCAGTTAGAGTCGGCGTAACCGTTAATCCCGCGGGCGCACCCTCAACCGCAAGTGTGACCAGCCCGGTAAATCCGCCATTGCGCGCTACATTGATGGTCACAGGTGTGCTGGTGCCCTGTTGCATCGTGACATTTATCGGCGTGGCCGAAAGCGTAAATCCACCTAACGAGGCCACGGTGAGCACAAGGGGCGCCGTTACGTTGGGAAAGCCCGCGCTCGAACCACGCACCACAAGGTTGTAGACGCCGGGTGGAACCGTTGCCCCAACATCCACCGTGAGCGCGGAATTCGAGAACGAGACCGGATTTGGCGTAAACGACGCGGTTACTCCAGCCGGCAGATTGTCGACCGCGAGTGTAATCGGCGCCGTAAAGTTGTTGCGGGTGAGTCCAATCAGCGAAAGCCCGCTCGCCCCCGGAGATACAGCCAGCGCTGCAGTGCCGACCGCGATCGTGTAGTTCCCGACTGCCGTGACTACGAGTTGGAACGAGGCGCTGGCCGTAGCAACGCCGGTCCCCGACGCCGAAATGGTGAGACTGTAGGTTCCAGGCGCGGTGGCCGCGCTTGCAGTAATCGCCACATGGCCGGTGACGACCACGCCACTGCCCTCGGGCCGGGTGATGTTGATTGTTACACCTGTGGGGGCACCGGTGACCGCCAGCGTTACCGCGCCGGTGAAGTTCACCCTGGCCGCCGAGGCCACAACGCTCACGGAACCGCCTTGCGGCATCGTCTCGTTTCGCGGGCTTATGGCGAGCGTAATGCTACCAGCAGGCGGTGGAGGAGGGGGTGGCGGCGTCGGTGTACCCGATCCCGAGCCATCTCCTCCTCCGCCGCAGCCTGCCAGAATGGCGCTGAGTCCGAGAATTGCAGTGAGTCTCGACTGGTGACGTAGCGCCTCGGATCGTCGCCGAGTTGGTAGCTTGACGTGACGGAACACTTTTTAACCCCTGGCAGGCTGGTGCTTGCCCGCAGTGGTCGCCGCGTGCAAGCTTTGGACTCCGGTTAGAGGCTCTCGCGCCCCCGTCCACCTCTTTGCGCCGGAATCCCCTGTCATCCGTCATGGAACTTTCCTTGTCCGAAAAAGCGCCGAAATCCGAAGCCAGTCGTCATATGGCCCCCGGTGACCGAGGGGCGCTCGATCATCTGTTCAGCGTTACCTACGAAGAGCTGAGGAGGCTTGCAGCGTCCGTAAAGCGAAGCGATCCAATGGCTTCGCTCACACCTTCAACGCTTGTCAACGAGGCCTGGCTCAAACTCGCGGGCTCTCCGCAGCTGGCTTCGACATCTCCTCTGCATTTCAAGCGGATCGCAGCGCGCGCCATGAGGCAGGTACTCATCGAGGCCGCGCGCAGGCGGCAGGCCGAAAAGCGCGGGGGGTCATCGGCGCGAGTCGTGACATTTGATGAAAGTGTTGAAGCACCTGCGTCGACTAGTGACGAATTGCTGGCACTCAACGACGCCCTCGATGAACTCGCCAAACTCAATCCGCGACAGGCGCTGATGGTTGAAGGCCGGTTCTTTGGCGGGCTCGATGTAGCGGAAACGGCGCAACTCCTGGAAGTGAGCGAAGCAACGGTGCTGAGAGACTGGAGAGCGGCGCGCGCCTGGTTGGCTTCGCAACTCGGCAAGGCGAGCTAAGCGTCCGCTGCGTGGCATGAACGCCGAGCGTTGGCAGCGCGTCCAGGATCACTTTCACCAGATCGCCGATCTGGAGCCTTCGCTTCGCGCCAGGGAACTCGAGCGGCTTTGCGCAGACGATCCTTCGCTCATCCCAGAAGTGATGTCGTTGGTAGAGGGAGATCAACTCGCTGACGTAGTGCTCGACAAGAATCTTGCGGAGACGGCGCGCGATCTTCTCGACCAACCAGGTGGGGAACTACCTCGAGAAAAGTTCGGGCCGTATCGGATAACGGGAATACTGGGCGAAGGCGGAATGGGAGTCGTTTATCGCGGCGTGCGCGACGATCTGGATTCCGTCGTTGCAATCAAGGTGTTGCGCGATGCTGCGCTCTCTCCGGCGCGCCGCGATCGGTTCGCCCTGGAGCAGCGCACTCTGGCTCGTCTTAACCATCCTGCAATAGCCACTCTTCACGATGCCGACGTTCTCCAAAGCGGTATTCCGTGGTTTGCCATGGAATACGTCGAGGGAGAACCGCTCACTACCTGGTGCAACAACCGGAACTCTTCTCTCAGAGAACGGTTGCAGCTCTTTCGATCGGTCTGTCAGGCTGTTCAACATGCGCATGCGCACCTCATCATTCATCGCGACCTCAAGCCTTCTAACATCCTTGTTCGTGACGACGGGCAGGTAAAGCTGCTGGATTTTGGAATTGCAAAGCCGCTGGACCGGCAGGATGATGCTCTGGTTACGCGGACCGGTCTGCGGTTCATGACGCCCGCCT
The DNA here is from genome assembly GCA_964649855.1 of uncultured Gemmatimonadaceae bacterium. Lineage (GTDB taxonomy): Bacteria > Gemmatimonadota > Gemmatimonadetes > Gemmatimonadales > Gemmatimonadaceae > CAZYTS01. The sequence continues at coordinate 6,898 of CAZYTS010000046.1, forward strand.
ACGCGGCGCCCGAACAGTTCCGTGACGAGCCCGTTGGCACGCACACCGACATCTACGCACTCGGCGTCGTCCTCTACGAACTGCTTGCAGGAAAGCTGCCCTTTGATCTTTCGGAGCGTACGCCTGGCGCGGCTGAGCTGATCATTACGTCAGAAGAACCACAAAAGCCCTCGCTCGCGGCGGCTTCGCGCGACGAGCGGCAGCGCCCTGCCGTAAGCAGGGGGCAGTGGTCTGATCTCGACGTGCTCTGCATGACGGCAATGCACAAGGATCCGCAGCGCCGTTATGCCACCGCCAACGCATTGATCCGTGATATCGACCATTTTCTGGCGTCGGAACCGCTGGAAGCGCGGCCAGACGCCCTTGGGTATCGCATCGATCGCTTTGTCAGGCGACATCGCCGCGGCGTGATTTCAACAGCAGTCGCGCTGTTGCTCATAGTTGGTCTCAGTGCCTTCTACACGGTGGGCCTGGCGCGCGCGCGTAACACAGCAGTCGCCCAGGCGGAGAGGGCGCAACGCATCCAGAAGCTCCTGGTGTCTCTCTTTGAGGGTGGTGACGACGCCGTAGGCCCGGCTGACTCGCTGCGTGTAATTACACTCGTCGACCGCGGAGTGCAGGAAGCTCACAGCCTCAACGCTGAACCCGTGGTACAGGCGGAGCTTTACGAGACGTTAGGCACGGTGCTCCAGAAACTCGGGAGCCTCGAACGTGCAGATTCTCTCCTGACTACGTCGCTCGACCAGCGTAGACGCATTTTTGGTAACGACAATGCCAATGTGGCACTGTCGCTGGTAGCACTCGGCAGTTTGCGTGCAGAGCAGGCAAGTCTTGACACTGCAGAAATGCTGATTCGTGAAGGGCTCGCCATGAGCCAGCGCCACCTTGCGTCAGAACATCCCCAGGTCGGTGCCGCTAATGACGCATTGGGACACGTACTCGAACTTCGCGGAAAGTACGACGAAGCCATTGCGGTATACACCGAAGCTGTTGCCAATCGGGGCGCTGTGGGCACACTCACGCCCGAACTGGGTGCCAGCATAACCGGGCTCGCCAACAACCACTTCTATCTCGGTAACTACGCGGCGGCAGAATCACTGAGCCGCGCAGCCCTTCAAGTGAGCCGCCAGGTATATGGCGCCGAGCACCCTCACGTTGCCGAGGATCTCATCAACATCGGAGCTGTGAAGTTCGAGCAGGGAGACTATAAGGAGGCTGAAAGGCTCTACCGGGAAGCGCTGATCATAACAACCAAGTGGTACGGGCCCAATCACTACGTAACAGCGTCCGGTCTCACGATGCTCGGCCGTGCGCTGCGTACGCAGGAACGATGGGCCGAGGCAGACAGCGCGCTCAGCGGGGCACTGGCGATTCAGGAGGGGATTTTTGGGCCGACGCATCCTCGCGTCGCGTCGCCACTGAATGATCTGGCCTCCATCTCGCTTTCCAGACAGCAGTATGACCTCGCCGCACGGCAGTACGAGCGCGTTGTGGACATCTATAAAAAGGCGTACAATGGCCAGCACTACTACATAGGGATTGCTTTAGCCAACCTCGCCAGTGTCTGGATGGCAGAGGGAGACAACGCACGTGCGGAACGGGGTTTTAGAGAAGCCATTGCGATGTATGACCGCACGCTTCCGGCAGGTCATCTTACCCCCGCCATTACGCGCATAAAGCTCGGCCGCGCGCTATTGCGTCAGGGAAAGTTTGCAGAAGCAGCGCGCGAGAGCGCGGAGGGCTACGATGTGGTTTCGAGTCAGGCGAGCCCCACGGTCAGCTGGCTCCAGAATGCTCGCAGCGATCTTGTTGCTGCGTACGACTCGTTAGGGACTCCTGAAAAGGGAGCGCGCTACCGTGCCGAGTTGAGCGACTCGAACACGGTAGCAAAGCCCCGCTGAGAGATTCCGCAGTATGGTGGCGGATGCTGCTGGGATCAGGAACCCGAGACGCGCCAGGTGAGCCCTACGTTGATGGCTGCCGCGCCCGCTCCGACGTCTGTGTAGAACGCCATACTCTGGGTGAGGAAATAGCGGAGTCCAAGGCGTCCAACGAAGTAGATGCCGCTATTGTAGGAACCGGAGTAGGGGGTGTTTACGATGAGATAGCCCAGTCCGAGGCCTATGAACGGATCGAGCTTCTTGTTTTCGAGCGCAAAGTGGTAGTTGGCCGTGGCCGCAATCGGAATGTAGGTAAAGTCATAATCTGTTCCGATGAAGCTTTCGTTGTAGTTGTACCAGTCAGCGCTGATGCCAATGCCAAGGACTCCATTGTTCATTTCGGGAAGTGCCTTGATACCGCGCTCGAAGCGGCCGCCGATAGCAAAACTGGCGGCGCCGATGCCACCGAGTCCAATGGTCGGACCGATGTCTGTGGATCCGACGTTGAAGCCCGGACCGGTTGTAGACGTTGCCTGAGCTCCGGCGGAAAAAGCGGTCAGCAACGTCATAGCAGCCGCCACTGCCGTGCCTCGAACCTTACTCATGTTCGTTTCCTCTCAATGATCGGGGGATAGCGGGCAGCGCCATGCCGACCGCCTGCGCCGCGCTTTGGGATGGTCGCGGTTGCAGTATCATTGCGTAGAAAGCGGCCGGGACCTTGCAAAGAGCTTCGAAGCTTCGACGCGGCGACGCTTTGACGGGCGGCGCTCGGCCCGCGCGCGCGCAACGCGAGACTTGCCGCGGAACTGCCCTCCCGCGCACAGCCCTGCCCGCGCTCTACTAGTAGATGTAGACCGGGGTCCCCTTGCCGACGTGGTGGTACAGCCACTCGATGTCCTCGTCGCCGAGCCTGATGCAGCCGTGGGTCGCGGCGTTTCCGATCGATTCGAGGTACGGGGTGCCGTGCAGGAGGTAGCCGTCGCCAAGATCAAGGGCGTAGGCCCCCAACTCGCCTTCCACCTGGCGGTTGAACGTCCCGTAGGGCGGGATGTACAGCGTGGAGTCGAACACAATGTGCTCGTCGACCGGGAGCATGTGAAAGGCTCCCTTGCGGTCGATTACTCCGACCGCGCTATCGACCACGGCCAGTCTTCTGCCGTCTTTGAGCCTGATCTGCTTGTCCCGCCGTAGTGATGCAAGGCGCAGTTTGTGTTCGTGCGCCGCTTCGGCGTACATCCAGTCGGGGGGCGTCCAGGTAGGATCCACCTTGGTCTCGACTACGTCGTGCCTGCCGCGAGGAGTACGAAAGGTCCATTTGCGGCCGGCGTAGTCGAGGGTGAGTCCCGTGGCTACAGCCACCGGAGCCGTCCGAATTGTGTCCGCGTCATACAGCACCCAGAGCATGCGATCCTCCAGCGAAACCACGACGCGGTAGCCGCGTGCCTCCTCGGCGCGCCGTTTTGATCTCACATATTCGAGGCTGTCGGCGCGCGAACGAAAGCGGTGTGCCTTGCGCCGGGACGAATCGCGGAGCTCTGACGACTGCGAGACCATGGAGGTCTCAACGCGTCCAGTAGTCTGTCCAGGCAGCACTCCAGCAACAGAGAGCAGCAGACCAGGAATCGCAAAAAACCTAAGCTTCATTTGCTTAAGGCTGCGCGCTGCACGGGAGACCGCAGAGTTGTGCCGTGTATCCCGTGCAGCGAGAGCCTGCCTCACAAGAAATGCGCCAGACTCAGCGGAAGGTGACGCCGAGTACGATAGGCAGCCACCGCACGTTGTCGTCACGGCTTCCAAAGAAGCCTGTTAGGTCAAGGTTGTCGTCGCGATCCGCCAACACGTTCTCGAGCCTCGTTTCCAGAAAGATCGACGCTGGTCCTACGCCAAAGTCGAGACCACCACCAACGTTCCATCCAAACTTGTTCCTGGTCGTCTCGATGTTCTGCTGCTGAGGATCGAGCACGTCATTCCCTAAAAGACCGGACAAGGACGAAACCCGTCCGAAGTCTCTGAAGTGGTAAATCCCGCCACCTCCGACAAAGTAGAGTGCCGTGTTACGAGACGGCGTGAAAGGCAATCGCAAGGTTGTGTTCAACGTCGCTGAGAGGACCTTGGGGTCCGGATTGCTTATGGTCGTCGGGAGCGCCGCTCCTGGTGAAAACACATCGCCATTGAACTGGCTGTACCCGAGGTCGAGCCTGAGGCCGAGGAGATGGTTGGAGGGGTGCCAACCAATCGGCACAGTGATGTTGAATCCGTTGTTATAGCCCAGGTCTTTAAAGTCATCGCGCGGCTGTACCGCTCCTCCACCTACACCTATGTACCAACCCGAGCCGTCAAATAGATAGCGATCCTGAATCTGCTGGCGTCTGAATTGTTCGGCGGCAGCAATCGAGTCAGCGCGCGCAATCGAGTCTCGGCGCGCGGCTTCGATGGCAGCTATCGAGTCGGCACGCGCGCGCTCGGTGGCAGCCAGGGAGTCAGCACGAGCTCGTTCGACTGCAGCAATGGAATCCTGACGGGCCCGCTCAACGCGTTCAACTGAGTCAGCGCGCAGCGAGTCTGCACGGGCGACTGAATCACGCCTGAGGGAATCGGCCCGAAGGGCCGAATCACTGCGGGGAAGAGCTACCTCTCCACGGGATTCCTTTGTTATTCGAATCCGCTGTTGCGATGTAGTGCGCGTGGTGTCCTGAGCCAGAGCCGGCGTCGCTGCTATGGACAGCGAAAGTGCGGCGAGCATCGCTGCGCGCGTGTAAAGATTCTGAATTTGCATCGTTTTACTCCTGATCGCCCGCAACTCCAGGCAGCCTCAACGGCATCAGTGGCGGTCCCGGGATTCCTGTCGCCTGGGCTGTCTCGAGTTCGGACATCGCATGACCAACACCGACGCGCCGAACAGCGTGGCTCATGTTGCGAGCTCATCTGTCGCAGGTGCATGGCGCGTGAGCCCCGGGTGTTCATAGTGAGGGTTACATGGGACGACTCTCAACGCAATTCACCTTAAGGGGGATATTGAGTTTCGGCGGAAAGACGCTGGCCCCCGGCTCGCGCACGCTTCGCGTGCTTGGCCGGGGAAGCGATGGAATCGGTTCTTCGCGGCGCCTGAGCCGGGGAAGCGATGAAATGGGTTCTTCGCGGCGCTTGAGCCGGGAAAGCGATGCAATGGGGTTTTCGCATGCTGAGCGTGCTTGGCTGGGAAGCGATGGATGGGGTCTTCGCATGCTGAGCGTGCTTGGCCGGGGAAGCGATGGAATCGGTTCTTCGCGGCGCCTGAGCCGGGGAAGCGATGAAATGGGTTCTTCGCGGCGCTTGAGCCGGGAAAGCGATGGAATGGGGTCTTCGCACGCCCCTTATTGAAGAGCCCGGCAAATGGGAGTTGGGCATTCTGGAACGCAGAACACCCGGTAACAGAATTTGTAAGCTTCGCATATCATTCATGCGGCAAGAAGTTCCACTTGCACGCTGAGTGTAGTAGACGAGCGCATCCAGGGGGCGCAGGAATGAACGTGAAACTCAAGCCAATCGAGGATCAGGTAATTGTCGTCACTGGCGCGTCAAGCGGCATTGGACTCGTAACGGCGCAAGAAGCGGCTCGGCTCGGCGCCAAGGTTGTGCTTGCTGCACGCAATGCGCGCGACCTGGAACTCGCCGTTGAGGATATCAGGGATCATGGTGGCCGTGCGGCCTTTGAGGTTGCCGACGTGTCAGACGCCGAAGACGTGAGGGCGGTCGCAGGCAGGGCTATTGACACCTTTGGGCGCATTGATACCTGGGTCAACAACGCCGCTGTCGCGCTTTATGGTCGACTTGACGAAGTGCCGGTCGAAGACATGCGGCGACAATTCGAGGTCAATTTCTGGGGTGCAGTCTTTGGAAGCCTTACAGCAGTGCCCCACCTGAGGCGCAAAGGCGGGGCACTGATCAATGTGACAACGTCACTCTCAGATCGCGACCTCCACCTGCAAGGCATCTATTGTGCATCCAAGCATGCACTGCGCGCGTTCACCGATTCTTTGCGTACCGAGCTCGAGGAGGAACGTGTACCAATCTCCGTGACTCTGGTACGGTCCGCCTCGGTGGATACTCCGTTCTATGAAAAGGCGCGAACCTACGCGGGTCTCGATCCGCAGCCGACGCCGCCCGTTTATGCTCCTGAGGCCGTTGCTCGCGCGATTCTTACTGCTGCTGAGCATCCTCACCGCAATGTCACTGTAGGTGCTGGCAAGCTGGTGACGTTCTCGGATACTCTGCCGTCCACCGAACGCTACGTGGAGCGCACGACGTTCAACTCGCAGCTCGCCGACATGCCTCTCGCCGATGTGCGACCCGGGAACCTTCACGATCCGTTGTACTACGACGGGGGTGAGCGGGGACAATGGAAAGGACACGTGCGCGAGAGGAGCAGCTACACCGAGGTGGCACTCAATCCCGGCAAGGCAGCGATGATTGCTGCTGCGGCTGGGCTCGCGCTTTTTGCCGGAGCGCGTCGTATCAAGCGCGGCACTTCTGATCGGAAGAAGGTGCGCGACGACTGACGGCGTTGCTCATCGAGGATGAGACAAATGGCGGCCAAACGGAAGGGAGCTACCAAGCGCAGGAGCACACGCAGGTACGGCAGTGCGGCAAGTAAGAGTGTTGAAAGCGCCATGCGCCGTCGCAAACGGGGCACCCTGAGAAGCGGAAAGAGCGGCACCAAGGTCACGAGCCGAAAGCAGGCCATAGCGATAGGTCTCTCCGAAGCACGGGAGAAGGGGGCCAAGGTTCCGAAGAGAAAATAGAGGGGCGAGGGGCCCGGGCCGGGGCTAGGGGTTCAAGGCTGGGTCCTAGGGGCTGAGACGTCATTCGCATCGCCCGCCCGTCGCTTACATTGCTCGCGTGAGCAACCCGATCCATCCAAGACGCTTGTTTATAGGAGCGGCCAGGAAGTACCTCCTGGATGCGATCGAGTCCATTCCCGCGCGTCCGCCGGCTGACGATGAGCCACCGCGCCTCACCCCCCGTGCCATAGAGAAAACCCGTATGTCCCGTTCACGCGACCGCGTTCTCAGCAATCTGGATGAGATGTACCGCGACGCATTCGAGCGCGCCAAAGCCAGTGGCGACGAGTCTCAGATGCAAACCCTCGACTTTGCATATCGTCGCGAGCAGCTGTACTTCGAGATTCTTCTCGATATCAGAGACGCCGTAGAGCGGCGTTAAGGCCGTGGCTACAACAACCACCTACCGCCTGAGTGCGGCAGCCCTTTTGGGTGTGCTGCTAATTGCTGCCTGCGATATGAACCAAAGCGCCGGTACTCCGATCTCGCTCGTCATTACCAACGCCCGTATCTGGACGGGAAACCCAAACCGACCGTGGGCTGATGCCATTGCGTTGGCAGGTGACCGGATTGCCGCAGTCGGCTCCAGTGCACAGGTTGCCAAGCTTGCGGGCAACGCGCGGCAGATCGACGCCCAGGGGCAGATGGTTGTGCCCGGCTTTATTGACTCGCACGTGCACTTCATCGACGGAGGATTTGCTCTCTCGTCCGTGCAATTGCGCGACGCTCGAACTCCCCAGGAATTCATAAAACGCATTGGCGAGTTTGCCTCAACTATTCCTCCAGGAGCGTGGATCACGGGGGGAAACTGGGATCACACTCTTTGGGGCGGTGAACTACCAACGAGGCAATGGATCGATTCCGTTACGCCAGATAATCCGGTCTGGATCAATAGGCTCGACGGCCACATGAGCCTTGCAAATAGCGCAGCGCTCAGGGCGGCAGGGGTAAACCGCTCAACGCGCAACGTGCCGGGTGGTGAAATCGTTCGAGACGCAGATGGCGAACCGACGGGGGTTCTCAAGGACAACGCCACCAGTCTCGTTTCCGCAGCGCAGCCCGCGCCGCCCCGTGAGCTCGAAGACCGTGCCCTCGACACCGCCATGACTTATGTGGCAATGCAGGGAGTCACGAGCGTGCACAACATGGGCTCGTGGAACGACGTCGCGATCTTCAAGCGAGCACGCGATGCCGGTAAACTCAGAACGCGAATCTACGCGGCCGTCCCTCTCAATAGCTGGGAACGCTTGCGCGACACAGTTGCCGTCAACGGCAACGGTGACGAGTGGTTGAGAATCGGCGGGCTCAAGGGGTTCGTAGATGGATCGTTAGGTTCGCACACAGCGGCAATGTTCCAGGGCTTTACCGACGCCCCGGCTGACAAGGGGCTCCTCGTCAACACCGAAGAGGATCTCTACAATTGGACGTCCGGTGCCGACAATGCCGGACTCCATGTCATCGTGCACGCGATCGGCGACCGCGCCATTGCTACTCAACTCACGATCTACGACCGTGTAACGAGGGAGAACGGCCCGCGCGACCGGCGATTCCGAATCGAACACGCCCAGCACCTGGCCGAGGGACAGGCGATGGAGTTTGCCAGACTCGGCGTCATCGCTTCGATGCAACCCTATCACGCAATCGACGATGGACGTTGGGCGGAGGCGGTGATCGGTAAGGATCGCGCGTCGCGGACCTACGCCTTTCGATCACTCCTCGATGCAGGAGCGCGCCTGGCCTTTGGCTCGGACTGGTTTGTTGCGCCGCCTTCGCCACTCCAAGGGATCTACGCTGCTGTCACACGTCGCACGCTTGACGACGCCAATCCCGGTGGTTGGGTGCCTCAGCAAAAGATCACAGCAGAAGAAGCGTTGCGAGCCTACACAACTGGTGCGGCTTACGCCTCTTTTGAAGAACGCGACAAGGGTACGCTCGAAACCGGAAAGCTTGCAGACCTCGTCATGCTCGACCGCGACCTCACTACGATCGCGGCTGACTCAATTCGCAGCGTTCGAGTCATGTTGACCGTGGTTGGTGGGCGAGTGGTCTACGAACGAGAGTAGTCGCTCGCCTCCGCCTCCGCTCAGCGCTCTAGGTCTCAAACGCCGCGCTTGGGGTCGCAGTTGTCCACGAACGTGCGCTTGACGTCGGAAGGATTGCTTAGCGTGCGCATGAACTCGTCAAAGTAGTCGCGTACCTGCGCCTGTTCGTCGGCGTTCATTCCTGGAACGGCTGCGATCTCTGCGTAAAGCGCATCCTTTCGGCTATTGATCTGCTGCACCACCGCCTGGACCTCCTCGATGGGCCGGCACGGTCCGCGGTAAAGCCGGTCACGCACCGTCCTGATCCCCATCTTGGGATCGGGACGCGCGTAATGCGCGTTCACCAGACCCGAAAAATCAAAATCATAGGCAAACGGAAGCACCACTGAGTTAGTCAGCACCACGAGCCTGATGTTGTGCAGTGCAAAGATCGACCAGTCGGTATTGCCGATACCGTACTCAAAGATTGCCATCAGGAGCAGCGTGCTCGTCTCCATGTCGTCAAAGACAGCGCCACGCCATTCTCTGATTCTTCCACCCATCCGCCGGGCAAGCTCGTCCTCATTCTCAAAAAACAGCGCAGGCCTGTCGGCAACGGGTTTGCCACTGGCAGAGTCAACGTAAAGCGCTTGCGCCATTCTAACGCGCAGGCTCACGTCTGAAAGAACGTTGTAAAGCCGGTTTGTCAGGTACTCGCGCCGAGTGTAGCGATCGTAGCGCCAATCGTTCTGACAATGTGACCCCAGCTTGAGCCCGCGCTGTCCAGCGAACGGAGTCCCCTCGGTGCCGCTGTCGGGAAAGTCGATCCTGATTGGGACAAACCCGCAATTGCGTGCCATCAATCTGAAGTGCCCTCTGGTACGCAACCGAACGGGAATCCTGCGCTCGGCACCTGAGGAGTCGGCAACAATTACTGTGCCTGCAAACCGCTTGGTACTCAGAGTGTCACGATCGCGAGAGAGTGCGCGGTAGTTGGCGATCAGGCTGAACTTGAGCGGCTCGCTTGTCGCAAAGAGCGGGCGGTTCCTGGCCGCGTGCATACGCTCCTCTCGCCGTCGTGCATCTCGGACGGAGTCAGCGGTAATCTCCGCTGCGGTCTTTGGCTGGCCCTTCTGAGCAGAACGAACGGTGTCCTGCTGGCCGCTTGCCTCTGCGCCAACGCAGGGCACGAGGCCCATGCCCGCGACCATTGCGAATATCAGCTGTCGTTTCATCAGAGATCCTCCGTTTCCGCCGACACAAGGTATGGAATGCATTCGCGCACCAGGATTCCTTCTAGCTCTTCCAACTTCAGTGATCTTTTCGTCCGCACCCGGTAGCTGAGGAGGGTATCGG
>CAZYTS010000046.1:16984-21543 GCA_964649855.1 uncultured Gemmatimonadaceae bacterium
CTCGACCCGCTCGGTATCGGCACCCTCGGCCACATTGTGCTGGAGTTCAAAACGCTTGACTCGCTCACGCAAAGTTCGCTCCACGCCTGCTCGGCCCGCCTCTTCATCGGTGACCCTGACCGTGACTTGTCCGTTGTAGTCAGTTCCGTCGAGATCTGCCGCTGCGGAGCGGCGCTTTTTGACCCTCGTAGCAAGTGCGTCGAGTTGCGCCGGTGCCAGTTCTTCGAGTATCTCGCGATCAACCCGCGCCACGAACTGGCTCGTTCGGTTGGCAATCTCCAAAGCACGCTGCATGTGCTGCTGTGCTCTCTCTCCTTCGAGCGCGGGAGGGGTTCGCCCAAAGTCAGTGTACCAGAGGGCAAGGGCCAGCACTGCAAAGAGAACCGAGAGTACGGCCGCAAACTCCACGTTCACACCACACGCCAGTCCGAGGGCGCAAACCCCAAAGACAAAAACCGCGTCGCGTGTATCTTCGAGGGACGTTCTGAAGCGAACCGCAGCCACGATCCCTGCGAGCGAAAACGCAAGCGCAATGTTGTTTCGCACCAGCACCGAGATTGCTGCCACGACCGCGGGAAGCAGAACGATCGAGTGCACGACCGACTGCTGGTATCCCTTCTTTTGCCTTGTGTACATGTACACCCAGGCAATGGGCAAAGAGAGGAGCACCGCCACGAAGCAGACAAACACCGCGACCAGAGCCTCGGTGTGTGGTGCGGGGGAGGCGCTGGCACGTATCGCGTCGGAGAATGGAGCCAGTACATCGCCGCCGGTCGCGGGTACCCCGAGGACCGGGCCAAGGACGGTGCCAATGCGCTCGCGTGCAGGCTGAGACAGGACGCTCCAGACTCCCAAGGCAGTCAGGTAGACCGCGACGTAGTAGAGGACCAGCCGGCTGATAATGTTGCCCAGCAGTGATCGGATTCGCGTTGCAACCGGCATGCGGTTCTTGCTATTGGGGAGTAGTTGAGGACGCTACGCTAGATGTTACGGCGTGCGTCGTTTTCCCGCGAGCGGCAAGGAGGGCAAGGAGGGCAAGGAGGGCGAAGAGGGCGAAGACGGCGAAGCGGGCGAAGACGGCGATGATGGGCGAAGACGGCGAAGAGGGCGACGCGGCGAAGATTGTTCTTGCGCTCCTCGCCATTCTGCGCTCCTCGCCCTCCTCAAATTGACAGCCCCGGTATCCGCCCGTTGTTTACCGCGACGGCAGGAGATCTGAGGCCTTAGCCTCAGCAAAATCGACACCAACCTCGGGGGATTGCATGTCGCAGCGAGTGCTGCCTGTACTGGAACGCCGCGGTTTTGGAGTAACGGAGCGACCTGACACCTGGTGGCTCCCCAACGTCTTTGTGGTCGTGATCCTGACGAGTTTTATCGTCTACGCCACGTGGGCCGCCTTTCAGAACGCCAACTACACGGCCGGCCCGTATCTCTCACCTTTCTACTCACCCGAAGTCTTTGGCAGCTCCCCACACGCCCTGTTCGGTCCAAAGCCGCTGTGGTGGCCGGCCTGGCTCCCCTTTTCGCCCGCGTTGATCATCCTCCCGATTCCTGCCCTCTTCAGGTTTACCTGCTACTACTATCGAGGGGCCTACTACAAGGCCTTTTGGGCGGATCCTCCGGGATGCGCCGTCGGCGAACCCCGCAAGAGCTACCTGGGGGAGCGCTACTTTCCGCTGGTCCTGCAGAACTTTCATCGCTATCTGCTTTTAGTGTCATTTCTCTTCCTCATCGTTCTGACGTACGACGTGTGGAAGGCTTTCTGGTTCGATAACGGGCAGGGTGGCACGCAATTTGGAGTTGGACTGGGCACGCTGATCATGCTAGTGAACGTGTTCCTGCTCAGCGGCTACACCCTCGGCTGTCACTCCATGCGTCACGTAGTAGGCGGAATGCTCGACCGGATCTCGGGCGCTCCCATACGCAAATCCATCTACACTGCTTCGAGTGCCTGCAATCGCGGCCATATGAACTGGGCATGGGCCAGCCTCTTTTCGGTCGCCCTCACCGATCTCTACATCCGCCTCTGCGCCACAGGTGTGATTACTGACCTGAGGATCCTGTAATGGCAGAGTTCGAGCAATTTGATCACGACGTTCTGGTCATTGGTGCTGGAGGAGCAGGGCTGCGTGCGGCCATAGCGGCTGCCGACGAGGGTGCCAAAGTTGGACTGGTCTGCAAGTCGCTACTGGGCAAGGCACACACGGTGATGGCAGAAGGTGGCGTTGCGGCGGCAATGGGTCACGTGGACGATCGCGACAACTGGCGAGTGCACTTTGCCGACACGATGCGTGGTGGCCAGTACGTAAACAACTGGCGGATGGCAGAGTTGCACGCGCGCGAGGCGCCGGATCGCGTTCGTGAATTGGAAGCGTGGGGCGCCTTGTTCGACCGTACTCCAGACGGCCGCATTCTGCAGCGCAACTTTGGGGGCCATCGCTATCCTCGTCTGGCTCACGTGGGCGACCGCACCGGCCTGGAAATGATCCGCACCCTGCAGGATCACGCGATTCATATGGATATCGACGTGCACATGGAGTGCACCGTCGTGCAGCTTCTCAAAGACGGCGACCGAGTTGCCGGCGCCCTTGCCTATGATCGTGAACGTGGCCGCTTTAGAGTCCACCGCTGCGGTGCAGTAGTACTCGCGACAGGGGGAATTGGCCGGGCATTCAGCATAACGAGTAACAGCTGGGAGTACACGGCCGACGGTCAGTCGCTGGCCTATCGCGCCGGCGCGGAACTCATCGACATGGAGTTCGTGCAGTTTCATCCCACTGGAATGGTCTGGCCGCCGAGCGTCAGGGGAATCCTGGTTACCGAAGGCGTCCGTGGCGAGGGAGGAGTACTCAGGAACTCCCAGGGCAAGCGCTTCATGTTCGACGACATCCCCGAGAACTATCGCAGTCAGACAGCGGACACTCCCGAAGAGGGTTGGCGATACGTTCAGGGCGACAAATCGGCTCGCCGGCCACCCGAACTGCTGACGCGCGACCACGTGGCCCGCTGCATCATGCGCGAAGTGCGTGAAGGACGCGGCAGCCCACACGGTGGAGTGTTTCTCGATATAGCCTGGATCAAGGAGAAAATCCCAAACGCTCCAGAGCATATTCGCAAGAAATTGCCGAGCATGTACCATCAGTTCAAACAACTGGCAAACATCGATATCACGACGACGCCGATGGAAGTGGGTCCAACTACCCACTACATCATGGGCGGCATCCGTGTGGACGGTGATTCACAGATGTCTACTGTTCCCGGGCTCTTTGCAGCAGGTGAGTGCGCCGCTGGCCTTCATGGAGCCAACAGACTCGGCGGCAACTCCCTCTCAGATCTGCTGGTATTTGGGAAACGCGCCGGCGAGTACGCCGCCAAGTATGCGCGCAGCCAGAACGTTCCGGCCATTGCGGCCTCGGACGCGCAAGACGCCATACAGCAGGCACTCTCGCCGTTTGAACGACACGGAAGCGGCGAATCCCCTTACGATGTGCAGCACGAGCTGCAATCCATGATGCAGGACCTTGTGGGCATAGTACGACGTGAGGAAGAGATGAAACGGGCGCTGGAGCGAATAGCCGACCTCCGTGAACGCGCCAAAAAAGTTGGGGTGCCCGGTAACCGCGAATACAACCCGGGGTGGCACACCGCAATCGATCTCGACAACCTCCTGACGATCTCTGAGGCCATCGCCACTGCAGCAATTGAACGACGCGAAAGCCGTGGGGGCCACTTCAGGGATGACTATCCGGACAAGAGCCCGGAATTCGCAAAATTCAACATTGGACTAAAGCGCGGTCCCGGCGGCGAGATGAAACTCGAGCGCATTCCGATTCGCGCCATGCCCGACGAACTGCAACAGGCAATTGAAAGCGAGAAGTAGACGACCAACACCTGACCCAAACCGCTCTTCTCATGGCAAAAACAGCATTTCGGATCTGGCGTGGTGAACGGGGAAAGGGTGACTACACCGAGCATACAACCGAAGTAACCGAAGGCATGGTCGTGCTCGACGCTATGCACCAGATACAAGCCGAGAGCGCCAACGACCTGGCAATACGCTGGAACTGCAAGGCAGGGAAGTGCGGATCCTGCTCTGCCGAAATCAACGGGATGCCAAAGCTCATGTGCATGACGCGCATGGATGAGCTGCCGACCGACAAGCCGATAACGGTCGAGCCGATGCGGTCTTTCCCCCACGTCAGAGATCTCGTGACCGACGTGTCGTGGAACTTTGAAGTCAAAAAGAAGATTGCAAAATTCAAACCTCGCAAGCCCGACGCGCCAGACGGTACCTGGCGCATGCAGCAGGCGGATGTCGATCGCGTTCAGGAGTTTCGCAAGTGTATCGAGTGTTTCCTTTGTCAGGACGTCTGCCACGTGCTGCGCGACCATCACAAGCACCCCGAATTTGCCGGTCCTCGGCACTTTGTGTACGCGGCAGCACTCGAAATGCACCCGCTCGACACCGCCAACCGGCTCGGCGCTCTCAAAAACCAGCACGCTTTGGGCTACTGCAACATCACCAAGTGCTGCACCAAGGTCTGCCCCGAGCACATCAC
>CAZYTS010000047.1:0-217 GCA_964649855.1 uncultured Gemmatimonadaceae bacterium
ACCATTCCGCTGAGATACAGCGTTCCACCCAGCACACGAGTCCAGTACATCGGAACAAGTCGCGCTACAGTCTCGACAAAGTCCGGGTACTGGAGTCTGCCGGTTTCGTCGAAGGCACGCCACATCAATCCCTGAGTGACGCCAGCGCTGTAGATGGCAACTATATAAAGAATGAGTCCAACTGTGGCGACCCCGAAATGCCACTCAGCCAGCTTGC
>CAZYTS010000047.1:227-21356 GCA_964649855.1 uncultured Gemmatimonadaceae bacterium
GCGGCTATAGAGCTGCGTCTGGAAGAGGCGTGGTGCAAGCCAGTAGATCATTCCAAACGTGAGGAATCCATTCCACGTCAGCGCACCCGAATGCACGTGCGCAATAGTCCAGTCTGTGTAATGTGAAAGGGCGTTTACGCTTTTTACCGAGAGCATTGGCCCCTCAAAGGTGGCCATGCCATAACCCGTTAACGCAATCACCATGAATTTCAGCACCGGGTCATCGATCACCTTGTGCCAGCCACCGCGCAGTGTGAGCAGACCGTTGATCATTCCACCCCAGCTTGGTGCCCACAACATCACCGAAAAGAGCATGCCTAACGTGGAGGCCCATTCCGGTAGAGCGGTGTAGTGCAGATGGTGTGGCCCCGCCCAGATGTACATGAAGACCAGCGTCCAGAAATGCAGGATCGACAGCCTGTAGCTGTACACGGGGCCCTCAGCAGCCACTGCCATGAAGTAGTACATCCGCCCCAGGAAGGGCGTGGTCAGGAAAAAGGCCACCGCATTATGACCATACCACCATTGCATGAACGCGTCCTGCACCCCGGCGTAGATGCTGTAGCTCTTAAACAACCCGGCTGGCATGGACAGGTTGTTGAAGATGTGCAAGACAGCGATGGTGATGATCGACGCTATGTAGAACCAGATCGCGACGTATAGGTGGCGTTCACGCCGCCTCAGCATCGTGCCGACGAAGTTGATGCCGAAGATCACCCAGACCACGCTGATCAGGATGTCAATCGGCCACTCCAGTTCGGCGTATTCCTTGGTCTGAGTAAAACCAAGGGGAAGCGTGATCGCGGCGCACACGATTATGAGCTGCCAGCCCCAGAAGTGGACGCGACTCAGAAAATCCGAGTACATACGCGCCTTGAGGAGCCGCTGCGTCGAGTAGTAGACGCCCGTAAAGATCGCGTTGCCAGCGAATGCAAAGATTACTGCGTTGGTGTGTAGCGGCCGGAGTCGCCCGAATGTGAGCCAGGGGGCGGCGTTCGCACTTGGGAGCGCCAGCTGAAGGGCGATTATTAGACCGACCAGCATACCCACAAATCCCCACAGGATCGTTGCCCAGAGGAATTTGCGAACGATGTCGTCGTCGTAAGTGAAGGTGTCGAGTCTCTCTGCAACCGCCGCGTCCGGCGAAGTACTCATTTGGCCTCTGGAGCGTTCGAGGTTTGAAATGACAGCTCACGCGGCCCTCCGCGCCGGGGAGGGCCGGGACGCGGGAATGTCCTCAACTGTGAGGCGGTTGTCCGTCAGGGATTCCCGCCTTGAGGTCAGGGAAGGCCTGACGGCCAGAAGGTCTCGGGCAGGTCCTCCCGGTCTCTTCCGGCTTGGCGTCACCGCCGCATATTCCCGGCGGCTTTCAGTCTCCATCTAAGTAGTGCTCTCACCCCCACTCACCACTCCTCCACTTGCGGAGTCTCGCTGGAATGCAAACATCACGATTGCTGTCACTCGGACTGACCGCGCTCTCACTGGCACTGGTACCTGCGGCTCTCGCCGCGCAGGACGCCAACCCTGCGCCAAACCGCGCCGAGGGCGAAGGTCCCTTCGACAAGCTCATTATCAGGGGGGCGACTCTTATAGATGGGAGTGGCGGTCCTCCTCGGGGCCCGGTCGACATAGTGATCGAAAAGAACCGCATAACGCAGATTGCAAGCGTCGGTTACCCCAATCTGCCAATCGATCCTGAGGGTCGTCCCAAAGGGCCTGCTCGCGAGATTCAGGCCGAAGGGATGTACGTGCTTCCGGGATTCATCGATCTCCACGTTCATACCTGCGGCAAACCCAAAGCACCCGAAGCAGAGTACTGCTACAAACTATGGCTTGCGCATGGCGTAACAACCGTTCGCGGCGTTCCGTTTGGCGGTTTCGAATGGTCTGCGAGTGAAACACGTCGCGCCAATGCCAACGAGATCACGGCTCCGCGGATGGTGAACTATCAGCGTCCGGGTTCCGGACGTGGCTGGGGGCGGAAACCGCTTCTCACCCCGGAAGACGCGCGAGCATGGGTGCGCTGGGCAAAAGAGCAAGGCATCGACGGACTCAAGGTTGGTGCCCATGAACCGGCGATCATGGCTGCGCTTCTTGACGAGGCAAAAAAGCTTGGATTGGGTTCCACCGCGCACCTTGCGCAAACGGGTGTTGCCAGCATGAACGCGGCTGACGCCGCCAAACTCGGGTTAGGTGCCGTTACGCACTACTACGGCATCTTTGAGGCGATGTATGAGAACAACAGCATCCAGCCTTATCCCGATACCTACAACTACAATGACGAGCAGTGGCGCTTTGGTCAGGTTGCAAGGCAGTGGAGTCTGGTCAAGCCTCACGGAGAGAAGTGGAACGCGTTCCTCAAGTTGCTTCTGGAGCACAACGTGACGCTCGACCCGACAATGACTACTTATATGTCGGGACGCGATCTCATGAAGCGACGCACCGCGGAATGGCACGAAGCCTACACACTGCCTTCGCTTTGGGATTTCTATACTCCAAATCGTGAGAACCACGGCGCCTACTTTTTCAACTGGACGACGTGGGACGAAGTGGCATGGAAGAAGTTCTACCAGGTGTGGATGGATTTTATCCAGGACTACAAGAACATGGGTGGACGCGTAACACCGTCGACCGACGCTGGGTTCATCTACAACACTTACGGGTTTTCGTACATCGAAGAGCTGGAGAACTTCCAGGAGGCGGGGTTCCATCCGCTCGAAGTGATTCGTGGCGCAACGCTCCACGCTGCAGAAGAGATCAATAAGGCCAATGGCAAACCGATCGAGACTGGCGTAGTGCGACCCGGCATGCTGGCCGACCTTGTGATTGCGCCAGAGAATCCGATCGCAAACTTCAAAACGCTATATGGGACCGGCTTCATCAGGCTCAACGATGAAACCGGTAAGACCGAGCGTGTTGGCGGCGTCAAGTACACGATCAAGGATGGCATTGTGTATGACGCCAAAAAGCTACTGGCCGACGTGGCCGCAATGGTTGAGAAGCAAAAGCGGGAGCGCGGGATTCAGCGCCTTCCGGTTGCAGCTTTCGTTCCGTAAGCGTTTGTGCTCCTTTGGCCGACCGGCGCGTTAGGCAGGCTTGCGCGCCGGTCGGCTTCACCACTTCCAGGGCCTTAAAAGATGGTTTCGCGTAGAACTTTCATTACATCGTCGTCGCTGGCCGCGGCCGGTGTGGCATGCACAGCGTCTGCCCGTCAGCCCGACAACGCCTCGAGCGACCTTCCTCCCGCAATAGCCGCGCTCACTCCCATGCGCGACGGTGTTACACCGATCTCGGTGGATGAGAGAAAGGGGAGGCTCGAAAAAGCGCGTCGTCTCATGACTGAGAAGGGCATAAGCGCACTTATGCTGACCGGTGGAACTTCGATGGTGTACTTCACCGGGATGCGCTGGGGCAACTCAGAACGGCTCACCACGGCAATCATTCCTGCCCGTGGCAATCCCTTTATAGTCACGCCCAAGTTCGAAGAAGAGCGTACACTCGAACAGGCGCGCCTAGGTCCTTTGGGTGCGGAAACCAGAGTCCTGACGTGGGAAGAGGACGAGGATCCCTACATGCAGGTTGCGCGCGGACTGCGCGACGCGGGCTTTGCCACTGGCTCAATAGGTGTCGAGGAGACGGTCAAGTTTGTATTCAGCGCCGGTGTGGCCGATGCGGCTAGAAATATCAAAGTCGTGAGCGGTACGCCAATTACCGCTGGCTGCAGAATGGTAAAGGACGCTCACGAACTGGCCCTGATGCGTCATGCATCGCAGGTGACACTCAAGGCGTACGAGGCTGCGTGGAAGTCGCTAAGAGAAGGGATGACGCAGTCGGATTTTGCACGTCTTGTGTCGCAGGCCCATGACCAGTTGGGATACAGTGGTGGTGCTGGCGTGCAGGTTGGAGAGTACTCGGCACTGCCGCACGGTTCTGCGACGCCTCAGGTCGTGAGGGAAGGGAGCATCCTCCTGATAGATGGAGGGTGCAAGGTAGAAGGTTACAGCTCCGACCTCTCGCGCACCTTTGTACTCGGCAAACCTACAGATAAAATGAAGGCAGTGTTCGAGCTCGAGTTGGCTGCGCAGACGGCGGCTCTAAAGGCTGCGCGTCCTGGGGTACAGTGTCAGGCGGTAGACGCTGCCGCACGGAAAGTGATCGAGGACGGCGGTTACGGACCTGGGTACAAGTACTTCACCCACAGGGTCGGTCACGGTATGGGAATGGATGGGCACGAGTGGCCGTATCTGGTAAAGGGCAACACGCTGGCGCTCGAACCTGGAATGACGTTCAGTGACGAGCCCGGTATCTATATCCCCGGAGAGTTTGGTGTGCGCCTGGAAGACGATATGGTCATAACCGAGGATGGCGCCGAATTGTTTACGCCACAGAGCACGAGCCTTGAAACGCCCTTCGCGACATCGGCCGCGTAGGACCTAACGATTACCCTCACGATCATGCGTAGATTGTCGCTCATAGCCGCAACGGCACTGGCAATTCCGTTGCAGGCGCAGGACGCCGCTCTCATGGAGCGCGCTCGCGGGATCCACGAGCGGGTTATTACACTCGACACGCACGTAGACATCAATCCGTCGAATTTCAGGACGGGAGCACCAAACTATGCGGATCGCCTGGGCACTCAGGTCAACGTGCCCAAGATGGAGACCGGTGGGCTCGATGCAGCATTCCTGATTGTGTATGTCGGACAGGACGACGACTTTACTCCAGAAGGCTATGCCCGCGCCAACCGTCAGGCGATAGACAAGTTCGAAGCAATTCACCGCCTGACCAAAGAGATAGCCCCGGACCGCGTCGCGCTCGCACTCACTCCCGACGACGTACGCCGCATTGCGCGCGAGGGAAAGAAAGCCATCCTGATTGGCGTGGAAAACGGCTACCCAATTGGTGAGGACATCTCCAACATCAAAAAGTTCGCCGATCTCGGTGCGCGATATATGTCGCTGGCGCACAACGGCCACTCGCAGCTCAGCGATTCAAACACCGGAGAGCGGGACAACCAGTGGAAGTGGAATGGTCTCTCACCACTTGGCGAGAAGGCAGTTGCAGAGCTCAACAAGTGGGGTGTAATGATCGATATCTCGCACCCCTCCAAGGGATCGATGATGCGAACCCTGGAGCTCACGAAAGCACCGATCATTGCCTCACACTCCGCGGCGCGTGCTCTCTGTAATCACAGCCGTAACCTGGACGACGAACAGCTGCTTGCTCTTAAAAAGAACGGCGGCGTTGTACAGCTGGTGGCATTCAACGGCTACGTGAAAACACCGGCTCCGGACAGTCCGGAGCGCACCGCGGCAATCGCGGCGTTGCGCCGCGAGTTTGGAATGCCAGCCGCAGGTGCGGGTGGGGGCCGTGGTGCTGGAATGGCCAGCCTCGATTCAACGCGACGTGCACAATACATGTCGCGCATGCAGCGGCTCAACGAGCAATTCCCGCCGGCGCCGCGCGCTACGGTGAAGGACTTTGTAGATCACATCGACTACGTGGTCAAGCTCATTGGCATCGACCACGTAGGAATCAGCTCGGATTTTGACGGTGGCGGCGGCGTAGAGGGTTGGAACGACGCCAGCGAGACGTTCAACGTGACCCTGGAACTGGTCCGCCGTGGATACACCGAGGAGCAGATCGCAAAGATCTGGAGTGGCAACCTCCTTCGTGTGCTTGGCGAAGTCCAGCGTATTGGCAACGAGCTTCGCCGCTAAGGGGCCAAGCTCGTTGGTCCGTCCTACGGAACAGTACGTTCCGGAAGAAGCACAAAACGCGCGTAGTTGTTCATCGGAAAATACTTTGAGGCCGCCTCCCGAATATCGGAGGCGGTCAGCCCATCGATGAACGAAGAATACGTAAGCATATTGCCTAACGGCTCATTGTTCTGGATGCGCGCTGAAAGGTTCGTGAGCCAGTAGGGGTTTTCCTTGAGGTTCACCTCAAGCTGGCGTCGCTGCTGCTCCTTGACCTTCTCGACATCAGCGGAATCAACGTGACCCGCCTTAACAGAATCGATCACCGCGAGCACCGTGGTGAAGAGTGAATCGGCTCGCTCCGGCGCTGAACCAAACTGAATCGATACAGAAAAACGCTGGTCGGGAATTCGTTCCAGGTTTCCTCCCACCTGGACAGAATACGTACCTCCCAGAGCCTCGCGCAGGTTGTCGAGCAACCTCATCTCAACATATTCGGTAACTGAGCGAAGCGAGTGACGCTCGCGGGGCCCAAATGTCGCGTCACCGTGAAAGATCACAAGCGTCTGCGCTTTAGGCTCCATTCCCTTGCGAACCGTCTTTGTGATGACCCCCGATGGCGCATCAACATCGTTGTCGCGCCACGTCTCCCGCCGCCCGGTAGAGGGGAGGCCACCCAGCCAGGTTGTGACCAGAGGACGGATCTCGTCGATCGTAAAGGCTCCAACAAACACAAAAGTGTAGTCAGAAAAATCTGTGAACCTGTCGCGATAGATTTCCATCGCGCGGTTGTACGACACTTTTTCCAGAAACTCAGGGTTCGTTGGGATAGCTCGCGGATGGTACTGCGACATTGTCAGGGCGACGGTATCGCCGAACACCGCGTCGGGAGAGTTGGAGCGGTTGGCGATGAACGGGCGCACCTGCGCGAGAAATGCAGCAAAGGCAGCCGTGTCGCGCCTGGGTTCGGTGAGCTTGAGATAGGCCAGCTCGAACATCGTCGCGAGATCCTTGGGAGACGCTCTACCAACCACGCCTTCGCTCAGGTCGTCGATATACGCGCCCGCGGTGGCCTGTATGCCAGTGAGTTTCTTGCCAAGTTCGATGGCGTCAAAATCCCCGGCACCACCGCGTTCAACTGCTGTAGAAGCCAGCGCGGCTGAAGGCAGATCAGCAGTGTTTATGAGGCTCGTCCCACCAGGACTCCAGCCGCGCATCAGCACTTCGTCGGCCTTGAAGTCGGTTGGCTTGAGCAACACACGTACTCCGTTGGATAGTACCCATTCAGTGACTCCAACTAGAGTGTCACGGCTCTCTCGTGCGATGGTTCCACGTGTCGGCGGGTTGTCGACCAGCGGCGCATCGGAGACTTCTTCTGAGTACGCCACAACAGTGGCCGAGTCGGTGCGCGGGAAGGCAGCAAGGAGCTGCGATTCGGTTGGCAAGCGCACGCCGTCTTTTTGAGGTGCAGAAAGCGCAATAACTCTGTTCTGTTCTGTGATCCAGGCCCGGCCAAGGGCGTTTACCTCGTCCAACGTTATGCCAGGGAGCTCTCGCTGCACGGTCTGGTACTCCCATGAAATACCGGGGCTGGGCTCATTCTCGAGGTACACCCTTATGTATTCATCGGCGTAGTTGCCCGATTCAGTACGTTCTCTTTCGTCGTACGCACTCTCGTAGTAGCGCAGCAGTGCCGCCTTGGCCCTGGCAAGCTCGGTCGGTAGAAAGCCAAACTCGCGGACACGTCTGGCTTCGGTGAGCATGGCGTCCAGCGACGCAATTGCTTGTCCCTCCTTGGCGATTGCACTCAGCTGGTACACATCTGTTCCTCTGACAAAGGAACCATACCCGGTTGAAGCGACAGAGAACGGCGACTCGCTCTTCCGGGAGAGTTCGCCGAGTCGCTGATTCAGAATGAACTGATAGAGTTCCTGGATCAGTGAAGTACGATAGTCTCCCAAAGTGCGCATGCTCTGCGGCGCATGCTTGTAGAGTACGCTTACTGACGTCACCTGCTCCTCGGGATCCGACGCGATAGTAACGAGTGGCTCGACGTTAGGCGGAACCGGAAACGAACTCCGCGCTCTCGGATTGGGAGGGCCGGAAAACCCTGCAAAATGACGTTTGACCAGAGTCTCGATGCTGTCTGGTTCGATGTCGCCGACGGCAACAACTGCCATGAGGTCGGGCCGATACCAGTCCCGGTAGAACCTCTTTAGAGGTGCAGGATTAGCGCCTCTCAGGATCTCCGGCTTGCCAATCGGCAGTCGCTCGGCGTAGCGCGAACCCTTGAATATCACGGGAAACTGCTGGTCCCGGATGCGGGATCCTGCACCGAGCCCGCTACGCCACTCTTCCAGCACGACTCCGCGTTCGGCGACTACGTCCGCTGAGTCGAACAGCGCCGCCTTGCTCCAGTCCTCCAGGATATCGAAGGCCCTTTCGACAAGTCCCGGTTTGTCGGTCGGTACAGGCAGAATGTAGATCGTCTCGTCAAAACCAGTCGACGCATTGAGATCGGCGCCAAATCGTACTCCGATCGACTCCAGGTACTTTACGATGTCGTTCTTCTCAAAGTGCGTCGTACCATTGAAGAGCATGTGCTCGACAAAGTGCGCAAAGCCCAGCTGGTCGTCGTCTTCGAGGACCGACCCTGCGTTTACAACGAGGCGCAGCTCTACACGGTTCTCAGGACGAGAATTTCTTCTGATGTAATACCGCAGCCCGTTAGGCAGTTGCCCCGTGCGTACTGCAGGATCCTGGGGAATTGGAGTCGAGCGATCCTGCGACTCCAGAGGCAGCGCCATCGCCAGAATTGCCGAGACGGCCACGACCACCATGAGCAGGCGGCCCCGAATTGGTCCGCCTCTTTGACTTCGACTGTTTTTTAGACGTGGCATGCGCAAGTCCGCTTAACGGTTCGCTCCAAGGTCCCCGCCAGGCCGGGGCTGTGCCAATAGAAAGGTGATGAAACGTGCCGTTGCGGCGACAGTGGGGAGTTGGCGATTTTGAGGGCATGAATCCCAGGCTGATAACGGCCGTTGCCACATTTCTTGCCCTCGTGCCCGTGACTCTGTTGGTACCCGGGCTGCACGAGTTGGTTGTCGGCGAGCACGGAGGTACCGAGGGTCACGCCCACGCCTTCATGACGGTCAACATGATCGCCGGTATGGTTACCGTCCCCTTGGCCATGAGGGCCGTCAGAAAAGGCGGGCTGCGAACGTTGATCGTCTCAGCGCTCCTCCTGGATGCTTTAGCCTTTGCGGGAATGTGGCTGGCTCCGTCGCTGGGCGTGCTTTTCGCCTTCAGGGTGCTGGACGGCGCCGTTCACCTGCCAGCGGTCACCATGCTGATGGTCGCCAGCAACCGTCTTGCCGGTGAAAAAAGGGGCGGCGCGCTTGGAGCATTGGCTACGGCGATAATGATCGGCGTCGCTGTCGGTTCGCCGCTCGGAGGGCTGCTCGTAGAACGCGGGGCTGCTGCTGTGTATCTCGTGGGAGTAGGGCTCCTGCTCCTGGCAGCGGCAGTTTCTACCAGACTATCGGCCGTTCCCGTTGCGCAGGCTCATCGTGAACGCGGAACGAGGTACGCCTGGAACAGATCTTCACTGGTCACCTGGATTCCGCTTGGGTACGGCTTTATCGACCGTTTCAGCATTGGAATCTTTGTCTCGACCTTTACGCTCTACCTCACCGGTGTAGTGGGCTTGAGTGCGCCACAGCGTGGCTTACTTATCGCACTCTTCATGCTTCCTTTTGCGGTGCTGTGCTATCCGGTCGGCCGCCTCGCTGACCGGATCGGATGGTTCGTCCCAATGCTGGCAGGCAATATTCTGTTTGGGGCAATCTTTGCGCTTTATGGAGTGCTCCCGGCGCGGTTGCTGCCGGCAGCAATGGTGGCGTCAGGCGTATTTAGTGCACTTATGTTCACGCCAAATCTCCTTCTCATCTCGGATCTTGCGCGCCGAGGACATGGAGAGGGTCTTTTCGGCGCCTTTCAGGTTGCAGGATCACTCGGCTTTCTGATGGGCCCAATTGTTGGGGGAATACTTGTGTCGGTGACCCGTGATGCCTCTGGCAATCCGGCCTATCGCGAGATCCTCGCGTCTGTGGGTGGGCTGGCAATCCTTCTGGCGTTTGCCTCTTTCTTTGTCCTGAGACGACTTGCTGCGGAGTCCCGACTCGAACGGTTGGGCGGGGCGTCGCCGGCGCTCGGAGAGAGCGTGAGTGCTGAGCCGGCTCTTTAGGTCCTGATCGATCAGACCCGGGTGCGTCGCGGTTCTGCCTACAAATCGATGGCTGTGTCGGAGTCGGCTTTGAAGAGAGGGAGGGACGTTGTGGACGAGTGGTTTTCGTCCAGGGGTTGGTCTGCATTTGAGTTCCAGCGCCGAGCGTGGGACGCATACGCGCAGGGCGAAAACGGATTGGTCCACGTACCAACGGGTGCGGGCAAGACGTATGCTGCCTACATGGGCCCCCTGGCAGACTTGATCGACAAGCCGGGTTGCAAGGGGATATCGATTCTCTATATCACGCCACTCCGTGCTCTTGCCAGAGACATCGAGCTTGCACTCAAGGCTCCGGTTGCTGACCTCGGCCTTGGGCTCAGGGTAGAGACGAGGACCGGTGACACTTCGTCTGCGACTCGGGCACGTCAGCGACAAACGCTCCCAGAAGTCCTCATTACCACGCCGGAGTCGCTCTCCGTGCTCTTGTCGTACGACAACGCGCGCGAGGCATTCGCGTCGCTACGAGTTGCGCTGATCGACGAGTGGCACGAGCTGATTTCGACAAAGAGAGGCACGCAGGTGGAGCTGGCTCTAGCCAGGTTGCGCCGCTTTTCTCCGGGCATGCGAACCTGGGCAATGTCCGCGACACTCAGGGATCCTGGTGCTGCCGCTCAGTGCGTCGTTGGAACGGCGAGTCCCGCGCAGGTTGTCGACGCAAACATCCGGCGGGACACCATAGTCGAAACGGTGCTCCCGGATAAGGTCGAACGCTTCCCCTGGGCCGGCAGGCTTGGCCTAACGATGGCTGGCAGAGTCGCCGAGCTTTTGGCCGACGAAAAATCAACGCTGCTCTTTACCAATACCCGGTCACAGGCTGAACGATGGTATTCGGCGCTCGGGGAAAAGATGCCACAGAGCGCGGAGCGGATAGCTTTGCACCACGGCTCCATCGATCGCGACGAACGGGAGCGCGTGGAGGCTGGGGTAAAGGACGGCTCGATCTCTGCGGTCGTTGCAACGTCGTCCCTGGATCTTGGTGTCGACTTCTCGCCAGTGGATCGGGTGGTTCAAATCGGATCTCCAAAGGGTATTGCCAGAATCCTGCAGAGGGCGGGGAGATCGGCGCATCGGCCGGGACAAAACGCACGCATCATCTGCGTCCCCACGCACGCCTTTGAACTTGTGGAGTTCGCAGCAGCGCGCGATGCGCTTGCAGTGCGCGACGTTGAAGCCAGACTTCCTCTTGAAGGCCCTCTCGACGTGCTCGTTCAGCACCTGGTGACGTGTGCAATGGGAGGCGGTTTCGTTCCTGACGAGTTGTACAGCGAAGTGAAGGAAGCGTGGTCATACCGGAATTTGCTGCGCGATGCTTTTGACTGGGCGCTGGCTCTCGTGGAGCATGGTGGCGCAACCCTGAGGGCTTACGAACAACACCATCGCGTCGTAAGGGATGGCGACGTAATGCGCGTAGCTTCACCACGCATTGCTCGCATGCACCGGCTCAGCATTGGTACAATTACTTCTGAGTCCACGATGGAAATCCGCTACCTGAGCGGCGCCCGCATCGGGACGATAGAAGAAGACTTTATAGCTCGGCTCAGGCCAGGCGACCGCTTTGTGTTTGCCGGCAGACAACTCGAGTTCGTTAGAGTTCGTGAGATGATAGCGTATGTGAAGCGCTCGCCTGTGCGGCCCTCCCTCACACCTATCTGGGCTGGCAGTCGCTTCCCGATGTCTACTTCGTTAGGCCACGCGGTGAGAGCGAGGTTGGATCAATACGTTCGAGGTGAGAGCGACGGCGCTCCGGAAATGGAGGCTGCCCGACCTGTTCTCGAAGAGCAAAGGCGACTCTCTGCGATTCCAACGATGGGTGAAGTGCTTATCGAAACGTGGGCATCCCGGTCAGGTCATCACCTGTTTGTGTATCCCTTTGAAGGGCGTCAGGTTCACCAGGCTCTTGCTTCGCTCGTGGCGTATAGGTTGGGACGAGATACGCCCGGATCGTTCAGCCTGACCGTGAACGACTACGGGCTCGAATTGCTTTCGGCGCGTGAGGTTTCACCTCAAGAACTTCTGCATCCCGACATCATGCTTCCCGGTGATTTGTTGGCGGATCTTGCGGCGAGCGTGAACATGGGCGAGCTGGCCAGGCGGCAGTTTCGCGATATCGCGCGAATAGCGGGCCTCGTGTTTGCGGGTTATCCTGGCGCACCCAAGGGTACGCGACAGGTCCAGCTGACGTCGTCTCTGGTTTACGATGTCTTTACGCGATACGACCCTGACAATCTTCTTGTGGTTCAGGCGCACCGCGAAGTTCTGAACCAGCAGTTCGAACTCGTGCGACTCGATGATGCATTAAACAGGTTGGCGGCGAGCAAACCGCTTGTTGCCCGGATTCCTCATCCTACACCGCTTGCATTTCCACTTGTTATTGACCGCCTCGGATCGCAGCTATCAACCGAATCCCTCATTGCCCGCGTGGAACGCATGATTGCGCAATGGAAGGACTGACTCACGTAAGTCTCGATGTTGCTGGCGAACGTTTTGAGCTCCGTGGCGACGGATCTTTATACTGGCCCGCGAAGCGAGTCCTGGTAGTATCGGACGTGCACCTCGGAAAGACCGAGAGCTACAGAGGGCAGGGGGTGGCGCTTCCGGATGGCGTCATGTACGACGATCTGGTCAGGCTGGCTGCCGCTGTCGAGGATACGGGTGCCAAGAGTGTGGTCGTTACCGGTGATCTCATTCACGATGCCGCGGGACTCACATCCAGTGTCCGTCAGGCGCTGCGTCAGTGGCAACAAACGATAGAGTGTGAACTTCATCTGGTTCGCGGAAACCATGACCGCAAGGTCCGTTCGCTTCCGGAAGAGTGGGGGATCGAGGTACACGATCCCTATCTTGTGATCGAAGGATTTGCGTTCTCGCATGAAGGCGCGGTGCCGGGTTTCTATTCGTGGGTAGGCCATCTCCATCCTGTGGTGCGATTTAGCCTCGGAGTCGATGCGGTTCGCGTTCCCTGTTTTCACGTGGGGGAGTCTGTCGGTGTGCTCCCTGCCTTTACCACCTTCAGCCACGGGCTACCGATTGATCCTTGTCGTGGGGACAGGGTCGTGGCTGCCACCGGTGGCCGAGCGTTTGACCTCACGAAAATGGTGGCGCCCTAAGCACCAGGGTCCTCACCCTGGATACCGGCGCACTGGTTTGGGGAATGTGACCTGAGGGCTAAATAAGTTGGGCGGGCGGTCTGGCCTGATGGCCCTGGTGCTCACATACTCATAGCTCGGGTCGGAGCGCTTCCTGTCTCGCAGTCCCCCCTGAGGGCACATCACGTCGATGCGCGAGCTGCTCGAAACGGAACTCAAAGGTCACTACACGATCGAGCGTGAACTTGGTCGTGGTGGGATGGCTACGGTTTGGCTCGCCAAGGATATCGAGCACGATCGCGCGGTCGCGCTCAAAGTGCTTCTTCCGGAATTCGCGGGGGCAATTGGAGTTGACCGCTTCCTTCGCGAAGTTAGGCTGACTTCCCGGCTTCAGCATCCGGGAATTGTCCCAGTCTTCGATTCGGGTGCCGTGAAGACCGCTGACGGCTTCCTCCCGTGGTATGCCATGGCGTACATCGAGGGTGAGTCGCTTCGCTCGCGTCTCACGCGTGAGGTGCAACTCCCCGTCGACGAAGCGGTGGCTATTGGGCTCGAACTCGCCGCGACGCTGCAGGCAGCCCATAACGAGGGGATCGTTCACCGTGACATCAAGCCCGAAAACGTGATAATGGCAGGCGGCCGGGCATACCTTGTGGACTTTGGGATTTCAAAGGCCCTGTCCGACCCTAGTGACGAGCGCCTAACGAGCACGGGAATCGCTCTCGGTACGCCGGCGTATATGAGTCCCGAACAGTCCTCGGGCGAAAATGTCGACACGCGCACCGACCAATACAGTCTCGCGGCAGTCATCTACGAGATGCTTGCGGGTGAGCCGCCAATTACGGGTCCGAGTGCGCTGGCAATCATCAAACGACGCTTTGCCGAACCAGCTCGGCCCATTCGTCCCATTAGGTCTGGCATTTCTGAATCTGTCGAAACGGCGGTGTTGCGAGCGCTCGAGCGAGTGCCTGCCGACCGGTTCCATGATATCGTGAGCTTTGCTCGGGCGCTCACCGCGGAGCCAAGTGCCAGAGCTCAGTACTCAAAAGGCAAACGGTATTTAGCGGCTCCACTGATCACACTGGCGCTTGTTGCTACTGCGGGAGCAGGCTGGGTGGCCCTTAAGGGAGCGGCGGTACCAACGCCTCCAGCGGTGGATCAACGAGCAGTCTCGTTATACCAACGCGGCCAGCGAGCCAATATTCCGCGCACGGAGGCGAGCACCTCCGAGGCCATTTCCTTATTCAAGGCTGCCATCGAGATCGACTCGAACTATTCGCGCGGCTGGTCGGGGCTCGCAAAGGGCTACGAACTGGCACATAGGCGCCGTTTCGTCTTCCCTGGTCTGGCACAGGACAGCGTTTTGCGCCTCGCGGTCGCGGCTGCGGATCGTGCCCTCCTTCTGGATTCGGCAGACGCCGAAGCATGGGTAGCTCAGGCGATCGTGCGGCGACGAGTCTACCCGACCGATGCATCACCCAGCTTGCGCGCGGCGCAAAGGGCGACCGAGCTCGACTCTCTCAACGGTCAGGCCTGGCATTTACTCGCCCTTGGCCTTTCCGAGACCGGCAAGATGGAGCAGGCTATCGATGGTTGGCAGCGGGTCGTTCGCATAGGTCCAACATACGTCGAAGGTCTGGCGTTTCTTGCGCTTGGCTACTACTGGCACCGTCAATATGACAGCGCAGCCGTTTGGGCCGATAGCGCGATCGCGCTTGATCCGACGTACCTCCTCGGCCTGACCACCTTTGGCTTCATCGCTCTGGAACGCGGTGAGTTCGCGCGCGCCGTTGATGCGTTTGACGCGGGGATACGCCTAAACACTGACATCGAGGTTCCTAACACATTGGCAAACCGGGCCGTCGCGGAGGCACGTGCAGGCATGGATTCCGAGGCTCGTGCCACACTGCGAAGAGCCGATTCGCTGGCGCTCACTTACGTTCCTGTCCCAGCACACACCGCTGTGTGGCTGGCTCAGGCCAACACGGCCGTCGGGAACACTGACCGGGCTATCTGGTGGCTGCGCAGATTTGCGCCACAGCGCGAGCTTCACTATCAGTTGCACCTTCGCTGCGATCCACTCTTTGATCCGATCGCCCACGACAACCGGTTTCGCACACTTGTGCTTGCCCAACCAGGTTGCTGAACGGGCATCGCTGGAGGTTGACTCATCGTGATCGAGCCTAAAGCTGGAAGAACTGCTGCACTCCTCGCGCTTTCATTCGCGACCGCGCTTTCTCTCGGCCTCTACTTTGGTGAGCAACGTGTTGCCACTCTATTCGCGCCGATTGTTGTGAGCGCGCTGCCCATTGCCGCGCGAAATCAGCAACAGGGAACGCTGCTTCGACTATTGAGCACCGCACTGCTCCTGATCTGGGTGATCCTTGGGGCGCTATCCGTCGGATACTTCTACATCCCGGCGTTGATCTCGATGTTCGTGGCGTTTCTCAGCGCAAAGAGGGCGCCACCATCAGCCTGAAACGTGCGCGAGACTTTGCAGGATCACATTCCTCAAAGAAGAAGCCCCGTGATGTCTCGCGACATCACGGGGCTTTGGTTCTTCAGTCCTTCAACTACCTGTTCTGATAGTCTGAAGCTGGGCGGCAGCCCGTTGGTAGAGCGGTACCGTTCAGGTTCCAGATTTCCACGCGACGGTTGCGCTGGTGCTCAGCACGCGACAGTTGCGGGTTTGTGCGATCGTCATTGACGAGCAAGCAGCGCTCGCCAAAGCCGAGCCGGCCAGCTACACGCGATGCAGGCACTCCACCGTTTGCACGGGTGAGGTAATTGTAAACCGTCTGCGCGCGGCGGTTGGCCAGGCCTTCGTTGTACTCATCGCTGCCGTAAGGATCGGTGTGACCTTCAACCGAGATCACCCACGACGAGCCTGTCGAAGAGTTGAGCTGGCTGATCACCCAGTTGAGGGTGTCACGCCCGGCCTGAGTAAGGTCGGAGCGGTTGAAGCCGAAGTGCACATCCGTGAGCTGGGCGACAAGCGCAGCACGCGGCGGTTCCGGCGTGCGTGGGGCGGTGCAGGTCACCTGCGCCGTTCCTGTACGCGTCTCACCGTCACGGGTCATCGTTCCGGTGATCGTGGCGCTTCCGGCGCTGACGCAGCGCACGTTGCCGTTAGCGTCAACGGTAGCAACGCTGGAGTTGCTCGAAGTCCAGGACACCGTACCGGTAACCGGGCGGTTGTCTTCATCGGCCGCTGAAGCAGAAACCGTGGTGCTCTGGCCAACTTCAACACTGCCACCACCAGACACTGTCAGCCTCCAGTCGGAGCGACGAACGGTGACGGTATGCGTTGCCGATTGAGTCTTGCCACCAACAGTTCCGGTGCAAGTGATCGTTGCCGTACCGGGGCCCACGGCTGTTACCACGCCGTTGTTGTCGACCGTTGCGACGTTGGGATTGTCAGAAGTGCAGCGATAGTTGCTGATGCTGCTCATGGCGATCGAGTTGCCCTGAGCGTCGCGAGCGCTGACGTTGAGAGCCTGCGTGGCGCCGACGCGCAGCTGGCTGCTGGCAGGGACCAGTCCAAATGTCCAGGAGAACGGCGTCTTTACGCAGTCACCGCGAACCATGCGTCCAAAACCAGCGCGGAGACCGTAGCTCGTGGCCTTGCCTTCGAGGTTGGCTCCTCCTGTGAAGTTTGGCGAGGGTGCGTGGTTGGCCAGCGCGTCTACACGCCAGTGCCACTTGTCACCGATGCAGGACTTAAAGCCGATGAGTCCGGCAAATGCATCTTCGTACTCGTTACGCTGTACGGTGCCTGGTACGATCTCTTCTTCACGCCCCTCGTAAACGAGCTGCGTGTAACCAGCGCCGAATACAAAGCGAGACTTGGGCGTCAGGGGCATGCTCCAAAGAAGGCGGAGCGCCCATGGACGGTACGTGATCTCGGTAGTTGTACCGTTGTTGTCCCAATCGGTCTTTCCAAAGTTGTAGTCGGCTTCTACGGCAAAATTGGAAATTAGGTACAGAGCCAGCCTGCCGCCGACAGACAGGCCGTTTTCAAGGTTCAGGGCGTCGTCGTGAATGTTGTATTGCCCGAATGCGCCGACATCGATGCTCAATGGCCTCTGTGCCATGGCCGGCTGCGTGCCAGCGAACATGAGCAATGCGGCGACTGCAATGGTTGATTTCTTCATGCAATCCTCTGGTAGATGGTGCGGGATTGAGGCTGCGAAACATCCCGCTCAGGCCGAAACAGCCGGCTGCATCTACACCACACTGCGCGGGAAGTTGGACTATTATAACGCCGCAAGACGCATGCACAAACACAATCGTCAGGCAGAACGGCCTCCCAGTCTTACAAAGGCCTTGGTCCGGTGCCTTGTCGCCTTACATAGGGCTCCACTTGCCTCAGGTCCGGCGAGATTTCCACAGGGCGGTTAGCAAGTACTGGCATGGGCTCCTTTTCTCCGTGAAACCACTGCAGCGAGCCGGGGTCCTTGAGCACGTTCCCAGTCAGCACAGCCAGGACGCGCTGGCTCGGGTCGATCACCCCTGAGGCGACCAACTGCCGCACGCCTGCAACAGATGCGGCGCTGGCAGGCTCGCAACCCACTCCTGCGGCGTCGATTTCCGCCTTGGATTCCATGATCTCATCGTCGGACACTGATACCACCAGGCCCGATGTCAATCGGATGGCTGCGACCGCGCGATCGTGCGAAGCTGGGTTGCCGATCCGAATTGCAGTAGCTCGCGTCGACGCAGTTACGCGAAAGCGTTCCTTAAAGCCGGTGACGAAGCTCTGATAAAAGGGGTTCGCCCCAGCCGCCTGCACCGCGAGCAGCCTCGGCACTTTGCTGATCAGTCCCCAGTCTCTGGCTTCTCTCAATGCCTTTCCAAAAGCTGCCGTATTGCCGAGGTTGCCAGCCGGGAGCGCAATCCAGTCCGGTGCTTCCCAGCGGAGCTGTTGCAGCGCTTCGAGCACTATGGTTTTCTGCCCTTCGAGCCGCCATGGATTGACGCTGTTGAGGAGCGAAACGCCGAGCTTTTCCCCTGCTTCGATGGCGAGCGTTAGGCAGGCATCAAAATCTCCACGCACCACGAGAGTCCGAGCGCCGTACGCGAGGGTCTGTGTGAGCTTGCCGAGCGCTACCTGACCCTGTGGTACGAACACAATGGCCGGAATGCCTGCAAGTGCAGCATATGCCGCGAGCGATGACGAGGTATTTCCGGTGGAGGCGCAGGCGATTGCGGGTGCCCCGAGTCTCATGGCCTGCGTCACGGCGACAGTCATGCCGCGATCCTTGAATGAACCCGTGGGGTTCATCCCTTCGTGCTTGAGTAAGAGGTCTCTGACGCCGGCAAAGCGCGAGACTCTCTCGCGCCTGAGAAGCGGAGTGTTGCCCTCGGGCCACGACACAACGTCGCGCGCTCCGGGGTGAACTACCGATGCAAAGCGCCAAACCCCTGACACCTCGCGCGCAATACTGGCGTCGCCACCGACCTGGGCGAACGTCGCAGCGAGTTCGCTTCCTCGCAGCGCTGGCGCGGGGTGAGCGATTTCGAGCAGTCCATGGCATCCCGGGCAGGTCTGCGCTGGCGAGTCATCGGGAAGGTTCCTGCCACAATAGGTGCAACGCTGAGTTGGAGTTGCCTGCATTCAGCGTACCGGCACAGGCTCCGATTCTGTCCTGACACCCTGTGTGTCGACTCGCGTAACCCTCACCTGGACAGTGACCTCGCGGTTTTCGTACGCATCGCGCATGGCGTGAGCAACGCGTTGCGCTCCGACGTCGCTGTCGCAAAGGGCAAACGTTGTTGGTCCGGCCCCCGATATCGAAGCGCCCAGGGCCCCGGCCGCCAGAGCCGCCGCCTTGGCTTCGGCAAAACCCGGAATGAGCGCAGCTCTGGCGGGTTCGGCGATTCTGTCAGTCAAGGCTCTTCCGAGCAGAGGCAGATCCTCTTCGTAAAGGGCAGCGACCATGGCCGCGACGTTTGCCATTTGATCAACGGCCACCGATCGTTTGACGCTGGCAGGGAGGACTGCACGCGCGTCGGCGGTACGCAGTGCCTGGTTAGGATGAGCCAGCACTACGCGCAACCGCGCCGGAACCGGAAGCGAAACGACGTCGATAGGGTCCATTGACCGGACCAGGCAGATGCCTCCCAGGAGCGAGGGCGCGATGTTGTCCAGATGGCGTCCGGCAACGACCGCCTCAGCGCTCAGGCACGCCTCCAAAAGTTCGGAATGGGTTAGGGGTGAGCCCAAAAGGAGATTCATGGCGGCTGCCCCAGCCACCGCCGACGCCGCGCTTCCACCCTGGCCAGCTTCAAGCGGAAGTCCCTTTTTGACTGTGAGCCCGACTCCTCTACCTCCAAAGGATCCCGTGGCTGCTGTTGTGGCGGTGAGGACTGCGGCGGCAGCGATCGCGCTGGCGTGGCGCGAGGAATCGGTCGGGAGTTCAGGGTGGCCGCTTTCCAGAACCTTCATCCCGGGTTCGTCGAGCCACTCGGCGCTCACCGAATCCCAGACTCCGGCAAGAGCCGCACCGAGGACGTCGAGCCCCGGACCGATGTTGCCGATTGAGCCAGGGGCGTGAGCGGTGGCTCGATTGAGGAAGGTCATGCGCCTAAGCTATCACGGTAGGGGGTTCCGCGGCGCTTCAAGATGATGGTACGGACTGGATACCACCACTTTTTGCGTGCTGGCGCGACGATTCCACTCGCACGCGCGGTCCAGCAGGTACCCGCTGCCCT
The DNA here is from genome assembly GCA_964649855.1 of uncultured Gemmatimonadaceae bacterium. GTDB lineage: Bacteria > Gemmatimonadota > Gemmatimonadetes > Gemmatimonadales > Gemmatimonadaceae > CAZYTS01. Next base: position 20,015 of record CAZYTS010000047.1, read on the forward strand.
GCGTACAGTCATAAGTTGCCGCTCGACGCTCGGCGTGCACACCTGTAAGCTTTGATGCGCCAAAGCCATTCACGGTCCTCCTAGACCCGACCGAACTCATGTTCAAATCATCGTTGTCATCTCGCACGCGCTGGCGAAGTGTAGCCGGCCTGGCACTCGCCACATTCGTATCAGCCGCGCCGGTATTCGCGCAGGGGAGGGTGACCTCACCGCGGGAATTCTTCGGCTTCAACATTGGCGACGACTATCGCCTGGCCAACTACACGCAGTTTACAGACTACTTCAAGAAGTTAGACGGTGAGTCGGATCGCATGACTCTTGAAGTAATCGGGAAGACGGCGGAGGGCAGAGACCAGTTGATGGCGATTGTCACCTCACCTGAGAACCACCGCAACCTGGCGCGCTACAAGCAGATAGCGCAAACGCTGGGGCGCGGTGAAGTGAGTGAGGCAGAAGCGCGGCGACTTTCTGCCGAGGGAAAAGCAGTTGTATGGATCGACGGTGGGCTTCATGCCACCGAGGTCCTCGGGTCGCATCAACTGATCGAGACGACTTACCGGCTTCTGACCGCGAACGACCCCGAAGTCCTTCGATTCCTCAATGATTGCATCGTGCTGATTGTCCACGCCAATCCGGACGGCATGGAATTGGTGGCCAATTGGTATATGCGCAACGCAACCGAAACGGAGCGTTCGACCGGCGGTATTCCGCGCCTTTATCAGAAATACATCGGTCACGACAACAACCGTGACTTTTACATGGGAGCACAGAACGAGACGATCAACATGATGCGACAGCAGTACCATGAATGGCTGCCGCAGATCGTCTACAATCACCACCAGACTGGACCAGCGGGTGCAGTACTTTTTGCGCCGCCTTTCCGTGCCCCTCACAACCACAATTTCGATCCGCTGGTGATCTATGGCATCGACCTTGTAGGCACGTCGATGCACACGCGCTTTGCCCTCGAAGGAAAGCCAGGAGCAGTGCGGCGCGATCAGGCGGGCTACCAGACGTGGTGGAATGGCGGACTGCGTACAGCGGTCTACTTCCACAACATGGTCGGGCTTTTGACGGAAACCATCGGCAATCCTACTCCGATGGACATTCCCTTCACACCTGAAAAGCTGATTCCGCAGGAGAACTACGTTTTCCCGATCACACCTCAGCGCTGGCACTTCCGCCAGTCGATCGAGTACTCGGTCACCGCAAACTATGGCGTGCTAGACATTGCTTCGCGGCACCGCGAACAGTTCCTGTACAACATCTGGAAGATGGGCAACAATGCCATCCAGAAGGGATCAACCGACACGTGGACAGACTATCCGCGGCGCATCGCTGC